>CAMDLG010000154.1 GCA_945901565.1 Bifidobacterium breve | reverse complement strand
TACAGCGACACCGAAGACAACGAGATTCGGCCGCAGTTCATGGTCGAGGCGGTCTACGAGGCGACAGGGGGCAACGCGATAGTTTGCTCCGATGTAGGCCAGCACCAGATGTGGACCGCGCAGTATTACCACTTCCCCGAGCCGCGCCGCTGGATTAACTCTGGCGGCCTTGTGACGATGGGCTTCGGCTTGCCTGCAGCGATGGGGGCCAAGGTCGGCTGCCCGGATCAGGACGTTGTCCTAATCGCCGGCGATGGATCGATCCAGATGAACATTCAAGAGCTTGCCGCCTGCTCGCAGGAGGGCATTGACGTCAAGGTGCTGATCATGAATAACGGTTGCCTCGGGATGGTTCGCCAGTGGCAGGAACTGTTCTGGGAGAAGCGCTACTCGCACGTCGATATGGGTGATTTCCCCGACTACGTCAAGCTCGCAGAGGCGTATGGTGCAACTGGAATTCGCCTCACAGATAAGACGACGCTCGTCGATGACATCAGGGCTGCAATCGCGACCCCCGGGCCGGTCGTCGTTGACGTTCGGGTGACCGAAGAGGAAAACGTCTACCCAATGATCTCCCCTGGAATGCCAGCCCGCGACATGGTCGGCTGATGAACTCCGAGAGCGGAACATCTGAAACGCTGAGCCTTGACCAGCTTCATGCCAGCGTTGGGGTTCGTAGCGGGCGCAAGCACGTCCTCTCGATCTTGGTCGAGAACAAGCCTGGCGTGCTGACGCGCGTCGCTGGACTCTTCACGCGTCGCGGCTTCAACATCGACACGCTCGCGGTCGGGCCCACCGACGATGACGCGATCTCACGGATCACGCTGACCGTAGACGGAGCCTTGCATCCGATCGATCAAGTGACGAAGCAGCTCCACAAGCTCGTCAACGTCATCAAGATTCGTGATCTGGAGCCGGACGACAGCCTTGCCCGTGAGCTTGCGCTCTTCAAGGTCACGGTAGATGGGCCGCAGCGCGCCGAAGTAATGCAGATCTGCGACATCTTTCGCGGCAAGGTTGTTGACGTCAGCAAAGAATCTGTGATCTTCGAAGTAACCGGGACGACCGAAAAGATCACGGCTTTCGACGAGATGCTGGGGCCGTTTGGTTTGGTCGAGATGATGCGGACCGGCGAAATCGCGATCGCTCGCGGGCGCGACGAGACTTAAGGCGCGTCAGCGGTCGCGACGACTGCCCAGATCCGTACATAGAGCGAATGACGAAAACAGGCTCGCAGACTGAAGCAGCGTTCGCCCTCTCCGACTTGGACACTGCGCGGCTGCTGTCGCACCTCAATGCGGCTGCAAAAGTGGCTCGCCGCGGCCGCGATGGCGAGGTTCTCGCCGCGGTAACCGTCGATCTGCCTGCAATGACCGATCCAAGTGCCGTCGTCGTCGCATCGAGGCAAGCCGACGAGCCATGGTTCTGTTTCGAGCAGCCTGATCGTGATGGCGCAGCGCTTGCCGCACTCGGCTGCGCCAAGGAGATCGAAGCATCAGGCCCTACGCGCTTCGCGCAGACCGCCAAGGCTTGGGCTGCGCTGGCCGGCAGCGCGCAATGTGATTCACCGGGGGGAACGCCGGGCAGCGGCCCGGTCGCAGTTGGCGGCTTTGCATTCGCCGACGATGGCGGTACCGCTCCGCATTGGGACGGTTTCGCACCGGCCTCGCTTCTGGTCCCCGAGGTCGCCCTCTCTCGCCGCGGAGAGGCAAGGTCGATGACATTGGCGGCCGTAGTGCGCCCGGATGATGATCCGGAGCAGATCTGTGCACGGCTGGTGGCGCGGGCCGCGTCGCTGCGTGACGGCCCATTGCCAATGCTCGACCCAGACCCATCCCACAGCAGCAGCGTCCTAGGCACGATGCCGCCCGAGCATTACGAGGAAGCTGTCGCTGCGGCGCTTTCCCGGATTAATTCCGGAGAGCTCGAGAAGATCGTGCTAGCGCGGGAGGTTCAGATCCACTCAGCGCAGCCATTCTCGGCGCCTGCGATCTTCTCAGTCCTTCGAGAAGCCTTTAGCGGCTGTCATGTCTTCGCCGTGGGGCGCGGAGACCAGACCCTAATCGCCGCCAGTCCCGAATTGCTAGTCCGCCGAGAAGGGATGCGCGCCGCAACCCTTGCACTCGCTGGCTCAACACGCCGCAGCGCTGACCCCGCTGTTGATAGTCACCTTGGAGAGCAACTGCTTCGCTCCGCGAAGGACAGGGAGGAGCAGCAGATCGTCGTCCGACGCATCGTCCAAACGCTGCAACCGCTGAGCGTTTGGGTAACGGCGCCGGATGAGCCCGTGATTGCCCAGATGGCAAATATTCAGCACCTGGCCACGCCGATTCGAGCGCAGCTGAGAAGTCAGATCAGCGCGATTGAGCTAGCCGGGGTGCTTCATCCAACACCAGCCGTCGGCGGCGAACCGCACTCAGTCGCTGCACCGCTCATTCCTGCCCTAGAGGGGCTCGATCGCGGCTGGTACGCCGGCCCGGTCGGCTGGAGCGACCTAAACGGCGACGGAGAGTTCTGTGTAGCTCTGCGCTGCGCGCTGCTTGGCGGCAAGATCGCTCGCTGCTACGCCGGCGTAGGCGTCGTCAGCGGCTCGGATCCATCTGCTGAACTCGCCGAAACCGAAGTGAAGCTCGCGGCACTGCTGCCCGTTCTGGCTTCCTAACGCGCCAAGGCCTTGGCTACCGCTTTCCAAATCTCTGCGTGCAGCGTGACGTTACTTTCTCTGTCGGTGCGCAAGTGGATTAACTGCGTTCCATCGCTGGACACGCCGTAATCGAGCGCCGCCGCAAACTCATCTAGTGTCGACGGCTCCAGCAGATGCAGCCCGAACGTTTTTGCGGCTGCGGCGAAGTCGAGCTGAGTCGGCGTGAGCACGTGCTGCGCGTAGAAGGATTCTTGCTCGGATACCTCGAGGAAGTCGAAGATCCCGCCGCCCTCGTTGTCGACTAGGACAATGGTCAGCGGTGCGGCGAGGCGGCGCGCGCTGAGCAGCGAGCCGATGTCATGGGCAAACGCGACGTCGCCAATCAGCAGCACCG
>CAMDLG010000153.1 GCA_945901565.1 Bifidobacterium breve | reverse complement strand
GCCGACCGAGCTCGCGCGAGCGGGCGAGCGCCTCCTCGCCCCACGGCAACCAGTCAACCGGATTCTCGGCGTGTTGGAGCAGGTAGGGGGAAGTTTCGGCTTTCAACGCATTTGTCACGCTCAGAACGCTAGCCTAGAAGTTATTAAGGGTGATAGAAGGACTTTTGACGCTAGGTCAGCACCGACCGCAGTCGGCCCTTACTCGCACGCCGTTCAGGCCGGGGGGCTGCTGTTCTGCTCCGGCCAGATCCCGCTCGACCCAGCAACTGGCGAAATCGTTGGCGACACTCCCGCCGAGCAGGCGCGCCGCTGCCTCGAGAACCTTCAGCTCGTCTGTGAGGCGGCCGGCGCGAAGCTTGACGACGCGGTTCGCTGCACCGTCTACATGACCGACATAGCCGGCTTCGCATCAGTGAACGAGGTTTACGCCGAGTTCTTTCCCAGCGAGCCACCGGCCCGCGCCGCGGTCGGTGTCTCGGCCCTGCCGAAGGGCGCGCAGGTCGAGATCGACGCGATCGTCGCTATCGCTTAAAACGACCTGCTGCTAACTAGCCGCAGCAGGCGACGTTCTGGACGTCATCAACCTTTACGGCGATGATCTTTCCGTTCCCCGCGCGCATTGATCCAGCCGGAGACGCAGGCGTGCTGACCTTTAGTATGAAAGCGCCTTCATCGGTGAACTTATGCGTGACCATGTTCGAACAGGGATATCCGCCGACGCCAGCGGCCGTCACAAACGTTGCGTCGTAGTCGGTGTCACTGGCGAGTGTGCATGTAGCAGTGCCAGAGGCGCCTGTCGTGTCGAGAACTAGTTTTGAAAAAGCTACGTACTCGCCAGCCGGAACTTGGAGTACCATTACTGTTGTTTCGGTCCCCTTGTCGAGTGGCGGCGGTGAGATCAGGTCGCGATATGTGGAGTAGGCAGTGCTAGGGCCACGTGGGCCAGTTGCCCCCTTCGGCAATTGACCAGCCTTGAAGTCGTTTGCCTTGAGCGACTTGTCCGCAACCTTGGCTGAGTTGATCGCATTGTTCTGAATTTGCGGCCGCCCGACCGAATTCTTCGGGAGCTTGATCGCTGCATAGCTGGCGCTCCCGAGCGCAACAAAAAGCGCCACTACAGCGATGACTAACGCTGGACTTATGTGCTTACTCATCAGAAGTTTTTGTACCACAAGGTTGGTTACTATGCAACCGGCAACCGCTGCTTGAGCCATCACGGCGCTTGCTCGTTAGACTCTTTGCGAGAAACGCTCAGACCCCGGAGGCAACAAATGGCAGTACCTACCGCAGTGGAACTCGACCGCAGTCGAATCGCCGAACTGACGGCCCGCGAAGAGCAGCGGCTCAACGATTCAACGAAGCAGTCGCAGCAGATGTACCAGCGCGCGACGAAGAGCCTCTCCGGCGGCGTTGCATCCTCCTACCAGCTGCGCAATCCGTGGCCGATTTACCTGGAGCGCGGCGCGGGCTGCAACGTCTGGGACGTTGACGGTAACGAGATGTACGACTTCCACAACGGCTTCGGTTCGATGGTTCAGGGCCACGCCAACCCGGAGATCGGCCGCGCGATCCGTGACCGCTACGCCGACGGCACCCACTTCGCTGCCCCGACAGAGGACGCAATCATCGTCGGCGAGGAGCTCACCCGCCGCTGGGGGCTGCCGCAGTGGCGCTTCGTCAACTCAGGCTCTGAGGCGACGATGGACGCGATCCGGATCGCCCGCGCCCACACCGGCCGCGACACGATCATGAAGATCTTCGGCTCCTACCACGGCCATCACGACGGCGTGATGGTCTCGATCGGCGTCGCTTACGACGAGATCGGCGACCGCAACAACCTCGCCTCGCTCCCTTACGGGGCAGGCATCCCGCAGGCGATCGTCGACATGACCGTCGCCGTCCCCTTCAACGACGTTGACGCGATGGAGCACCGGATCGAGGCTTTGAAGAAGGAAGACCGCCTTCCGGCCTGCGTGATCATGGAGGCGGCGATGATGAACCTCGGCGTCGTCTTGCCCGAGCCGGGCTATCTCGACGACGTTCGCGAGCTGACCCGCAAGCACGGCATCGTCCTGATCTTCGACGAGGTCAAGACAGGCCTCTGCATCGCCCCGGGCGGCGCAACCGAGCTCTACGGCGTAAAGCCCGATCTCGTAACGCTCGCCAAGGCGCTCGGCGGAGGCCTGCCGGTCGGCGCAATCGGCGGCAGCGCCGAAGTGATGGCCTGCGTTGCCGACGGCAGCGTCTACCAAGTAGGCACCTACAACGGCAACCCGCTCGGGATGGCAGCAGCACGCGCCAACCTCGAAGAGGTTCTGACCGCCGACGCCTACGTTCACCTCAACCACCTCAACGACCGCCTGATGGCCGGTTGCACTGACGTGATTGAGCGCTACAACCTCTCCGGCTACAGCGTCGGCGTTGGCTCCAAGGGATGTGTCACCTTCTCGCCGGTCAAGGTCGTTGACTACGAATCGTTCAAGGAGAACCAGGACCCTGAACTGAGCGACCTGGCCTGGCTCTTCAACATGAACCGCGGCATCTTCATGACCCCGGGCCGCGAAGAAGAGTGGACGCTCTCGGTCGCGCATAACGACACCGCAGTAGACGCCTTCGTCTCCGTCTTCGACGAGATGGCGGCCGAGATTACTTCCGCTTAGCGCTACTTGCAGAACACTGCGAGGCTGAACTCGCCGTCCACAAGAATGCCAGCGGCGTCGTGAACGCGGACCTCGACCGAGTTCGAATCGAGGATGTTCGCGGTGGCGAAGTAAGCGTGCTGGCCAACTGAGCTTGCGCCGACAACTGCGGTGCACTTCGTCAGGTCCGCGAGCATGAATACCTCGTAGTCGCCGACACCGTTCCTTCTGACCCCGCTGATGTCGCTCGACCGGTCGGGTTGCCACGAACCATCTTGGCCAACCGCGACGAAGAGTGCGGTAGCGGGAATCTGCCCGGCCTTGAAGTCTTTGGCAAGCAGTGAGCGGTCCTTCACCTTCGTTGAGGTGACGGCGTTCTTCTTGATCTTCGCGGAGGTGACGGCGTTCTTCTTGATCTGAGCTGCCCCGACCGAATTCCTCGGGATCTTAAT
>CAMDLG010000152.1 GCA_945901565.1 Bifidobacterium breve | reverse complement strand
AGATGTCGGCCTCGTTCGCGGCTGAACCTGAACTTCCGGTCGAGTTGAGAACGATTACCGCCGCGGCGACAAGGACGACGACGACGATCGCACCAGCGAACGCGAACTTGCGCCAAGGCCGGGAATCGCTTGAAGCCGCTGGCGACTTGCCCGGATTCGGTTCTGTCTTCGCTTCTGACTTGGTCTCGGGTTTCTCCGTCGCGGCTACGACTGACGCAGAGGGCACGGCCTCTGTCGGCTTATCGGCAGTCTCTTTGGCGGGTGATTCATCACTGACTGGCTTCTTCTTCAGCGCTACTGCAGCACCACACCGTCGACAGAACTTCTCGCCGGTAGCCAGCGGTGCGCCGCAGGCGGAGCAGGACGGTCCCCTCGCAGCTTCGGGAGCGTTCGCTGAACTGCCTTGTTTTGTCGCCGCAGGCCCCTTCTTAGGCCCGCGCCCCCTCCTGCGTTTTGCCATTCCCTCTTCCGTCCAGCGTTGGTTGCGAACTACTCCAGAGAGGAATCTACCTTGAAATAGAAAAAGGCACGCGATTCACAAACTGGTTATGGTCAGAAGTATGAAGCTCCGTCGTAACGGTAAGAATGACGATGCTGACGACGAAGAGAGCTTCGAGAGAGATGACGCGTTAGGCGAGGTCGATCTAGAAGAAGACGACCCGCTTTCACCCGAAGGAACTCCTTGGCGCTATCGCAACCCCCAGGCCTTTAAGAGGCTGCTCGCGGCTGGTGGAATCTGCTTCGTCGCCGCGATCGCTTTTGTCGTAATCGTGCTCCGGCCGCTCGACACCACGCCAGACAAGGTTCGCGACGCACTGGCCTCGTCGAGGAGCGTCGTACTCGACATCGCAGTGCTCACCAACTCATCCGTGAAGCTGAAAGAGATACGCGCTGCCGGCCGCACCGCGGAACTGCAGCTACCGGTGATCGATGCCTCGATACAAGCAGTCAACGCAACGAACGACCCCCACTACATTCGCCCCGCAGTTGCCGTCCTCAATGCGGAGCGCAGCTACCTCGAAGCGTTCGCGGAGCTCCAAGGAATGGGCGACCGCAAGCTCAAGATCTGGAGGACATCACGCAAGGATGCAACGATCGAGCAGAAGAAGATTGGGCTGGTCCGTCCGTTGATAACAGAACTAGACGTCGCTGAAATCGACACGGTCGTTCCAACCAGCAGGCAGCTCGAAGTGCCGATGGAACACCTCGACGACACGATCAAGGCTGCTGCCAGAAAGATCGGCCCATGGCTGCGCAGGCTTTACGCAGCTCAGATGCGCCAGAAGGCTGAAATCTCCGCTTACGCACAGTACGGCGGGCAAGTCAGAGCCGGTGACAAGCAGTACCAAGCTCTGCGTGACGACACTCAGCGGTGGACCGCTGAGGTTGATCAGTACGGATCGACCTATCAGGCCGCTTACGAATATCTCGCCGGAGCGCACGAAGCACGCGTTCAGCTCAGAGACCAACTGAGCGCCACGTCGGCTCCACCGGGAGTACAACCTTCACAAGATTCGCTCGTCTCAATTCTCGGTGAATCAATTTCGCTGATTGAATCCGCAGGTCAAGGGCTAGGTGAAGAGATGGTTGGCACAGAGGACGATTACCGGCAGTCGGCTGGCTGGCAGAACTTCCAGTCGGGTTCCGATTCAATTACCAGCTCATGGCCGTCGACGATGGCCGAGTGGAGCGCCGCTCTTGACGCCGCGATCAGGAGCGTTAAGTCGCGCTCGATGCCGAAGCGCCCGGACGTCTAGGCCGCTACTCAGAGCGTGCGCGGAGGACCAGCCAGGCACTGACCAAGAAGGCAACGGCAAAGAGGCACAGCAGTCCGACCGACAGCCCAACGGAGTGACCGAAGAAGGCGGTTCCGTAGCGACTGGCGGATGCGAATCCCTTGTCGGCGGCGATCCGTGACTGCATTCCCAGAGCGATTCCGACTCCAGAGAACGACCACTGCGCGAATGCAAGGCTGGAGAGGCTCGCAACAGGTGCGCTCATCGCAGCTACAGGCACGATCGCGCCCGCGAAGAGGAGCTGCGGGATGAGCACCAGCGGCAGCAGGCTAGTTGCCTGTTCCTCGGTGTTGACCGAAGCCGAGATCAGCAGTCCGAGCGCCGCGGCAACCATCCCGGTGAGAACCAGCACGCCGGTGCAGATGAGCAGCACGGGCAGTGTTTCTTCGGTGGGGCGCAGCGCGATGACGATCGCGAACATCACGGCCGGTTGAATCCCCACGAGCAGCGTCTGGATCCCGTACTTCGCGGCGAGGTAGACGCGCGCCCGCAGCCCTGCTGCCGTCTCCCGCAGATAGATCGACGATTCCTTGACGATCTCTCGCGCTGCCCCTATTGCTCCGAACCAGATCGCTGCGATCACGAGCATGAAGATCAGCTGCAATGCAGCGGCAGGCTTGCCTCCAACCTTCTCGAGCACATCGGTCTTGAAGAGCCCGACGATCAAGAGGGCAATCAGCGGCACTTGACCGAACATGATCAGGAGGTTGCGCCTGTCGCGTGAGAGCAGCTTGAACCCGCGGCCGAGAACCGCCTTGAGCTGACGGAATGTGCCTGAGCGCTTAGCCTCTGTGCCGGCGCCGGCTGGCAGCTCGTGAGAGAAACCGATAATCGGTTGACCGCAGCTGCCGCAGAATGCATCGTCCTTCTCAACTGAGGCGCCGCAGCGCCCGCAGAACCCAGAACCGGGCGAGGTTGTCTCAGTCTGCTGGGGCGTCGCTTCCTGCTCGACGACCGCTTTGCCCCTTCGCACGTCGGCCGGAGCGTTGTCGTCCTCTAATACCTCATAGATCTCTTCTGGCCGGGTGACTCCAAATCTCCGGAGGGCGCCAGCCAAAGGGCCCCAGTAGGCGAGCTTGCCTCCCTTCGCCATTACGATCACGGCATCGCAGAGCTCAAGGCTCGACGTCGCATGGGTCACGACCATTACACCGCGGCCCCCATCGGCCAGGCCGCGCAGGTTCTCCATGGTTCGCCGCTCAAGTGCCGGGTCAAGTCCGGTCGTCGGTTCGTCCAGGAACACGAGCGACGGACGTGTCAGGAGCTCCATCGCAACGTTTACGCGTTTAAGCTGACCGCCGGAGAGGCTGGCGACGATCTGTGCGCGCTGGGCGCCAAGCTCGAGTTCGTTGATGAC
>CAMDLG010000151.1 GCA_945901565.1 Bifidobacterium breve | reverse complement strand
CCGGCGATCAGTGGAACTAGCGTGATTGCCAGTACGCGAATAGCGATCGGAACGATCTCAACATCGTTGTCGACGCCGCTTAGGTCAAACCAGGCCGAGCTGATCGAGAGGTAGAGCGGGACGGTCACGACCGCGAGCGCGCTTGAGATACCGGTCAGCGTTACCGAGAGTGCGGTCTCGCCGCGCGCCAAGTGAGTCAAGAGGTTGGCCATCGTTCCTCCCGGCGCGGCGCCAAGCAGCACTAGGCCAACAGCCAGCACGGGCGGCAGGTTGAAGAGCGTGGCGATCGCTAAAGCCAGCAGCGGGGCGACTATCAGTAGGTTGAGCATCCCAATGACGACCCCACGCGGCGCCGTCAGCACAAGGCGGAAATCATCCTTGATCAGGCCCATCCCGAGCGAGAACATGATGAAGACAAGGCCAAGCGGTAGCGCGACCAATGTGATTGGGTTCCCCTCCATCCGTCGGCAAGATTAACGGCGCCGCACCCGCCGCGCCCGATACGGTTGTGTGAGCGGTCGGCGGCTAGCCGACCCAAGCCCCCGTAGCTCAGTTGGATTAGAGCGGCCGGCTTCTACCCGGCAGGTCCCAGGTTCGAGTCCTGGCGGGGGCATCGCGGCGCGGCCGTTGCTACGCCGGCGACAAGTCGTACACTGCGCCCTGCGCGGTGGGTGTAGCTCAGTTGGTAGAGCTCCTGGTTGTGGTCCAGGCGGTCGCGGGTTCGAGTCCCGTCACTCACCTTCCGCTGGCGGCTACTTCGTCAGCTCGCAGCCGGGAAGGTTGGCGGCCTTAGAAGCGGCGTTGGCGCTGCGCATCTACTCGCTGCTCTTAATTCGATTCCGCGCAAGCGTCGAGAGCAGTACAGCCCAGTCGCCGATGGCGGAGAGCAGGTGGCCGACGGGGCCGGTCACGACCCAGGTTTCAATCCTTCCGAGCAGGGGCTGGCGGTTGTTGGCCACGCCCTGACGCTATCGTGCCGCCGATGAGCACAGTGACTAGCAACGTAAAAGAGCTTGCCGATTCACGCGTACGCGTAGAGGTCGAGGTACCTCTCGAGGAGCTCGATCGCCGGATCGCTCAGACCGCCCGTTCAATGGGTAAAGAGATGAAGATGGCTGGCTTCCGCAAGGGGAAGATTCCAGCCGAAGTAGTCATTCAGCGCATCGGCCGCGAAGCCGTCGTCGACGAAACGATTCGAGGATCTCTCGGTCACTGGTACAGCGAAGCTGTCGATGGCGCGCGCCTAGCGATTGTCGGCCAGCCCGAAGTTGAGCTAGGAGAACTCCCGGCCGCTGGTGAGCCTCTGGTATTCAGTTTCGAAGTGGGCGTGCGGCCGGTTGCCAAGCTGGGCAAGTACAAGGGGCTTAAGGTCGAGCGCCGCGAAGCTTCAGCCGCCCCCGAGGCGATCGACGAGCAGATCGAAGAACTCCGCGGCAAGATGGCAAGCCTCGAGGCCGTCGACGAGCCCGCCGCCAGTGGCGACTTCGTCGTAATGAACTACATAGGCTCGATCGACGGCGAAGTATTCGAAGGGGGAGAGGGAACCGATCAGCTGATCGAGCTCGGCTCCGGTCGATTGATCCCAGGCTTCGAAGAGCAGCTCGAGGGGATCGCGGCCGGTGACGAGCGCACCGTCCAGCTCGCATTCCCTGAGGATTACCAGGCCGAAGAGCTGGCCGGCAAAGACGCTGAGTTCGCCGTTACCGCGACCGAGATCCGGCGCCGCATCCTGCCAGAGTTGAATGATCAGTTCGCCAACGAAGCCGCTGGGCTCGAGACGATCGCCGAGCTGCGTGAGGACCTCGCGACACGGATGATTGAGGCGGACTCAGATAGAGCTGAAGAGGAATTCCGCGAAGCCGTACTTGACGCCGTTGCCGACAACGCCAAGATCAGCCTGCCGCAGCCGCTGGTCGATGCCCGCGCCAGTGAGCTGCTCGATCGCATGCTCCATCAGCTCTCGCAGCAGGGCATCAGCCGCGAGATGTATTTCCAGATCTCCGGTCGCACTGAAGAGGAAATGCTGGGGGAGAGCGCTGAGGCTGCGCAGAAGAGCTTGCGCCACGAGGCGGCGCTGGTGGCTGTAATCGAAGCTGAGGACATTCAGCCCGGCGATGGTGACATTTTGACCGCGCTGCAGGGCTCCGCTGCTCAGGAACAGACGACGCCCGAGAAGCTGCGCGATCGGCTTGAAAAAGCGAATCGCCTCGACGACCTGATCGAAGAGCTCTCGCAGCGTCAAGCGCTCGACCTGATCGTCGAGAGCGCCGTCGCGACCAGCCCGTCCTGAAGCGCCGTTTCGGCCGCGCCCCGTTGCTAGTGTTGACTGCTCCATCTGCGAGCAAAGTTGCACGCGGGAGGAATCAACCCAGCCGACCGAAACAAAGCGAGGAACATGAGCCCCCTAGTCCCAATGGTCGTCGAGCAGACCTCACGCGGAGAACGTTCGTTTGACATCTACTCGCGCCTTCTAAACGAGCGAATCATCTTCCTCGGCAGTCAAGTTGACGATCAGATCGCCAACCTCGTCGTTGCGCAGCTACTCCACCTTGAGTCTCAGGACCCAGATAAGGACATCTCGATCTACATCAACTCGCCGGGTGGATCGGTCTATTCCGGGCTCGCGATCTACGACACGATGCAGTTCGTCAAGCCTGACGTTTCAACGATTTGTGTAGGTATCGCAATGTCAATGGGCGCGTTGCTGCTGGCCGGAGGAGCGCCAGGCAAGCGAATGGCGCTGCCTAACGCAAAGATCCTGATCCATCAGGTCAGCTCAGGCTTTGAAGGCCAGGCAACCGATATTGAAATCCACGCCAAGGAGATCATCGACGTCCGCCAGCGACTCGATCACATCCTCGCGGAGCACACCGGCCAGGAGTACGACAAGGTCCGTGGAGACACCGAACGCGACTACTTCATGTCGGCCGAAGAGGCTGCAGAGTACGGGATAATCGACAGGGTGATCGCCAAGCATTAGCTGGGCGGCGCCTGCGTTTAGACGAAGGGGAAAGCAATGGCGCGTCCAACCGATTCAAGCGAGCAGCTGCTTTGCAGTTTTTGCGGCAAGTCTCAGAGGCAGGTCAAGAAGCTGATCGCTGGTCCAGGCGTCTACATCTGTGACGAGTGCATCGATCTTTGTAACGAAATCATTGATGAAGAGCTCGCTGTTCCATCTTCGTTTGATGTTGAGAATCTTCCCCGCC
>CAMDLG010000150.1 GCA_945901565.1 Bifidobacterium breve | reverse complement strand
TTCCTCCGCATGACAACAACGATCAACTTCAGCGGCGGCGGTCAGGTTGGCAGCGGCGAGGACGTCACCTACGACAATGAGGATCACGAAGCGCTACAGGCTTGGGGAGCGCCGCTACCTCTGGCCGGCGAATGGACGCTCGGCAGCTTCTGCGAAGCGCTGGAGGCGCTCGACCTCTTCCCCCAGGAACCGCTGCGTGAGATCTCACGCAACTACCGAATTTGGGGCTTCGAATCGGCGGCGCTTGACCTTGCTCTGCGTCAAGCCGGTCAGTCGCTGCACGAGCGGCTCGGCTTGAACCCCGCGCGGCTGCGCTTTGTTTGCTCACTGCGATTGGGCGAGCCGCCGGCGATCTTGGCGCCGCTTGAGCAGCGGCTTGCGCTCTACCCGGGCTTGGAATTTAAGCTCGACCCGACGCCAGTCTGGGACGCAGCGACGCTAGCCGAGGTCGCTGAAAGCGGCGCCGCCGTGGTTCTCGACTTCAAGGGTCTCTATGAGGGAACCGAGGTCGATACTCCCGCCGACCCTGCCTTCTACGAGCGAGTTTTGGCGGCGGTTCCGGGGACCTGGATTGAGGACCCAAAGCTGACGCCCGAGATCGACGCTGTGCTTGAAACCGTCCGCGACCGCATCACTTGGGACGCCAACATCAATTCCGTCGCTGACATTGACTCCCTGCCCTTCCAACCGACGATGGTCAACATTAAGCCGTCACGCTTTGGGCCCTTGAGCGAACTCTTCCGTGCCTACGACACCTGCAACGAGCGCGGCATCGCAATGTACGGCGGCGGTCAGTTTGAGCTGGGTGTCGGCCGCGGCCAGATCCAATACCTCGCCTCGTGCTTCCATCCAGACGGCCCGAACGACGTCGCACCTGTCGGTTACAACGAGCCCGTTGTTGCGGCAGGACTTCCGCCGAGCCCATTACCGGTCGCAACGAGCGACGTCGGCTTTCAATGGCAGTAGAAACCGAACGCGAAGGCTGGCCGTTCTCTTACGTTGACCGGATCCGCTTCGGCGACCTCGACGCTATGCGCCACCTCAACAACGTCGCCTTCCTCGGCTTCTTTGAGAGTGCTCGGATCGCCTTCATTCAGTCTTTGGTCGCTTCGCACAGCCCGGTCGAGGCCGAGCACAAGGTCGGCCTGATCTTCGCCGAAGCGCACATCAACTACCGCTCGCCCGGCCTCTTCGATGAGGAGGTACGGACCTTCATCCGCCCGCGCGCGCTAAAGCGCTCAAGCTTCCGCACTGAGTTCCTTATGACCTCCGACAGCGACGGCCGCACGCTGGCCGAAGGATGGGGCGCGCTCGTCGGCTACGACTACGTCGCCGACAGATCGACCCCTATATCTGAACCGATCGCCGAGGCGCTACGCGCCACCGGCGGCGAAGCTGAGCCTGAGCTCTAAATCCGCTTGATCAGCGTGCCGGTGCCGATTCCGCCGCCGCAGCACATCGTGACGAGGCCGTACTCCTTGTCCTCATCCTCGAGCTCGTGAAGCAGCGTTGTCAGCAGGCGTGCGCCGGTTGAACCGAGCGGGTGGCCGAGCGCCATTGCTCCGCCGCGCGCGTTTACGCGGTCCATGTCCGGGTTGTGCTCGCGCGCCCAGGCGGCAACAACGGGAGCAAACGCTTCATTGACCTCGAAGAAGTCGATGTCGTCGATCGTCATGTTGTTGCGCTCAAGGATCTTTGCCGTTGCCGGAATCGGGCCTTCGAGCATCTTCACTGGGTCGCAGCCGACGCTCGTCTCATCAACGATGATCGCGCGCGGTGTCAGACCCAGTTCAGCGGCCTTCTCGCGCGTCATCATCAGCACGGCGGCGGCGCCGTCTGAGATCTGTGAGGCATTGGCCGCAGTCACCTTGCCGTCGGGCTTGAAGACCGGCGTCAGAGCGCTAAGAGTCTCGATGTTGGTGTCGGGGCGAATCCCCTGATCGACCGTCAGGACGTTGCCATCAATCTCGATCTTGACCATCTCGCGGGCAAAGCTTCCATTCTCGGTCGCCTTGTTGGCGAGCGCGTGTGAGCGGACTGCCAGCTCGTCGAGTTCGGAGCGTGGGATTTCCCACTGGTCGGCGATCATCTCGGCGCCAAGGCCCTGGCCAACGATGTTGTGCTTGGCCATCAGCTCAGGCGTGAAGGCGAAGCCGTACTTGTCCTGAGTCTCCATCCCGGCCGCGAACGGCAGGTGGCCCATGTGCTCAACGCCGGATCCAATGACGACGTCATGGACGCCGGTTGCGATCAGCGCCGCGCCGTAACCGACGGCCTGCTGCGCTGAGCCGCACTGCGTGTCGATCGTTGTTGCTGAAGTTTCAATTGGTAGCCCTTCTTGTAGCCACGCGTTGCGGCCGATGTTGAAGGCCTGCTCGCCGAACTGCTGCACGCAGCCTGCGATCACGGTGTCGACCTCGAGCGGGTCCATTCCAGTGCGGTCCATCAGCTCACCATAGGAGCGAGCCAGCAGCGCTGCCGGGTGCGTGTCCTTGTAGTAGCCCTTCTCCTTGTGCCCGCGCCCGATCGGCGTGCGGACGGCTTCAACGATGACTACTTCACGGCCCTGTAGTGGCATAGCGGGATAAGACCTCTCGAGTTGATGTTGCTGGACCGCTCAAGCGTACCGACTTGGCTAACCGATCGGCCTGTTGGCGGCCTCTTGGAATCCCGTGGGTATAGGAATTGTTCCAACGTGCGGTCATCTAGCCTCCTGCTAGTCGCTGCCAAGGTGCGCCGGATTTAGCGTGCCCTACGCGACGCGTGACCCGTGCGGCGACCGTCAAGCCGGCAAAGGTGTTGAAGCGCCACAACAACCACTCTCCAAGCTGAAAAGCTTCGCGCCCTCACGGGCGCGAAGCTAACTGCTGAACAGCAAATAGTTAAATAGTTAAAAAGCCCGAACCGCCCTCACTTGGATGGTGCCGTCCTTGCCGACGTCGATGAACTGCCAGTTGCTCCCGCCGCCGTGACCAACGACCTGAAACCACGCGCGGATCGCAAAGTACTGCGACGACGACCAGTAGTAAGCATAGGGAGTCAACCCACCAACAGAGGAAACACCAAGAATGTTGAGCTCATCCCGGGATGGCATGAACCAGCCCCTGACGACCACACCATAGGGGTTCGGTGCGTAGGTTGAGGCGGCAAGCGCAGCAGGAGCCGAAAAATCGCCGCTGGGATCAGGGCAGGCATCCATAATCGCGGCT
>CAMDLG010000149.1 GCA_945901565.1 Bifidobacterium breve | reverse complement strand
ATGACCTTGCGAATAATCACGTTCTTGCTTTGAGCGGTCGTGGTCTTCGCACCGAGCATCGGGTCCTGACCGCTCGCCACCTGGACTCCTAGGAATCCTGCAACCGATGCGAAGATCGCGGCGCTCGCGAGGAAGACCGGGACAATAGTGCGGTTGGTCTTTGGCTTACGGGGCTTTGGCTTTGTTGTTTGGTTCTGGTTTTCCATGATCTGATGTCTTTCGAGTGGTTGAGTGAGAGGTAAGAGGGAGAGGGAAGGGGCGATCAGTCGTCGTCGCCTTCGTACTCGCCCTCGTCGTCGCCTTCGTACTCGCCCTCGTCGTCGCCTTCGTTGTCGTCGTCCCCGTATCCGCCGCCTCCGGATCCGCTGGTCTGTGTGTTGACCGGTGTTGGCTTAGGCCTAGATGGCGATGAGACCGGCACGTTGCTCGGCGCGCTCGAGTACGAGGTGCCTGAGCTATAGCTCGAGGATGAACCGCTAGCCGGGCTTGCGCCGGCGGCCGAGCCGCTGACAGCTGCCTTCTTCGGCTTGCGGTGCTTCGTCACCTTGACGGTGCGATGCACGACTACGGTCCGAACTTCGGTTGGGATTGCCTTTTGGGCTGTCGAGACGGAATTATCGCTCTGGGCTCCAACTGCGACTGCTGTGAGAGCACCAAGGGCGAGAATCGTTCCGCCGGTTGCAAGTTGTGTGCGAGAGAAATTGAACATGGCTAGAGAGTGGCGCTAGAGGGTGAAACTGCTCGGCAAACGCAAGGAAAGGTTTGGTAAAGGTTTTTTTGGGCCCGCTGGAAGAGCAACAATCGTCTGTAGGCTGGCTCTGTGAGCCTCACCGGTCCCCGCATCCTTGTTGTCGAAGACGAAAGCGCGATATCCAACCCGCTGGCCAAGCTCCTTACCCGCGAAGGCTTCGCACCAACCGTCGCCGCGACTGTCGCTGACGCGCTGGCCGAGTTCGCTTCAAACGCCCCGGATTTGATCCTGCTCGACCTAAACCTGCCGGACGGCGATGGACGCGACGTGGCGCGAGAGATACGCCGCAGCTCCGGCGTGCCGATCATCATGCTTACGGCGCGCGGCACTGAGACCGACCGGATCGTGGGGCTCGAGATTGGGGCCGACGATTACGTTGTCAAGCCCTTCTCGAGCGCTGAGGTAGTCGCCAGAATCCGCGCCGTCCTGCGTCGCAGCGAGGCGCCAAGCGGAGCTGAGGACGAAGCTCTTGGCGAACAGGTTGTCGTAGGCGAGATGCGGATTGATCCTGCGACGCACCGCGCTTTTCTCAATGACGAAGAGCTGGACCTAAGCCTCAAAGAGTTCGACTTGCTTTACGAGCTAGCGCGCAACGCTGGCAACGTGGTCAGCCGTGACGACTTGATGACGCGCGTCTGGGATGAGAATTGGTTCGGTTCAACAAAGACTCTCGACGTACACATCGGTTGGCTGCGACGCAAGCTCGGTGACGACGCCAATAAGCCGTATTGGATTGAGACTGTTAGAGGCGTCGGTTTCCGCTTTGCCGGCGGCGACGGGAGCGCCGACTCATAACGCTGCGCCGTGGACTGCTGCTGGCGCTGGCCTATGTGCTGGTGCTGGCCGTAGTTGCGTTAATCGTCCCGCTTGCGGTGAGCCTGCGCGACCGCGTTGACGCCGAGGTACGGCTCGAAGCGCGGACGGAAGCGGAGGCCGTTGCGAGCCGCGCCGTGTCGGTCATCGATCCGCCAAAAGCGGTGCGGCTCAAGTCGCTCGCGTCAACTGCCGCGTTCGCAGTAAGCGGCCGCGTCGTCATCGTTGATCGCCGCGGCCGAATCTTGGCTGATTCGGACGAGTCGGCGCAGATCGGCTCGAGCTTTGCCAATCGCCCCGAGATCGCAGCCGCGCTAGACGGTCAGGTTAGTCAGGCACGCCGCTACTCGACGACGCTCAGCTCTGAGATTCTCGCTACCGCGGTACCGGTATACACCGGCTCCAAGCCCGGCGGCGCTGTCCGAGTGACACAGAGCGTTAGCGCGGTCGACGCTGCGATCCGCAGGGCTTGGTTGGGGTTGGCGCTGATCGGAGCACTCGTAATCGTGCTCGGACTAATCGCCGGGGCCGTGATTGCTAGGCGCATCACAAAGCCGATCGTGCGGCTTGACGAAGCGGCTCGTCGCGTCGCCGAAGGTGACCTAACTGCGGCTGCCAAGGTTGAGGGCAGCACCGAGCAGCGCGCGCTAGCGGTCAGCTTCAACACGATGACCGAGCGGCTTTCGTTGCTGCTGGGCGCGCAGCGCGAGTTTGTCGCCGACGCTTCACACCAGCTCCGCACGCCGCTCGCTGGGATGCGACTGCGACTCGAGGAGGCGCGGGCTCAGAGCAACGACCCGGATCAGCGCGAGGAGCTCGATGCCGCTATCGCCGAAGTCGACCGTCTGGCGCTGATCGTCAATGAGCTGCTCGAATTGAGCCAGGCCGGGGAAGGAAAACCGCCGCTCGCCGTGACCGATTCGCTGGCCGCGCTCCAAGGCGCCTTAGAGCGCTGGAGCGCAGCTGCAGCACAGGCTGGCTGCGAACTTCAGCTAGGGGCAACGCAGGAGCTCCAGTTCGCCTGCCATCGCTCAGATGTCGATCGGATGCTCGACGCAGTGATTGAGAACGCGCTGGCGTATGCGCCCGGCGCTCCGCTCCTGCTCGGTGCCAGCGGCGGGGCGCTCCAAGTCGCCGATCGAGGCCCTGGACTTGGCGACGAAGCTGGGGACCTGCTATTCGAGCGCTTCCGTCGCGGCGACGCTGGCCGCAGCGGCCCGCCAGGAACCGGGCTAGGTCTCTCGATAGTTCGAGAATTGGCGCGTCGCTGGGGCGGCGACGTTGAGATCCAAAATCGTCTTGGCGGCGGTACTGAAGTCACAATCTCATTGCCGCTTGCGTCCGGCGAAGTTTTACCTGCGCTTTCCAATTCGCCGACTAGGCTTGAACCATGATTTCGAGAGCTGCAGTAGTGACAGTGTTGGCCCTATTGGGACTTTGTATCGCTGCCGGTGTTACTTTCGCGGCCAGCAAGCTCGTCTCGCAGCCGATTGGACTCAGCGACCACCAGCGTTCGCTTGATGATTCGCTGGCGCCAACAAGGACGATCACGGTCACCAACACGGTGACGACGGTGGGGTCGTCTGGCAGCACGACAACAAGCCAATCCCGGACTACTGAGTCTGGGAGTGACTCTGCCGCAGGCGACTCGACTGAGTCACATCCATCCGA
>CAMDLG010000148.1 GCA_945901565.1 Bifidobacterium breve | reverse complement strand
CCTTCTGGCAGCTCACCGAACTGCTGATCGAAGCGTTTACCGCAGGTGTCCTGCTTGCCTGGCTCGCACCAGCAGTCGCGGCCCCAATCACGGAACGATTCGGCAAGCACCTTGTACTTGCCCTTGTTGCAGACGACGGCGCCTCCTTCACCCATCGTGATGTGGTGCGCCGGAAAGAAGCTGACGGTTGCGAAATCACCGAACGAGCCAACCGGCTTGCCGTTGTAAGTGCTGCCCAGGGCATCGCAGCAGTCTTCGACCAGCCAGAGGTCGTGTTCCTCGCAGAAGGCAGTGATTGTGTCGAGATCGAACGGGTTGCCGAGCGTGTGGGCGATCATCACGGCCCGCGTTTTCTCACTCAGTGCCTCTTCGAGATGCGTGACGTCAATGTTGTAGGTCGGAATGTCTACGTCGAGGAAGACCGGGACGGCGCCGTTCTGAATGATCGGGTTGATCGTCGTCGGGAAGCCGGTTGCGACGGTGATCACTTCGTCGCCGGGTTTGACGTGGCGCTTACCCATCTTCGTCGATGTGAGGCACGAGAAGGCGACGAGGTTCGCCGAAGAGCCGCTGTTGACGAGAGTTGTGTGGCGGCGACCGAATAGTTCCTTAGCGAAGCGTCTTTCGAATTCGGCGGCGTAACGGCCGGTTGTTAGCCAGAAGTCGAGCGAAGAATCGACCAGCGCGACCACTTCCTTCTCGTCGAAGACACGGCCGGCGACTAGAACGGCGCTCTCGTCAGCGATGAATTCAGCCTTTGGGAAAGCCGCAGCGTGATACTGAGCCGTCAGTTCTAGGATCCGAGTCCGCAGCGTTTCCGCGGTCAGCCCTGCGTCTTCGTTGCCGGTCACCAGAAGAGCTCCATCACAATTCCGCAACTCTACCTGCTAGGACGCGACAACCTGCGACGACCGAACCGCTGCTCCTGCTGCGTTAGAAGATTTGCTGGACGGCGATTACAGCGATCGAGAAGCCAGCGCCGCATGCTGCAACTAGAGCAAGTCTTGGCCCGAGCAGATCTCCGCGGCGACGCGCTTGCCGGCGGCGAACCTCGCGCCGCGAGATACTGCTTGCGTAGATCACCTGTCGGTCGATCGCCACAAGCACAAGAATGAACGGCTCGGCGGACGTAAAGCGCAGCTAACTGATTTCGTCTTTTTCCAAGGCTTTCCTGCTACCGCGTCAGCTCTTTTCGAGAACCGCCATCAGCGAGGTCCCACGCGGAGTGAACCGCTTCATCGCTTCGCTCGCCGACGCTACCGCAAAGAGTGCCCGGTTCAGCGTTGACGAGATCGCCGGAGGGTTGTTTGGGTCGGCTAGCTCGCCGCCTTGATTCCCGCGGCGCTTCCGCAGCCAAGCCGCGGGCAGCATCTCCGGAAAAAGGTAGGCCTGCTCGGTGATCTTGAACGGCAGGCCGGCAGCGAGACCTTCGATCATCCCCTTGTCGTACCTGCGGAAGTGACCGAGCTCGACATCCCACTGCGACCAGAGCGACTGGAGCGCAGGGACAAGGATTATCAACTTGTCGCCGGGCGACATCTTTTGCGCCAGGTCGCTTAGGAAAGCCTCGTCGTCTTCGATGTGTTCAAGGACATCGAGCGTGCATACGAAGTGTGAATCACCAAAGTTGTTCGCTTCTTTGAGGTTCGCCGCCGCCCCCCAACGAGCTTCAAGCCTCTTCTCCAGCGTTGGTAGAGGCTCGATGAACGAGTACGTGGCAGACGGGCGGTCGCGGCTTAGGTACTCACCGACGAAGCCAGACCCCGCGCCTACGTCAACCAATCCGAAGCTGCCGGTGGCAGGGAGCTGTTCGCGGACGGCTTTCCAACGGACCCGGTGCCAGAAGAAATCCGGCCCCCAGTGCTCAAACTGGCGGTCGAGCTGCTCCGCCATCTGGTCGTTTGTGGCGTTGGCCGTGCTCACTGCGGACGAAGCTTAGCGGCTGCTGAAGGCCAGCAGTAAAAGCTCTATGCGGTGCCGCGAAGCAGCTCGTCAGCAACGCCGCCGAGCAGGTCGATTGAGCGCGGCGCTCTGCCGTCCTCGACGATTACGGCGCCGCCTGGGCGGTATCCGTTCTGCCCAGCGCCGGGCGGCCTGACCAGCGCGCTGTCGTAAACCCACGAGCCGGTGTTGAGTAGCTTCGGCCCCTCGCTGCCGGCCGGCGTCCACATTCCGTCTGGGTCATCAGCGAGCGGCCCGCGGCGGTGAATGTGTCCGAAGATCACGGTGTCGGCCGGGATCTCGAGTCGCTCGCTGACCTGCGCGATCGCAGGCAGAAAGGCGCGGCGGTGGATTCCCTGCTCAACCACCAGCGCCGCTGCCGCCGCCAGATTCGCTGCGCCCGGCAGCTTTGCCGCGACCGGCAGTCCACGCAGCATCGCCTGGCGTAGCAACCCTGCTCCTAGTTCCACTCCGTCAGCCATCTGGTCCGGCATCGCTTTGGCAACGGCCTCCGTCAACGCCCCGCTGTCACCGCCGGGCGCTCTCTCGTAGTCGGCGACGCTCATCTGTTGAGGCGGATCATCACTGCCCCACAACGAGATCGCGCTGAGCAGATGCCGGTCGCCGTAATGGCCGTGCATCGCGAAGATTCCCTCGCCGAGCCAAACGCCCGGGTAACGAACCTCAACACTCGCTGGCGCAAGCCAGCCGCAGAGCTCTTCGAGCAGCGGGCTCGCCGCGCGCGGCACCTGCGTCGTCAGGCCCAGAGGCTTCTTGCCAGCGAGCCGTTCGCCGATCCAGCGGCGAATCAGCGCGTGGTCGTGGTTGCCTGGAACGACAACAACCTGCCCATCCGAACCGATCGCTCGACCGAGCGTCGTCAGCACGGGGCGGGCAGCGTCGCGCGCCGCGGCCGGCCGTCCTTCGAGAAGTTCAAGCGTGTCGCCGAGCAGCACCAAGCGATCCATCTGAGCTACTCGCGACTCAAGAATTGCCAATGCCTGTGGGCGTCTAAGGACATCCCGATCAAGCAGCGAGCCGAGGTGTAAATCAGAAATAACAAGAGTCCGCATCTCTATAGGTCAAGATACGGGTGTGGAGTCGCTTCGTGGCCAGTTGCTAATCGCATCGCCGGCAGTGCACGACCCAAACTTCCGACGCACGGTTGTATTGATTGCAGAGCACAACGAGGCTGGCGCGATGGGTGTGATCCTCAACCGCCCGGCCGAAGTGACCGTCGCTGGCGCCGTGCCGGAGCTTGAAGAGCTAGCTGAACACGATGAAGCAGTTCACCTCGGCGGCCCGGTTGGCGAGTCGTCGGTAAC
>CAMDLG010000147.1 GCA_945901565.1 Bifidobacterium breve | reverse complement strand
CTGGTGACCGCGACTTCGATCAGCGGACGCTGACGATGCCGGAAGCGATGGCAGAAGGCGACCTCGCGCTGTCACCGTTCCGCGGCGGCTCCGGACTTGGTGACCCGATCGAGCGCGACCCGCAAGCGGTTGCCGAAGATGTCGAGGGCGGCTACGTTATCCCACGACTCGCCGACAGCGTCCATGGCGTTGTCCTCGGCGAGGACGGCAGCGTTGACGAGGCCGCCACGACGGGACGTCGAGCTGAGATCCGCGCCGCGCGAGAGAGTAGCTCCGAGCCGACGACCGACTGGATGGTCAAGGAGCGGGCACGGATCCTCGAGCATGGCGCCGATGCGAGTGGCCCGTTTGAGGTGCAGGTGCAGCGCATGTACGCAGAATCGATGAGGCTCTCCGAGCAGTGGGCAGCGGAGTTTCTTGGCTTCTGGGAGCTGCCAGACGAGTTTGTCTTCGACATCCCCACGCCAACCGTTGACGTGTCGCGCAAGCTGATCGCTGGCCGTGACCCGCACGAGCTCCAGCGCCAACCGCGCACAGCGGTGCGCGAAGCCGTCCCGCAGCCCGCTCCAAGCGGCGATCCTGCCGTCACCACGGAGACGCTGGAGGCACTGATCGACGGCAAACTGCCAGAGAGTCAGATCCGCCAGATCCAAAGCGGCCGCAAAGACAGTGAGCGCTTTGCAATCAACCTTGAGATCGTGCAGCGACGCTGGCCATTTCCCGAAGACCGCGTGCTTCTACCGATCGGCCTTCACCTCTGCATCGTTGAGCTGCCGGACGGGCGCCGCGTTACAAAGTCGGACTCCGGATTCGTCTTCGGCGACTACCGCGAGAACTGGAAGCTAACGGCAAGGATTCGCACACGCGGTAGTTTCGAATCGATGTACGAGATCTACCCAGAGAAGATGAGCCCTAACCCGGGCTGGAACGAGCTACGCGAGTACTACGACCCAATCAGCTTCGCCTTGCTAGATGTTGAATCGGTGCCGCCCGGCTATCCGGTTGTTCATGACTTCCTGCCTGACCTTGAGGGCTTCTACCGCGATTGGCTCGGCCAACCACTGGCCGACGAGGGCAGCATTGCCTCGTGAACGCCTGACACTCGACCTGCTGCGCGGCGGCGTCGAGGACGGCAGCATCGACAACGTGCGCGTATGCATCGCAGACCATTACGGGATGCTGCGCGGCAGACGAGTCGTTGGCGAAGTATTTGCCGACGACCCGCAGGGACTGCAGGCTTACTGCGATGGTGCGTTGGTCTGGGATGTGCACTGCGACATCTTCGAATCAACCGACTATTCCAATTTCCGCACCGGCTACCCCGACGTCTTTGCGCGCGCCGACCTTGACTCTCTGATTCATTGCGGATGGTCGCCAGGGAGCGCACTGGTAATGACCGAGGTGCTGACGCCGCATGGGGAGCGATCGCCGCTTGATCCGCGTGGCCTACTGCGGATCTTCGCCGAGCAAACAGAGGCCGGTCCGATCGCTGCCTCGCTTGAGCTGCGCGCCGGCGAGGGCGCGCTGGCGCCAGGCTGGCAAGCTAGCGACGCGCCTGCCTTCGCTCAGCGCTGGCGGGAAGGGATCGAGCGCTCAGGGATCGAACTCGAAGAGCTCGGCTGGGACAGCGCACGCAGCGTTCTGCGCGCCGATATAGCGCCCACGACTCCGCTGGCAGCAGCAGACCAGCTAGTAGCGGTGCGCTCTGCCGCCCGCGAGATTGGTCTTGTCGACGGGGTTACGGTCACGGCGATGCCGCTGCTGGCGACGGGCCAGCCGCCGGCGCGGATGCTGCTGCGCAGCGATCAAGCGATAGGTAACGAAGCGCGGGCGCGGTTAGACGACATCGCACTACTCTGCCGCCCACTTCCGCTTGATTGGGTAGGTGCCGAGCCGCTGACCGGCGGGAATCAACTGTGCGCTTCGCCGCAGGCCAGCCCGTACCTGGCAATCGCTGCGCTGGTGTCGGCGATCGGCGCGCTGCACACAGCGACCGCGCAGCAGAGCCCCAATTCCTACAGCGAGGCTGCCGACTACTTCGATGCCGCCGACTGGAGCCGCGAATGGTTCGGCGAGATGTTTGTCCACGACACGCTGGAACTTGCTCGCCGCGAGGCGACGATGCGTGACGATGCGGTGAGCGACGCTGAAAAGGTCTCGCCGTGGGACACCGACCGATACGGCGAGGTCGGCTGATGGCCGAACCGACAACACTTGGCTGGATCGACCGTCAGGGGCGCCTCAAGACGGTTGCAGCGCCGCCTAGCGCGAAGCCAGTAACCGTCAGCGCAGCAGAAGCTGGCTGGCCCTCGGTTGATGCCGATCTGACGCTGCGGCCGGACGCCAACGCCGTTTACCTTCAGCCAGGCAAGCAGGGGGGCGCGATGGCTCTTTGCGACCTACTTTCCAGCGACGGTTCGCAGAGCCCTTGGTGTACACGCTCAGTTCTGCGGCGTGCGATATCGAAGGCAGGCGTCTCCCAGTCAACCGTGATAGCCGCCGCGGAGCTGGAGTTCTTCCTCAGCGACCCGCAGACCGGGCGTCCGGTATTTGACACGATTGAGCAGTACGGCATCGTTGCCGGCGAGCGCTACGAGCCGGTTCTACGAGCGATCCGCGGACTACGCAGCAATGGCATCCCGGTGACAGCCAGCAACTGCGAGTACGGCGGTGGGCAGTTTGAGGTCAACCTCCACCACGGCGACGCTCTAGCGGCCGCCGATCAGATCATCGTGCTGCGAGCATGGGCACGCCAGATTGCCGAGCGCGAAGGGTACGAAATTAGCTTCGACGCCAAGCCGTGGGCCGACAACTCAGGTAGCGGAATGCACTTCCACCAGAGCCTCTGGAACGGCGAGCGAAACCGCTTCTGGTCGTCATCCGACGACTCGCTCAGCTCCGACGGGCAGTCGTACCTCGCAGGGCTACTCGAGGCGATGCCCGAGATGACTGTGCTGGGATCGCCAACCTCGCGCGCTTATCTACGCCGCGACGACCACTCCTTCTGCCCCACGTCGGCCTGTTGGGGCGGAGACAACCGCACAGTCGCGCTAAGGGTGATCACTGAGAGCGAAGCCGTTTCAAGAATCGAGCAGCGAGATGCAGCAACCGATGCCAATCCTTACCTACCTCTGGCAGCACAGATTGTCGCCGGGCTAGATGGAATCCAGCGTGGCGCTGTGCCGCCTGCGATGACAACCGGCGATGCTTACTCGCAGAAAGAGCTTCCGCCGCTACCAGCGTCGCTCGAGGAGGCGCTTAAGCTCTTTGAACGCAGCG
>CAMDLG010000146.1 GCA_945901565.1 Bifidobacterium breve | reverse complement strand
ATGCAGTTCGACAAGGGCTACATCTCGCCCTACATGGTCACCGACCAAGACCGCATGGAGGCAGTGCTGGACGACGCCTACGTGCTGATCGCCAACCAGAAGATCGGCTCAGTGCGTGACGTGCTGCCGGTACTCGAGCAGGTAATGCAGTCCGGTAAGGCGCTGCTGATCATTGCCGAGGACGTAGAGGGCGAAGCTCTTGCGACTCTGGTTGTCAACAAGCTGCGCGGCACCTTCACAGGTGTCGCCGTTAAGGCGCCTGGTTTCGGCGACCGCCGTAAGCGGATGCTCGAAGACATCGCAATTCTCACCGGTGGCGAAGTAATCACCGAAGAGATGGGACTGAAGCTCGAGAACACACAGATCTCGCAGCTCGGTCACGCACGCCGGATCGTCGTTTCGAAGGACACGACGACGATCGTCGACGGTGCTGGCGACAGCGCCGCGATCAAGGGCCGCGTTAACCAGATCAAGGCCGAAGTCGATAACACCGACTCCGATTTCGATCGCGAGAAGCTGCAAGAGCGCCTCGCGAAGCTCTCAGGTGGTGTGGCCGTCGTTAAGGTCGGCGCCGCAACTGAGACCGAAATGAAGGAGAAGAAGCACCGCGTAGAGGACGCCCTCCAGGCAACCCGCGCGGCGCTCGAAGAGGGGATCGTTCCCGGAGGCGGCGTAGCACTGCTGCAGGCCTCGAAGAACGTGGATCCTGCAAAGCGCGACGACGAAGACGAGCGCACCGGAGTGAAGATCGTGCTCCGCGCCGTCGAGGAGCCGCTGCGCCAGATCGCTGAGAACTCAGGCCTTGAAGGCTCTGTAGTTGTCGCCGATGTGGCCAAGGCAAAGGCCGGTCACGGCCTGAACGCTGCGACCGGCGAGATCGTTGATCTCGTTGCCGCTGGCGTAATCGACCCAGCGATGGTCACGCGCTCGGCGCTGCAGAACGCAGCCTCGATCGCGAAGAACATCCTGATCACTGAGGCGATCATCGCCGAGATGCCTGAAGCTGACGCCGGTCACGGCGGAATGCCAGGCGGTATGCCAGACATGGGCGGGATGATGTAACCCACGCTTTACGCGTGAGTCGTACCAAAGGCCCGGCTTAACCGCCGGGCCTTTTTCGTTCCCGGGGCGCTTCAACTGGTTGCTTAAGCGACGCCGCGTTGGGCGCGGCGCAGCTGTAGCCCGGCCCAAAGGGCCATCAATGCGGCAAGGCCAAGAGCCAAGCCGAAGGCCAGCGCAACCTTCGTCGGCTCGCCGGAGATGAACCCGCGCGAAGCGTCGAGTATCGCGGTGACCGGATTCGCACTCGCGGCGATCTTCAGCCAGCCAGCCAGCAGCGCGAGCGGCACGTAAACCGGCGCGAGGAAGAGCAGAATGAAGACCGGCGTCTGCATGAACGAGCCGATGTCAACCGACTGGAAGCGGAACGCCAGCCCCGACACCCAAAGCGTGCTGGCGATGCAAAGCAGCGCGGCCAGCAGCCACATCGCAAGGATTTCAATCGGGCTGCCGAGCACAGTCATTCCCGCCAGCAGGGCGATTACCCAAAGGATCACGCCGGTCAACGCAAAGCGAACGAGCCCCGAAAGAACGAAGCCGACCACGATGCCGCGGCTATGGGGCGCGGCGATCAGCAGCCGCCGCGCAAAACCACTCTCGTAATCCTCGGCGATCCGGTAGCCGGTGAAGATCCCGGCGAAGGCACCTGTCTGAAGGAAGACAAAGACGAACTGAAATGCCGTGTAGCCACCTTTGAACGAGAACCCGGGGACGCTGGCGACCGTTGATAGGCCGCCCGCGAATGCGATCAAGAAGACAAGCGGAAACGCCAGCGAAGGAATGATGATCGCCGGGTTCTTGAAGGTTTGGATCAGCACGCGGCGCAGCACCGCCATCGCGACTGAAAACGTTGACCCGCTCATGTTCGCTGCACCCGCTTTCGCAGCGACCGGGCAGCCCCAGCGAAGGTGACGAACATGATCACCGTCGCGACAGCAATCGCTGGAAGCAGCGTCGAGGCGTCCCAGCCGCCAATCACGAGGCCGCGCATACCGTCAATCAGATAGCTGAGCGGATTCCATTCAGCAATCGTTTTGAACCAATCTTTCTGAATGAAGTCGATCGGCAAGTTCATCGTCGAGAGGAAGAGAAATACGAAAAGCAGTGGGAAGACGCCCTGCACGGCCTGCGGAGAACCGGTCGCAACTGCCAGCCAAGCGCCGATTCCGGCGAACGCCAGCGCGGTGTAGATCGCCAGCGCGAGCAGCATCACAGCGCCGAGCACGCCGGTATCGATCTGAACTCCAAAAATCAGCCCGATGACTAGGTAGACGACCGACCCGACGACAGCGATTGAGGCGCCTCCGGCGGTTGCGCCGGCCAACATCGCCCAGCGCCTCACCGGGGTGAGAGCGAGCCGGTCTGTGAATCCGCTCTGAATGTCTGAGGCCAATTCGGTGCCAGCCGTGATCGCCGCAAAAAGGGCGCCCTGCACAAAACAGACGACAATCGCAAAGTTGATGTAGCGATCGGTCGGAAAACCGGGAAGCTCGGTGATGCTTGCCAGGCCTGCAGCATTAACCGCCAGTAGTACAAGCGGGAAGATGATCACCGGTGCCACCAGGACCGGCTGGCGGAAGCTGCGGCTGACCGACCGGCGACCGATCAGAGCAAGCTGCCCGGCGGAGCTCACGAAGCTGGCTCTTCTTCTTTGCCTTCGAGCGAGCGGCCTGTCTGCTGAAGAAATACATCGTCGAGCGAAGGCTGGTGCAGCTGCAGCTCGGCAACTTCAATCCCGTCGGCGTCAAGCGCCCGCACAACATCGGCAAGCTGCTCGGCGCCCGCGGCTAGGCGCACCGCAACCGATTTCGGCGAGGCCGCAGCCGGTTCACCGAACTTCGACAGCGCGCCGGCGAGCTTCTCGCGATCGTTCGGGTTGGCCGGTGTCGCCTCGAGTGAAACTTGGCCGATTCCAGCCTTCAGCGCGGTCGGCGTTCCCTCAGCAACAAGCTTGCCGTGGTCGATGATGCCGACCCGGTCTGCAAGGACGTCGGCCTCTTCGAGGTACTGCGTCGTCAAGAAGACCGTAACCCCGTCCTCGCGCGAGAGCCGCTCTACCTCTGCCCAGAGCGCACTGCGGCTCTGCGGGTCCAGCCCCGTCGTCGGCTCATCAAGGAAGAGCACTGACGGGCGGTGCAGCAGCGCCAGGGCCAAGTCGAGGCGGCGCTTCATGCCACCGGAGTAGCCGCCAACCTTGCGCCCGGCCGCGTCGCTTAGGCCGACGCGCTCCATCAACTCAGCGCCTCGCGTGCGGCGCTCATTCTTCGAGAGGCCGTGCAGTCCACCCTGGAGATCCATGTGCTCGTTGCCGGTCAG
>CAMDLG010000145.1 GCA_945901565.1 Bifidobacterium breve | reverse complement strand
CGGATGCTCGGTATCTCAGCCGCGACGATGTTCGATTACGAGTGGGCAACCGTTCAGCACAACGTCAACTGTCGCCTCGCGCAGGCCGTCGTTGTACCTGATGCGATCCCGCCGGAGCGGCTCGATCGTTACGGCGCCCGCGGCAAGTTGCGCCGCTATCCAGGACTAAAGGAGGAGTACTACCTCGCCGACTTTGAACCCGATCCGGCTGTCCTGGACCAACTTGGCATCTCCGCCGGATCGCCGCTGGCCGTCGTCCGAACACCGCCCGAGGTCTCGCTCTACCACCGCTTTGAGAACAGCGCTTTCAGTGAGGTTCTAATCAGACTGCGCGATCAGGGCCAGGTCGTTGTATTGCCGCGTACCGAGGAGCAGCGGATCGAGTTGGCCGCTGCCGGCGGTTTTGTGATTCCTGAAAAGGCTGTTGACGGGCCGTCGTTGGTAGCCCTAGCTGACCTAGTGGTGAGTGCCGGTGGCACGATGAACCGCGAAGCTGTCGCGCTGGGTACGCCGGTGCTGACGACCTTTGAAGGGCGGGCCGGCGCGGTCGACGAACAGCTGATCGCAGATCGGCGCATGGGCCGGCTGGATGACCCAGCTTCGGTCCTTCTTACTCGACGTTCAGCGGAAGAGGACGCTGCCGCAGATGCGGCGCGAGTGCGACGCGATCCAGAGCTACTGGTTGATCTCTTGCTGAGCGCCTGTAGCCCTTTTGCCAGCTAGCTTGCGCGATGCTGAAGGGGAGCACGGTTCGGGGTAGAATCCCCTTCTGATGCGCTGGCGCCCAAGCACGGCGGTTTTGCCGCTCCATCGTCACACGGTCGCTCAGCTGATCGTTGACGGCGCGCTTGCCGCGCTCGCATACTTCCTAGCGTTTCGCTTGAGGTTCGATCAAGCGGGCGGTCCGCCGCCGCGCTACGAGCGCCTCTTTGAGACGACGCTTCCTTGGGTCATCGTCCTAGCGCTACTGGTCTTCTGGCTGCTGCGGACGGAGCAGCGCCAGTGGCGTTACGCGACGCAGGGTGACTTTCTCGCCGTTCTGCAGGCCGTTGCACTGCTGACGATTGCCGTCGCTGGACTGATCGCGCTGACTCACCCGGTGACCGTTTACTCGCGTAGCGGTGACATCAACGTCCTGATTCCAACCGGGGTCCTTGCATTCTTCTTCCTACTGATGTTGCTCTTCGTCGGCGGAGTCCGTTTTGTAGCGCGCACTATTCGAGAACGGCCGATCCGTGGATTTCGCGCCGACAAGGATGCACGCAGAGTCCTGATCGTCGGCGCCGGCGAAGGAGGCCGTCAGATGCTGCGCGAGATCCTGCGCAATCCGACCCTCGCGCTGAACCCAGTCGGCTTTGTTGACGATGATCCGTTAAAGGCAGGGCTGCGAATTGACGGCGTCAAAGTGCTCGGCGCCACCGATCATCTTGGCCGGATCCTTGACGAGGCTGAGCCCGACGAGATTTTGATCGCGATCCCATCGGCCCCAGGCACTCTTCGTGGTCGCGTCGTCCAAGCCGGTCGTGGGCGTGGCATCATCGTCCGCACACTGCCGACCGTGTTCGAGATGCTGCAGACAGGTTCAGGGCACGTCGTGCGACAGGTCCGCGAGGTTCAAGTTGAGGACATCCTTGGCCGCGAGCCGGTTCGCATGGAGGTTGATCGTGTGGGCAGCTACCTGACGAAAGAGATCGTCCTTGTGACTGGCGCTGGAGGCTCGATAGGCGCTGAGCTTTGTCGGCAGATCGCGCGGGTTGCACCCCGCAAGCTCGTGATCCTTGATCACGCTGAGGACAACCTCTTTGAGATCAAACGTGAGCTTGAAGAGGACCGTCACGTTCATCCATCAGCTCTTGCGGCCGTGCTCGCCGATTGCAAGAGCGAGGATCGGATGCGCGAGGTCTTCGAGCAGTACCGCCCAACCTTTGTATTCCACGCCGCCGCTTATAAGCACGTTGGACTGATGGAGGCCAATCCGGTTGAAGCGGTGCGCAACAACGCCGTCGCTACGCGGCTAGTCGCGAAGCTCGCTGGAGAACTTGGCGTAAAGAATTTCGTCCTCGTTTCAACCGACAAGGCAGTAATGCCAGCAACCGTGATGGGCGCTTCGAAGGCGCTCGCTGAGTACGCCGTTGAGGAGATGGGCGCACGGTTCCCTGCCACGCACTACGCCTCCGTGCGGTTTGGCAATGTGCTCGGCTCATCCGGTTCTGTCGTGCCGATCTTCCGCCGTCAGATCGCGCGCGGGGGCCCAGTGACCGTGACCGACGATCGGATGACGCGTTATTTCATGACGATCCCTGAGGCCGTTCAGCTGATTATTCGCTCCGGCTCGCTCGGCACGGGGGGAGAGATCTTTGTGCTCGAGATGGGCGAGCCCGTCTCGATAATCCAGTTGGCTCGAGACATGATCGAACTGTCCGGGCTGGAGCCAGATGTCGACATCGCGATCGAGGTGACCGGCCGTCGTCCAGGAGAGAAGCTTCACGAGGAGCTCTTCAACCCGCATGAGCGACCACAGCCAACTCCGGCCGAGCGGATCATTCATGCGGCACGTGAGACTCGCGAACAGTCAGAGATCGCTGAGTGGTTCAGGCAGATCGAACTCCTGACGCTAAGCGCTGACGCCGCTGGCTTGGCCGCAAAAGTGACAGCCTTTACGGCCGGTTCCGATCCGGCAGATGATCTGTCTAGCGGCTCGCAGAGCGATCCGCCTACTCCAGCGCCTAAGATCATCCGTGGATGACGCTGTCTCTGGCTGCTCTCTCAATCTCTAGCGGGGTCGATCACATCGGCGCGCTCGCTGGTCTTGCCTCGATCGTTGGGGTAGGAGTGCTCGCTGCGCTCTACGCAGCTCAGTCGCGCGAGGTCAAGCGGTTACGAGATTGGGCCGGCCGTTCACCGGAACGTGACGCTGAGCAGACGGAGCGAGTCGTCGCCGAAGCGGCGCGCCCTGCGCCCGCTACGGTTGCTGCGACGACGGCCGCCGCAGCAACCGCTGCCGGACGGCCGCGCGCCGCTGCGACGCCGCTCGCACAGCCTGCTAGCGCGGCCGCTGCCAAGCCGGTCACCGGTGCTGTGCCCGGCGCTACACCTTCTTCAAGTGCCGCCAAGCCGGTCAGCGGTGCTGTGCCGGGTGCTGCCCCGGGTGCTGCCAAGCCGGTCACCGGCGCTGTGCCGGGTGCTGCAGCAGGCGCTACTGCGGCCACGAGCGCTGCGAAGCAGCCAACAGGCGCGATCCCCGGGGCTCCAAAGCCTGCTCCTGCGGTTCCGCCAGCCGCACCTAGCAAAGCGCCGCCGCCAGCAACCCCGGCCGCCACGCGTCCGCCTGCGCCGCGCGCACCACGGCCACGCACTGTGGCTCCAGCGCGTGGGGCGACCGATGAGATAACACTGCCGCCGCAGCCGCCGCAGCCGCCGCAGCCGCCGCAGCCG
>CAMDLG010000144.1 GCA_945901565.1 Bifidobacterium breve | reverse complement strand
GTCAGCGACACCTACTTCATCGTCGCTCACATCCACTACGTGCTTTTCGGGGGGTCGCTATTCACGATCTTTGCCGGGATCTACTTCTGGTTCCCGAAGATGACCGGCAGGATGTTTAACGAGCGGCTAGGAAAGATCCACTTCTGGCTGACCTTCATCTTCTTCAACGTTACCTTCGCCCCGATGCACCTGATCGGTGTTCAAGGGATGCCGCGGCGCGTATCTGACTACGCCGACCAGTTTGCGACGTGGAACATGATTATTTCGATCTCGTCGTTCATCCTTGGCCTGTCCTCGCTGATATTCCTCTACAACATGATCGTTTCGTGGCGCTCGGGGCCGAAGGCCGGCGACAACCCTTGGAACTCTCTGACAATCGAATGGCAGGTCTCATCGCCGCCGCCGATCTTCAACTTCGACGCGATCCCGTCGGTCGTCGGTGGCCCATACGAATATGGCGTCCCAGGCGCGGTCCATGCGGTCCTAAACAAAGCAGAGCCGGTTGCCGTTGGCGCCGCGTCTGATAGCCACGAAGGGACGGACTGAGGACATGGAAGCAGCCTCAATCCCGAGCTCCGTCGCACATGACGACGACCACCACCACCACGGACCTCCCGAGGCCAACCAGAGCTCCAGCGTCAACCGCGAGGTACTTGGGATCCTGCTCTTCATCATTTCCGAGATCATGCTCTTCGGGGCATTCTTTGCCGCCTACTTCTTCATCCGCGTCGTCTCCGCCGATCAGTGGCCCCCCGGAGAAGGCCTGCCTGTAGCGGTAGCGGCTACTAACGCCGCGATTCTGCTCTCATCGTCGGTGACGATGCACTGGACCGACCTGTCGGCGAAGCGCGGCAATCAGGCCGGCATGAGGATCGGGATCGTCACAACCTTGCTGCTGGGCTGCACATTCCTCTTCATCCAGATCAATGAGTACCTGCACCTTGGCTTTCAGCCAAAGACCAGCGCGTCGGCGTCGGTTTTCTTTGGCCTAACTGGCCTGCACGGAGCACACGTAGTGATCGGACTGCTGCTGCTTTGGATGTCCGCAGTCCGAATTTTCAAGGGCAAGGTCGGTCCTGCTAACTACAAGGGCCTCGAAGTGCCCGGGATCTATTGGCACTTCGTCGATGCAATGTGGATCGTCGTCTTTACGACGATCTATGTTCTCTGATCGCTTACCGGATGGGCGAAACCGGGGACAGCCCAGAGGAAGTAAGCGCCGTGGAGCAGCACAGTGAGGAACCACTCCGCATCCTAGAACCAGTGCGCACTGAATCGGGCGCCTTCAAAGCGCTCTGTTGGGTAGTCGGCTGCTGCTTGCTGGTTATCGCTGTAGCAGTGATCGCTCGCGCGCTCTAGCGGACTTTCAGCTTACCGACCATCCCGGCCTGGCGGTGGCCAGGAACGGAGCAGTAGTAGACGAAGCTTCCGGGCTTCAAGGTCCCTTTGGCCTTGGAGACGCCCTTCTTAATGATCGGTGACTTGATCGGAGTCCCCTCGATCACGATGTTGTGGTCCACCCCAGATTGGTTGGGCATCTGCACTTCGAGCGGCCCGGCAGTCGCCTGAGCGGTCGTTTCGACATACAGGAGCTGCCCGTTGGGATCGGCCGCGATCGAGAGAATGCCACCCTTCTCGATTGCTGGCTTTCCCCCGCCTGCTGGCGCAACCGCAGACGCCAGAAGGCCAACGTCCTTGCCTGGCTTCGAAGCGACCGTTGAAACGTACGCAGCGACGTCAGCGGCGTCCTTGCCGGTGACCAGATTCGCTGGCATCGCGGTATTAGGGTTTGGGTACAAGATTTGGCCGTAGACAACACCCCGCACGCCATCATCGCCCCAATTCTCCTGCCTAGCGGCGGCGAAGGCAGCGTCTAGGTTGGGGCCGGTTACGCCCTTACTTCCGGCCCTAGCAAGAATGTGGCAGGAACCACACTTTTGAACGAATAGCTGCTTGCCCTTGACGAGATTGGAGCTCTGTTCACTGCCGGAATTGTTCGTGCACCCGGCGACCAAGCCTGCGGCGGCGACCGCTAAGAGTAGCGAGAGCGACAGGCGTACGTGGCGGCGTGGGCGTAGATCGATCATCGTCCGTAATTCTACCGAGAACTGGGGACCGCAGAAGGCAGCTCGGCGCGCTGGCGTCAGAGCACCGCTAGCTCTGAGCGCTCAGCCGTTCTGCTCGCTAGGATTACGGGATGGATTCTGCTCAGCGCTACCGCCTTCGGGCGCCGTCAACCGGCCGTGAAATCGTTATTGAAGCGAAGCCTGGCGTCATCTACCGCGACGAGCAGAGCGGCGAGGAGCTCGAAGTAGTCGGCGAAGTCTTGCCGCTTGCCCCATCAAAGTCTGCCCTCCCGTGGGCGGTTGAAAACCTCCGCACCTGCAACTGCTGCGGAGCAATGGCACAGCGCGACCTGAACGAATGCCCCACCTGCGGCCGCCGTATGGCGCCTCTGACCTGATAAGTCGCTACCGTTTCAGAGATGCGATCTCCAATCATTGCTTCCAGCTGTGTGCTTGCCATCACTTGCGCGCTAGGCATCTCCGCATGTGGCGGGGATAGTCGGCCTTACGATCAGGTCCCAACGTCGACACCGGCGCTAGTACCGCCGGCAGACGCCAACGACGTCGCGAGTGCCCCAGCGACGACCTCAGCGACAACGACGACCGCCCCAGTCGATACGACAGGCGCTACCGGCGTGGACAGTGGCGGGACTAGCAGCGGCGGAGACACCACCGGCGACACAGGTGGCACCGGCGACACAGGTGGCACCGGCGACACCGGCGGCGGCACTGGCGGCGGCGGCACACCGTCTGGTGGCGGCGGCGCATCGCCTAACTGAGCGATTCGCAGCGGCGTTAGCCAGCAAGCTCACCGACGACTCAGCCCGCCACGGATCAGCGACTAGGCGTGGGCGCATCGACGCGAGCGCACCGGCCTAGGCGCTGCCGCAACAGGTCGACTAAGTCCTGCCTTAAGGAGTCGGAATAACGGTCGCGCTGAATGCAATCCGTGAGTTCGGATAGCGGCAGTGGAAGCTGGAGAATGCGTCGATCTTGATCAGCTCGTGCGGGATAAGTAGGTCGGAGGTGCATTGACCCTTGGCGCGGGACGCCTTCCAGCTCATTGAGCTATCGAAGCCGTAGGCAAGAACCGGCGCCCAGGTCGGGACCGTTAGCGCGAGGATCTGCCCCTTCGTAACGTAGAGCGATGTCTTGAGAGCGAACTGAGGCGTCTTTCCGAAGTATTTCTGGAGCTTCACGGGCGCCGTCTGACGGTAGACCCGGGCGCCGCCCGTCTTGGCGCGCTTCAGAACTGTTAGCTGAGCTTGAGAGGCGCCGCCTGCGTTCTTGTCGAACCACTTGCGGTCGTAGGTCGCTGGCGTGCCGAGCCGTACGCTCCAAGCGACCAGCCGCCCGCTGGCCGGAACAACC
>CAMDLG010000143.1 GCA_945901565.1 Bifidobacterium breve | reverse complement strand
ACCGAGATGATCGGGAAAGCGAGTAGCGACTTGTCGGATTTCACGACAGCCCAACTCTGTTTTGACAATGTCCAACCGCGTTTGAATCGTCCCATGGCGGATAAACTACTAGGTTGATCAGGTGGACGAGCAAGTTGATCTGCCGCATTGGCCTCCGGGGACGGTTTGCATCCTTGCTACGGGCGGCCAGGGCCCACACGCGATCCCAGTGAGCACGGCAGTAAGAGCGTCAGATCAGCGGATAGTTTTCGCGCTCGGCGGCCGCCGAGGCTCGCTTCAGCGGCTGCGCGAAGATCCACAGGTCGCCTTGACCGTGCTAGCCGCAGGCTACGTCGCTTTCACAGCGCACGGCACTGCCCAAGTCATCGCCGACCCGTTGTCTGGGCTTGAGGGCGTTGTCGGTGTTGAGATAAGCGTTGATCGACTGAGCAGCCACACGAGGCCGACCTTTTCGATCGCTGACGGCGTCGCTTGGAGTTGGGCCGACGACGAGGCGCGCGAGCGTGACACCGCCGTGCGCAGCGCCCTGCTTGAGCTTTAGTGCGAAGTGATCACGCGGTCGATCAGGCCGTACTCGACTGCCTGCGGTGCGGTGAAGAAACGGTCACGCTCCATGTCGTCGTGAACCTGCTCGACGGTATGGCCTGTGTGCAGCGCGTAAAGCTCGTCGATCCGCGCGCGCGTCTTAAGAACTTCGTTCATGTGGATCTCGATGTCCGACGATTGACCTTGAAAACCGGAGGAAGGCTGGTGGATCAGGATGCGGCTGTTGGGCAGGGCAAGGCGCTTGCTAGGAGCGCCGGCGGTCAGCAGCAGCGAACCCATCGACATCGCCACGCCGCAGCAGATGGTCTGCACGTCGGGCTTGATGAACTGCATCGTGTCGTAGATCGCCATCCCCGCGTAGATCGACCCGCCGGGCGAATTGATGTAGATCGAAATGTCCTTCTCTGGGTCCTCTGACTCAAGGTGGAGTAGCTGGGCGACGATCAAGTTGGCGATCTGATCGCCGATCGGCTGGCCGAGGAAAATGATCCGATCATTGAGCATCCGTGAATAGAGGTCGTATTCTCGCTCGCCGCGCGAGGTCGTCTCAATTACGGTCGGGATCAGTGGCATCACTTCACCCTAGGGCATCGGCTGGTGATCGCCTCTGCGATGCAGGTCACGGCAGGGCTTCAGCGCGGCTGGCAAGATGGCGGCAGCTGTGACTTCGGATCTGTCTGAACAAGAGGAAGGATCTGGGCTGCTCGACAGAGTCTCGCCGCTCGTCCTAGTGCTCTCGGCGACCGTCTCGGTGCAGTTCGGTGCGGCACTCGCGTTCACGCTCTTTGATGAGGTAGGAGCCGTTGGCAGCACCTTCCTGCGGCTCGCGCTGGCGGCTGCCTTGCTGCTGCTTGTAAGGCGGCCAAAGATTCGCGGTTGGACAGCTTCCAACTACCGCCTTGCGCTGGCCTTTGGGCTTTCGCTCGGGATAACGAACATGCTTTATTACGCGGCTCTAAGTCGTTTGCCGGTCGCTGTGACGGTGACGATTGAATTCCTTGGCCCGATCGGCGTAGCTGCTGCGTACTCGCGTCGCTGGCTTGAGGGCCTCTGGGTGCTGCTCGCCGCTGCGGGGGTCGTGTTGATCACAGCGCCCTGGTCGCATAATGGCAACCTTGACCCAGTCGGCGTTGCGCTGGCGCTCTGCGCTGCCGCCGGCTGGGCGACGTACATCCTGCTAGCCGAACGAGCCGGCAAGGTCTTCTCTGGGCGCGACATCTTGACGATTGCGATGGTTGTCGCGACCGGCGTCGCAGCCGTCCCGGGAATCATCGAGGGTGGCGCCGCGCTGCTTGATCCGAGGGTCTTGGCGATAGGCCTGGTCGTCGCGGTGCTGAGCATGGTGATCCCATTCACCTTTGAGCTTGAAGCGCTACGGCGAATGCCTGCCCGAGTATTCGGCGTCTTGATGAGCCTCGAGCCAGCGGTAGCAGTTGTCGCCGGGCTGGTCGTCCTCAATCAGCACCTAAATCTCCGCCAGCTGATCGCGATTGCCCTCGTCGTGATCGCGGGTATCGGTGTTACAAGGTCAGCACCGGCGCCTCCACCAGAGGCCGCTATCGAGGGCTGATCCAAAAAGCCGAATTTCTGAGTCGCCATACTGGTTACCTATGCGATTCGAGTTCGCCATCGCCGGTTTCATCAGATGACGGCCGAGAAGGTTGAAGCTGCTGCTGGCCACCGCGCGCTAGCCGGCGTGCCGCCGATCCCGCTTGTGATTGCGGGAACGCTCTCGGTCCAATTTGGCGGTGCGCTCGCTTTCACGCTCTTCGATGAGGTCGGTGCCGCGGGGGCGACGCTGCTGCGGCTGCTGCTGAGCGCGCTGATGCTCCTTGCGTTAGCGCGGCCAAGCCTGCGAGGCCGCTCGCGATCGGACATGAAGTTGGCGGCCGCCTTCGGGGTCAACCTTGGCGTGATGAACATCTGCTTCTACGAAGCTATCTCACGGCTCCCGCTCGGGATCGCCGTGACGATTGAATTCCTTGGCCCAATCGTGGTCGCCGGCGCGCTTGCGCATAAAGCGTCGCATTGGCTCTGGGTCTTCATGGCCGGGCTTGGAGTTCTGCTGCTCGCTGCGCCTTGGACAGAGAGCGCCAACCTCGATTCAACGGGGCTGGCGTTTGCCGCCTGCGCGGCGTTCGCTTGGGGTACCTACATCATTCTCTCGCAGCGTTTAGTGAAGCGCTTCAAGGCTGGAGATGGCATCGCGATCGCCTCCGTTGTCGGAACCGCTCTGGTTCTGGTACCAGGAATCGTCTCCGGTGGCTCGCAGTTACTAAACCCAAGTGTTCTGCTAGTTGGGCTTGGCGTGGCACTGCTCAGCTCCGCGATCCCTTTTACGACGGAGTCCGAGGCGATGCGGCGGATGCCAGCCAGAGTCTTCAGCACCTTGATGAGCCTCGAGCCTGCCGTCGCTGCGATGGTCGGCCTGATCGTGCTCGGTCAGGGGCTCTCAGCGGTTGAACTGGTGGCAATCGGGCTAGTCACGCTCGCCAGTATCGGCGTGATGCGTAGCGCCGACTTTGCTCCTCCGGTCGAAGCCGCGATCGAGGCTTGAGCAGGGCGCTGCGGCGTCGCCGCGATGGCGCGTAATACTTAGGCGGCCGTGTTCACTCTCAACCTGCCAAATCTGCTGACCGTTCTGCGGATTCTTCTCGTGCCGGTTCTCGTCGTTGCGTTGCTCTCGCACGGAGGCCAGACCAGCGACGTGCTGGCCGCGGTTGTATTCGCTGCCGCCTCAGTGACCGACGCGCTCGACGGGTGGCTCGCCCGTACACGCGAGCAGATCACGACCTTCGGCAAGCTGATGGATCCGGTCGCCGACAAGCTCCTGGTGATCGCTGCGCTGCTGTCGCTGGTGTCACTCGGGCGGCTCGCAGCTTGGGTTGCGATGGTGATCGTCGCGCGCGAATTTGC
>CAMDLG010000142.1 GCA_945901565.1 Bifidobacterium breve | reverse complement strand
CGGGCCGTCCATGTCGGTTCGCCCAATCGGCGGGGGGCGAAGGGCTCTGCGCACCACGAAGCCGAAGCCCGCGACCTTCATCACGGCGATCACGCAGATAGCGATGGTGGCGAAGGTGGACATCTACTTTTATTTTACGTCTAACTCGTCTTTAGCGACCACCAGATCGGGAAACTCAGTCCGAGCTTGAGGACTTCGCCGTTACGTCGCGCCGTTGCGGCGTCGGGGCTGGCTAGGCTTTGAGCAGGGAGATGATCATCTTCGTGATCTGGCCGCTGAGCGCTGGCAGCTCGTCGGTTCGACCGGCAACCAAGTAGTTGCGGCAGATGCCAAAAAAGAGGGCAACTCCGGCCGCCGCCGCTAGGCGACGTTCGTCGGTGCTGTCGGCGATTGACTTTCCATCCCAAGTCATCAGCAGGAGGTTGGCGTGGCGGTCCAGCGTCGCTTCGCTTGCCTTCAGGCCGGCCGGTCCAGCGCCGATCACATCGAGGAGCGTCGCGTGAGCAACGAGCGGCTCAGCAGCGGTCAAGTTAATGGCCACCTCGGTCCCGGTCGCAAGTGCAGCTTCGCGGCTTTCTAACTCGCCGCGCTCGACGACGGCTTTGGCGATCTCCGCAAAGAGAACGTCGACCGATGTCGTGTAAGCCTCGGTCCAGCACTCTTCAAAGCTTTTGAAGTGCTCGTAGAACGCCTTGCGCGAGACGCCTGCTTCGGCGATCACATCACCGACCACGACGTCACCGAAGCCCTTCTGGGCCACGGCAATCAATACGGCGTGGAGCATGCGGCCGCGCTGCGAAGCGAGCACCGTCTCACGCGAGAGCGCATGACGACCGCGCGGCAGCGGCTTCATTGACTCTTGGTCAAGTCCCCAGGCGCTTGAAGTTGTTTCCTTTTTTTTATCGGTATTTGAAGCCACAACGGCAAACTACCACGCACCGCCGCGGCTGGCGCAGCGCCCGCTAAGTGGCGGTTTGCTCAGAGCGCCAAAGCGATTTTCATCGTTGCGCGGTCGGCGCCGCCTGAGCGATTCTCGCCCGATGCGGTGAAGCCGACGTTGACATGCGCGCCGGCCAGTGAGGTGCCGGAGGGCAGGTAACCGGCGCTGATTGCGCCGCTTAGGCAGGAGCGCAGATTGGTTGTGTATGTGCGCGTGTTGGCCCGGTTCGGCGCGGCATCGGGGGTTGGGTCGGCGGGGCCGTAAAAGTCGCCGTCGGGACTTTCCGGGCTCACCGGGTCGCCAGCAGCGTTGCAGCTGAACTCCCGCGAGACGCGAACCTCGGTGCCGTCGGCGGTGCGAAGGCCACCGATCGAGATCGTGTAATGAAGGTTGCCCATGTCGACCAGCGCAGCTTCGCCGGTCCCAGCGATGCCACGGCGCTGCGGCCGCCAGTAATCAAACTCAAGGTCACCGACGGCGCTGACGGCGACCGCCGAGCTATCGTTTGAACCCGGGCTTGCTGGGTTTCCGTTGAGGATCGTGGTTGCCACGTCACCGGAGGTGACGGTCTTAATCGCTGGCACCGTGACGGGGTAGCTGGCCAGCGCCACCGGCGTGATGACGTTGCCGCCAGCGCCGCGGAAGACCACATTGAAGAGGTCACCGGGGGCCATCTCGGCTGTCGTTGCGCGCGGCTGCAAGCCTACTGCCCAGGTGGTGTGGACGCTGGGAACGGTGTTCTTCTCTAGCCCGTTGCCTTGTGGGTTGCCGTTCGGCCGCCAGTTGCGCCACAGCGTGCCTCGGGGAAGGTCCGGCGAGGACTCGCTCAGCCCGCCCAGAACAGCAGTGCCGGTAACCGAGTTGCAGTAGATGAGAGCACCGCAGTCGACGTAAGCTCCAGTCGCTGCGGGGAGATCGCCGCTGCCAAAGAAGAAGATGAAGTTGAAGCGGTCCTCGCCGGAAACGTTGTCGTCGATCTGGGCCTGCGTCACGCCGGTAGCGTTGAAGTTCGTTCCAGCGTCGCCGGGGCTAAGGCCCAAGGTTGCAAACAGGCCGGCGCTGATTGAGCGCTGCGTCGAGTCTTGATTGTCGAGGACTCCGTTTCCGTTGTCGTCAACGTCGATGTTGCTTGTCAGACCGTCGCGATCAGGGTCGGTACCGGAGGGAATGTCGCCGCCGTTGCCGCCGTTGCCGCCGTTGCCGCCGCCGCCGCCGCCGTTGCCGCCGCCGCCACCCTCCTCCTCCTGAAACTGCGCAGCCGAGGCCTTCCTACTGCTTTTCTGCAGGCCGAGGCGGCCGCTGCCGGTTGGCGCGCCCTTAACGGCCACCGCGTAGGATGGGGTCAGCAGCGATTTGGTCGCCAGTGGCTTGCTCAGCGCTGCGTAACCCTTCTTGACGGTCGCAGTTCCGAGCTTCAGCGAGCTCTTCGCACCGGCGCCCCTGCCGAGCGTGAGGTAAGCCTTCTTGCCGCCTGAGGCGCTTGCCAAGACAACCGGCCCAAGGAATCTGCCCGACTTGCTGACGAGCTGCAGTGTTGTGCCACTGATCGTCGCCTTTGGGACGTTTAGCGAAACCGTCTTCGAGCCAAGTTTGGTCCGGACCGCCTTGCCCGTGCTGGATATCGCAAGCAGCGAGCCGCCGCTTGCACCGGCGCCGCTGATCTTGATTTCAACCCTCACTGACGAGGCGGCAAAGGCGTTGCCTGCGCTTAGCACGAAGAGCGCCAGCAGCGAGGTTAAACAGACAGGGATAGCGATTCGACGATTCATTGGCTTGCTCCTCTACTGGTTATTTGGCGAGCTTACACTTTCCGCCAACTCGGCGCGCCGGTAATAAACGTCGCCGTAACATCGCCCTCTAGGGGCGATTAGTGACCGATTTCGCCGAGCCGGAGCGCGCTAAGTCGAGAGCACTTTGGCCATCAGCGCCGTGATTTGATCGCTGATTGTTGGCAGCGAGTCAGTAGTTCCGCGGGATCGGCGACCACTGCAAGAAACTACCACCCTGTGAACGTTCATGGCGAAGCTCTTCGTCACCTCCGCGCCGCTCGCTATACCTTGCGCGATGGAAGAAAGCAGCACTTACACAACGCTGATGCTCGACGTGGCGAAGGGCTTCGAGGTGATTGCCGCTCTGGTCTTCATTGCTGGGTTGATCTTCGCCTTCGTGATCTCGATCCGCGCCTGGCGGCGCAGCGGCGGCGCGCTGGCTTACCGGACGATGCGCCAGACCTTCGGATCAGCGATCCTGCTGGGCCTCGAGATCCTCGTTGCCGGCGACCTGATCCGCACCGTCGCCGTCGCGCCGACGCTCGACAACGTCGTCGTGCTGGCGATCATCGTGCTGATCCGAACATTCCTCAGCTTCAGCCTTGAAATTGAGATCGAAGGCGTGCCGCCGTGGCGGCGGGGGATGGTCAGCGGAGCGACGATGATGAAGAAGGCTGTTAAGAGCAGCGAAGAGGCTGCTTCGTAGCTGACTGGCGGTAGCGCTGTAACGGGTTGGCTGGGAGGCTGCGGCAATGCAGCTTTTCAGCTCCAGTGA
>CAMDLG010000141.1 GCA_945901565.1 Bifidobacterium breve | reverse complement strand
CTCCGCGCCGCGAATCTTTCGCAGTTCATCCTCGTCGGCGCTGAGCAGCTCACGACCGCCAAAGTTGACACTGCCCTCAAGCGATGCGTTACGGCTGCGGTTCAGTCCCGTTAGAGCCATTGCGGTTGCCGACTTGCCGCTGCCGGATTCACCAACCATCGCGAGGATCTCACCCTTTGCAAGCTCGAAGTTGACGCCACGGACTGCCCGCACGAGGCCACCATCGGTGCGGAACGAGACGCGTAGGTCGGTGACCTTAAGTGCCGAATCAGTCACGCCGGATCCTTGGGTCGAGAATCATCGAGAGCACGTCGGCGAAGGCGTTGATGACGACGATCAGGAAGCCGCCGTACATCGTCAGCGCCATCAGCGGCGGCAGGTCGAGGTGGGCAACGGCCTGCTGTGCGTAGGCGCCAACGCCGTTGATTCCGAAAACCGGTTCTACGAGAATGACGGTGCCGCCAATCGCGGCGCCAAGGTCGAGCGCGAAGAGCGAAACGATCGGCAGCAGCGAGAGCCGCAGCGTGTGGTTCCAAAGCACGCGTCGCTTAGAGAGGCCCATCGCGTTCGCCGTACGCACCGAGTCGGCAGACTCCGTAGTGATCAGCGAGCTGCGAACAACCCGTGAGTAGAACCCAATCGAAATAGTTGAGAGGCAGATCCATGGCAGGAAGAGATGGCTGGCCCAGCCAACAGGGTCGCTCAGAGGAACGTAGCCGCCGCTGGGTATCCAGCTAAAGAGTGGAAATGAATGCCACTTGTAGGTCAGCAGGTAGAGCATTACTGCGCCAAGCCAGAAGACCGGTATTGATACGCCGGCCATCGCCAACACAGTCAGGCCACTGTCCTGCCAGCGACCCCTGCGTAGCCCCGAGATCACCCCCAACAGTACACCGAAGAAGAGCCAGATTACGGCCGCACCGAGCGCCAGCGAAAGTGTCTTCGGGATCGCCCGCCGAATAGTCGGCAGCACCTCGGTTCGGTCTTGGTAGGAGATCAGGTCACGTGAGATGAAGAGGTGATTCATCATCTCTCCATACTGCACGTAGAGCGGCTTATCGAAGCCCCAGTCCTTGCGAATCTGCGCGACGTTCTCTGGGTTGGGGTGGCGACCGGCCATCCTCAGAGCCGGATCGCCGCCGGGGATCACGTTGAAGATCACGAAGACGAGTACCGAGATTGCGAACAGCACCGCGATCAGGCTGCCGAGCTTGCGTAACCAGAAGCGCCAGCTCATCGCATCTCAATTCCACGCACTTCGGCCTGCGGGTCGAGCGCGTCGCGGAGACCATCGCCGAAGACGTTGAGCGTGATCGCCGTGAACATGATCGCGAGGCCAGGGGCAATCGTCTGCCACGGTGCGGTGACGATCGTTGTGTAGCCCTGTTGGATGATGTTGCCCCACGATGGAGTCAGGACTGGCACGCCAACGCCAAGGAACGAGAGCGCCGCTTCGACGAGAATGTTTCCGGCGACAATCAGCGTGAAGAGAACCAGCGTCGTTGCGAAGACGTTGGGCAGGATTTCGCGCACCATGATTCGGGTTGCACCGGCGCCGTGCGCCGCTGCCGCTTGAACGAACTCACGGTCGCGCAGCGCCATCACCTCGGCGCGGATCGGCCGCGCAAGGTAGGGGACGAAGACGACGGCGATCACGACGATTGGGATCAGCAACGACGACGATCCGATGTGGATCCAGCCGATGTTGATCTCGTTCACGACGAGCGAAGCGGAGAGCGCGACTGCAAGTAGGTAGACGGGGAACGACCAGATCAAGTCAAGCGTGCTGGAGATCACCGAGTCGGTCTTGCCGCCGAAATACCCAGCCGGTAGCGCCAGCAGCAACGCGAACAAGGTGCAGAGCAGCGCTGAGAGAATCCCCACTGTCAGCGAGGTGCGGCCGCCGTAGAGAATTCGAACCATTAGATCGCGGCCGTTTGAATCGGCGCCGAGCATGTACGCGCCTCGTAGCCCCGGGCCGATCGGGGTGCCGTCGGCGGCGACTACCTCGACCTGCTCACCACCCGAATCAATTGTTCCCTGAAGGTTCTGAACGTCGGGGCCACGGTGGGCGATCGCGCTCGACCAGATCGAAGCACCAGGGAAGCAAGCGAAGACGACCAGCAGAAAGAGGATTCCGGCGATCATCGCGCTGCGGTTGCGACGCAGCCGTCGCCACGTTAGCCGAGCGCTAGTAGGAGCGTTTGCGGCACCCTGAACTCCGAACGCGTCAGAGATTCCCGCTGGTACTTGGACCGACACTAAGCTGCCCCGCTGCTAGCCGCCGTCTTCGAGGCGCAGCGGTGGAGGCTCATCGCACCCCGCCCCCGGGACCTACCTCTCCCGCCGCGATCGCGGCGGCCACGGCTGGCATCACATCGGCGGCGGCTTCGAGCGTTAGGTTCACGTCCTCATCGCTGTGAGCAGCTGAGATCAGGAAGAGTCCCTCCTGTGGCGGCTGAATGATGACCCGGCGTTCGAGCATTTCGTTCCTGAAGGTCGTGAACGGGCTTGTCGCGACGAGCGCCTGCGCTGAGCGGTAATCGGTCGGCGGTTCAGATGATCCCAGCCAGAGCTGAAATAGCGAGCCGACGCCGGTCCAGCAGGATTCGATCCCTGCCTCCGCGGCGACGTCGACGAGGCCGTTTGCGAGTCGCTCGCCGCGCGCCATCATCTCTTCATAGAAGCCGTCACGGCCCATCACCTCAATTGCGGCGATCGCTGCTGCGCAGGCCATCGGCGAGGAGTTGTAGGTGCCGCCGTGTTGGACGCCGCCACTTGCGACGAGTTCCATAACGTCGCGGCGGCCGCCGACCGCTGCGACCGGGAAGCCGCCGCCGAGCGCTTTTGCCAGCACCGTCAGGTCTGGGGTGACGCCTAATAGTCCCTGCGCGCCGGCCGGCCCGACGCGGAAGCCAACCAGCACCTCATCAAAGATCAGCAGGCTGCCGGATGCGGTGGTCAGTTCGCGCATCAACTCAAGGAAGCCCGGCTGCGGTAGTAGCCCGCCGCTGTTGCCCATGATCGGCTCAGTGATCACGGCCGCGATCTCGTCGCCATACTCGGTGAAGATGGCCTTCAGCGCCTCTGGGTTATTCCACGGCACTACCAGCAGCGAGAGCCCAAGCTCATCGGGAATCCCGCTCGAGTCGGGAATCACGTTTGGCCGGTCGATCGGCCCGGCGTCCGCGAGTGCGGGGTGGGCAGACCAGTGAATTCCGTCGGCCCAGCCGTGGTAGGCGCCTTCGAAGCGAACGATCAACTTGCGGCCCGTGAACGCGCGCGCGAAGCGCAGCGCGTACGAGACGCACTCCGTGCCGGAGCTGCCGAATCGGAGCATCTCGATCGACGGAACTCGTGCTGAGACCGCATCGGCCGCCTTGGCTTCAAGGTCATGGGCAAGAGCGAACAGTGAGCCGCGCTCGTTGATGACGTTCGTCACAGCCTCGATCACTTCGGGAGGTCGGTGGCCAAGCAGCATTGGGCCAAGG
>CAMDLG010000140.1 GCA_945901565.1 Bifidobacterium breve | reverse complement strand
AGACGCCGAGGACTAGAAGCGTGACGAGCACCGATGCCAAGGCAGCAAAGCTTGGAACCGCATTGCGAGCGATCGAGGTAAACGCCTCTCGGGTAAAGAAACTCAGCTTCATTAGTCTCGGAACGCCTCATCGAAGTCGGCGCCTGGCTCACGTGGCTGCTCAGCGCGGCGCGGTTCAGGCGCAGGCTCACGAAGTAGGGCGCCAAACTCAGCGGTCGAAATGTCGGTCGGGGCGTAGCGGCCATCGAGTTCGTCGCGGACGATTACGCCGTCGGCAAGTTCCAGGACGCGCCGGCGCATACGGTCGACCATCGCCGAATCGTGAGTCGCGACGAGGACCGTGGTCCCAGTTCGGTTGATCCGATAAAGCAGCTGCATGATGCCGATCGAGGTCTCAGGATCCAAGTTGCCTGTCGGCTCGTCCGCCAACAGCAGCGGCGGGGCGTTGACGAAAGCGCGAGCGATGCTGACCCGCTGCTGCTCACCGCCCGACAGTTGGTCTGGGTAATGGTGGAGTTTTGTCGCTAGGCCCGTGAGGCGCAGAATGTCCGGCACCTTCTCACGAATAGCCGAACGTGAACTGCCCGTCACTTGAAGCGCGTAGGCAACGTTTTCGTAGACCGTCCGGTCAGGAAGAAGCTTGAAGTCTTGGAAGACGACGCCGAGGTTGCGTCGGTAATACGGAAGCTGTTTGCGATCGAGCGCGCCGAGATCCCTGCCGGCAACGAGGATCATCCCTTCATCGGGTTCAAGTTCTTTGATCAGCAGCCGCATCAAGGTCGACTTGCCGGATCCCGTAGGACCTACGAGGAAGACGAATTCTCCGCGGCGGATCGTGAAGGTTGTGCCGCTGAGGCCAGCTTTGCTGCTGTCGTAGCGCTTTGAAACGCCGCGGCACTCGATCGCGTTTGCCGGGTCGCCAGGACGGCCAGAAACTGCAGCGGCGTCCTTGCGCTGGGCGGCCTGCGAATCGCGCAGGCGCAGCTCTTTCTCCGTAGCGGCCATTGGTTCTGAGATTAGCCACCGCCCCGCGGATTCCTGCAAGAGATGGCGATGCAGTCGCTATTGCAAGATAACCGCGTGGATTCGGCGCTATCGTCACCAAATGGCCGAGATCAAGAGCACTACAGCGCTAAACGGACTACCGATCCATCGCATCGCAATCCCGGGAACGCGAGCGACGACGATCCTCGTGGCCTTTGACGCCGGTGCCCGCACCGAGCACGCTGATGAGAACGGAATGGCGCACTTCCTTGAGCACCTAGTTTTCAAGGGCGGACAGATTTACGACGACTACCGCAAGGTCAACGAGACGGCAGAGCGGATGGGTGGATCGCTGAACGCCTACACCAGCCACGACCTGGTCGCCTTCCACATCACGGTCCGCGCCGAATCGGTCGTCGAAGCGATCGACCTGTTGAGTGACTTCGTTGGCCGCCCGAAGCTCGATGGCGAGGAGCTAGACAAAGAACGTGGCGTCGTAATTCAAGAGATCCAGCGTTACAAGGACGAACCGGCGTCGGTTGCTGGCGACCTAATCGAGCGTGCAGGCTTCGGCGATCACCCACTCGGGCGCACAGTGCTGGGGCCGGAGGAACACCTCGAAACTTTCTCACGCGAGGCGATCATCGCCTTTCGCGAGCGGCGCTGGTCGGGGACGCGTGGCGGCGCCTTCATCGTCGGCAACCTCGAGCACCTGCCTGCAAATGGTGCGGTCGACGAGTACTTCAATCGCTTTCCTGCGCTCCCAGCACCGCCCGCATCGGAGATACCGTCGCCATTTGTGCCTCAAACGCTGGTCGAGGAGCGCGATAGCAACCAGTCACACCTGCGGATGCTTTACCAGCCTGATTTGGACCCGACCAACGCCGAGCAGCGGATGGCCTTCGGGATCTACTCAACCTTGCTCGGCGGCTCGATGGGCTCACGCCTCTTCGATGAAATCCGTGAACAGCGCGGCCTCGCGTACTCGGTCTTCTCGATGGCCCATGTGGCAGGCGACTACAGCGCGCTTGTTCTCGGCGCCGGGTTGGAGTCGGCGAAGACGGTCGAAGCCTTCACGCGGATGAAAGAGATCGTCGCTGAGCTCGCGACCGACGGTCCAACAGAGGAAGAGGTTGAGCGCGCGCGAGCCTATGTCGCCGGACGGCGCGTCCTCTCGTTTGAGAACACGAATGCCGTTGCCGGCTATGCAGCAGGCCGGTCGATCGTGCACCAGGAAGGTTTTGACCCCGACGAGGCGATTGACGCAATCGACGCGGTCAGCTTCGAACAGGTTGCAGACGCGGCGCGCCGAGTTGACCCAGAAAAGCTCTCAATCGCCTGCGTTGGACCGCATAAAGCAGGCGAATTCGGCTGATCAGAGAAAGTTCTTGCGGCGCCAGCGTCACAAATAGCGCGTAGGCTTGTCTTTAGTTCAGGAGCACCGGTGACAGCTAAATTTTCCGTATCCCTACTAGGCACCCAGTCCGACGAGCGACTGTCGTCGCTCGCCTCGGCTGGGCAAGAACGCGCCTTTGAGGCGATCGTTGAGCGCTACCGCAAGCCGCTTATGCGCTACGCGATGCGCTTCCTTGGGGAAGCACGTGCGGAAGAGGTTGTTCAAACCGCGTTCCTCAGCGCCTGGTCGGCGCTGACTTCCGGAACCGAGGTCCGCGACCTGCGGCCTTGGCTCTACCGCATCGTCCACAACGGAGCCCTGAACGCCATGCAACGAGCCGAATCAACCGACACGGAACTGATCGAAGCAGCAGACGGGACGATGGGACCCGACGCGATCTTCGAACAGAGCGAAGCCGTCCGCGAGGCGCTCGGAATGATCGCCGAGCTACCAGAGCGTCAGCGGGCCGCACTGCTTGCCGTCGCTGTTGACGGCCGCGCACACTCCGAAGTTGCTCTGGACCTCGGAGTAAGTGACGCCGGAGTGCGCCAACTCGTGCGCCGCGCCCGTGTGCAGCTTCGTGCAGCGGCCACAGCGCTGACTCCCCTGCCGTTAGCTATGTGGCTCGCCGACGGGCAACGAGGCGCTATCGCACATGCGGATGTAAGCCATCGAATTGCCGAGATCCTAGGCGACGGAGGTGGCAACGCGCTCGCAAACAGCGCCATCAAGGCTGGTGCTGTTGTCGTATCGGTGACTGCAGTGGCGGCGGCTGCTCCGCAAGTAAGCCACGTGATCGATCAACCGAGCCGCGCCGACAGCCCGACCAAAGCAATCGGCAGCGCCAGCAACGCAGCTGCCTCAACGGCAGGCTTCGCAGGAACAAGCGGCATGGCACTGGCTGCAAAGCCTGTCGCCGGTAAGCAGCAGGGAGGCGGCGACAGCCGCAAGGGGCCCAAAGAGTTCACGTTTGCCCCGGCTCGCGGCGACGCAAAGCGTGGCGGCGGCAATCCCGACTCGCCTACGCCATCTGAGAACGGCGATTCCGGTCAAACCCAACCGGGCGGCGGAGGCGGCGGCGGTCTCGGCGGCGGTCAGCGGGGCAGCGGCGGCGGTCTCGGCGGCGGTCAGCGGGGCACCGGCGGCGGTCTCGGCGGCGGGCAGCGGGGCAGCGGCGG
>CAMDLG010000139.1 GCA_945901565.1 Bifidobacterium breve | reverse complement strand
CGAGCACTCGATGTGCCAGCCGGGCCTGCCGCGGCCCCAGGGCGCATCCCAGGCGGTGTCTTCGCCATCCTTCTGCGCTTTCCAGAGAGCAAAATCGAATGGATCCTGCTTTAGCGCTGCGCCCTCGCCGCCTTCGCCTTGGTCTAGCGAGTCGAGCGAGCGGTGCGAGAGCGAGCCGTACCCCTCATCGCTGCGCACTCGGAAGTAAACGTCACCCTCGACCGCGTAGGCCGCATCGCGCTCAATCAACGCCGCGATCAGGTCGATAATCGGGCCGATCGTCTCGGTGGCTAGCGGCTCACTATCGGGCCGGCCGAGACCGATCGCGTCGGTATCGGCGATGTAGAGGGCAGCCATCTCGCTGGCCAGCAGCGCGCTTGGCTGCGGTGGCTGGCTGGCATTCGCAGCGTCGTAGATTTTGTCGTTGACGTCGGTGATGTTGGCAACGAAGTTGACCTCGTAGCCCTCCTGGCTGAGGAATCGCTTCAGCAGCGAGTAGACGACAAAAGGTCGCGCATTGCCTACGTGAATGCGGCTGTAGACCGTAGGCCCACAGGCGTAAATCGACACTTTGCCGGGATCACGCGGCTGGAGCGTTACTAGCTCAGCGCGGCGCGTGTCGTAGATCTGGATTGGGCGCACCGCCCCAATCTACGCCAGCAGCGTTCAGCCGCGCAGCGTCGCAACAGCAATACCAGCGGCGCCTTCGCCTCTTCCGAAGGAGCCGATCTGCTCGGCCGTCGTCGCTTTGACGTTGACTCGGGAGGCTTCGATCCCCAGCGCGCCGGCAATCCGTTCGCAGATAGCGGCCCTCTGAGGGCCGATCTTCGGCTGCTCGATGATCACTGTGGCATCGATGTTGACGATCTCGAAGCCGCCGCCGATCAACATTCCGGCGACCTTGCTGAGCAGCTCAATTGAGTCTGCGCCGGCCCAGCGCTCATCTGTATCAGGGAAGTGAGCGCCGATGTCGCCGAGCCCTGCGGCGCCGAGCAGCGCGTCGATCACGGCGTGCGTCAGCACGTCGGCGTCGGAGTGGCCATCAAGGCCGACTTCAGATTCAAACTCAATGCCGCCGAGGATCAGTGGCCGCCCTTCAACAAGGCGGTGCGAATCGACCCCAAGCCCTGTGCGCGTATCACTCACTGCTGCCCCCTGCGTCGGCGGATTCTCTAAGGATAAGCTCAGCGAGGGCTAGATCGGCAGGTGTCGTGACCTTGAGGTTTTCCTGCAGCGACTCAACTAGGCGAACTCGCCCGCCGTTCGCTTCAACCAGCATCGCGTCGTCGCTGGCAGCCAATAGCTCCTCTTCACTTCGCTGCAGAGCGCTTTCAAGCGCAGCACGGCGGAAGACCTGCGGCGTCTGCACGGCCCAGAGCTGATCACGCGGCGGAGTTTCAACAACGCCGACGCCGTCGCCAGAGCGCTTGATTGTGTCCTTGACTGGGGTTGCTGCGATAGCGGCGTCCCATTCACCGTCCTGATCGAGCGCTTCGATGCAGCGCGTGATCAATTCGCTACTAACCAAAGGGCGGGCAGCGTCATGGACGACTATTAGCTCTGCTGCGGGATCTGCCGCTAGGAGCGCGTTACGGACCGATTGGGAGCGTTCAGCGCCTCCAGCGACGCCTAGCGTCCCCTCTGGGGCCTCACAGCCCTCAGGTAGCGCGACAACGATCTGTGTTATCGCAGGGACCTGAGCCAGCACGGCGATGCTCCATTCGATCATCGGCCTGCCAGCGAGCGTGACGAACGCCTTCGGCCCGTGAGACCGAAGCCGTTCGCCGCGCCCCGCGGCCACAACCAGCGCGACCGCTGCAGGCGTCACCTTCAAGTCCTACTAGACCGTTACGCCTGCCGACTTGGCAAGCAGCCCGTCGAGATGCTCCTCGGCCTCTTCCTCATTCATCTCGAGCGCGTACATCAGCTCCGACGAAAGGATCTTCTTGGCGCGCGTGTACATCTGCTTCTCACCCGTTGAAAGCCCCTTGTCGTGCTCACGGATCGCGAGGTTGCGCACGACCTCAGTCAGCTCATAGATGTCGCCTGTCTTGATCTTGTCGCGGTTGTGCTTGAAGCGACGGTTCCAGTTCTTCGGCATCTCTGAAACGTCATCCTGAATAACCGCGAGAACCTTCTTGACGGTCTTCGGATCGATAACGCGGCGTAGGCCAGCGATCGCAGCGTTCTCCGACGGAACCATCACCGTCATGTCGTTGTGGAGAATCTTGATCGTCAGGTAGACGCGCTTCTCGCCCAGCAGGTCGCGCGATTCCTTCTTCAGCACCTTCCCGGCGCCGTGATGCGGGTAGACGACGTTGTCGCCGGTCTCGAACTCGATGTGCTCCAGTACGGGCATCTCGAGGTCATCAATTAGATCTTCATTGGTCTGCGAAATGGTGCCCTCCCTAATCATCGGTGGAGCAGCAGCGCCCACACCGTCATGTCAACGTTCCTACTAGGTCAAGTTTGCATGCGCTGATCTACGAGGTTTATCTCCTGCAACCTGCGCAGGCCCTCGCGGATCTCCTTAGCGCGCTGCTCGCCGACGCCTTCGATGCTCTCGAGCTGCGCATCGCCAACGGCGAGCAGCTCCTCAAGTCCACCGGTAGCGGCAACGATGTTCGCGACAACCAGCTTCGGTAGTCGCGGAATGAACCCGAGGATCCGGTAGCCGCGCGGCGATACCGGGTAGTCGATCGTGTTGACCTTGCGGTCGTAGCCGAGCAGCTCACCGAGCCGCCCAAAGTCGAGGAGGTCCTGGTGGTCGATGCGGCCGAGCTGCTCTAGCCCTTGGGCGAAGTAATCGTCGCCGTCGTCGACAAGGTAATCGTGGACCAGCGCAGCCTTGTCGGCTGCCGTGCCGAAGAGCGTCTCTTCTAGCTGCATCTCGATCAAGCGACCCTCAGCGCCCAGCTCGACGATGTAGCGCTCGATCTCAGCGGCCATCCGCGTCACCAGCTCAGAGCGCTGGACAACCGTCAAGACGTCGTGCAGCGTCGCGCCGCCTTCAAACTCCAGCGCTGTCAGCCTCGTTGAAACTTGATCGAGGCGGAGCCGGTACTTGTCGAGTGTTGCCAAGGCTTGGTTGGCCTTCGCAAGGACGGTCGGGATGTCCTCGAGGATGTACTTCGCGCCGTCGACGTAGAGCGAGACGATCTCGCGTCGCTGTGAAACAGCGATCACTAGCGAATCGCTCTGCTTGCTTACGCGCTCGGCGGTGCGGTGTCGCGTCCCTGTCTCGAGCGAGAGGATCGTCGGGTCGGGAAGCAACTGAACGTTTGCCATCGTGATCTTCGTGGCGTTGGCGTTGAGGATGATCGCGCCGTCCATCTTGGCGACTTGGTACAGAAAGGCTGGCGAGTAATCGATGTCGAGGCGGATGCCGCCTGAGAACATGAAGCTGATCTCTTCAGGGTCACCGACGACGATCAGTGCGCCGGTGCGGGCATGGACGACGTTGTCGATCCCTTCACGGAGCGCCGTACCCGGCGCAACCATCTCCAGCGCACGGACAATCCGCGTCTCTTGGCGCATACCTGAGTCAGCTGAATCTCCCCCTGATTGACGCGCCATAGTGGCCCATTCTATCAGAGCGCACGCTCTAAGGCGCTATGCCGCGCTGCGTGCAGAATCAGGCTGAGAGGCTGTATTTGCGAGCTTTATTGCCTCACGGAGCGTGCCAGCGCGCTGCGGTGAGAGGGGATCGCCAAGGCCGAATTTATTGGCCTCCTGCTCGCGCCTCAGGTGGTGCGCTACGGAGCGCAGCTCGCCGGTCAGTCCAAT
>CAMDLG010000138.1 GCA_945901565.1 Bifidobacterium breve | reverse complement strand
TTTCGCATCATCGGCGTCTTGAGGCGGTCCGGGTCTTCGTGAAGGGCAGCAAGGTTGGCGCCCTTCGGGCAGATGAAGCCGGCGCTCATTACGTCATCGGCGTCGCCGCGGATCTTTGTCACCTTGCCGTCTTCGACGGTCAGCTCAAGGCCGCAGGTCGCTTCGCAGAGCGGACAGGTGCGGTATTCGGTTGTGGCCATTAATTGAGCCTATAACGGTCGGCGCTCTTATCCTTAAGTGCGTGGCCGCCAAGAAGCAGATAAGCGAACGCGAAGAGCGCCTGCGCGAGCAGCGTCTCGCGTTGCCCGATGGCCCCGGCGTCTACCTCTTCAAGAACGCAGGTGACCAAGTGATCTACGTCGGCAAAGCGATCTCGCTACGCAAACGGGTCAGCAGTCACTTCAGCGCACCGGTGACGCGCCGCGGCGTGCGGATGATCGACCTGATCGAGGAGATCGACTTCATCCTGCTGAGCTCTGAGGCCGAAGCGCTGCTGACTGAGCAGACCTTGATCACGCGCCACGAACCGCGCTTCAACATCCAGCTACGTGATGACAAGAGCTACCCCTACATCGCGATCTCAACCGACGAGCAGTTTCCGCGGCTCTACTTAACGAGAGAGCGTCGCCGTAGAGGCCGACTTTATTTTGGGCCGTACTCCAACCCGCGCCGCGCGCGCAGCACCGTCGAGGTGCTCGAGAAGGTCTTCCAGATCCGCTCCTGCCGCGGCCCTGAGCCGGGTCGCAGAACCGGTTCGCCATGCCTCGATTACCACATCGATCGCTGCGGGGCACCTTGCGTTGGCTATGTCGACGAGGCTGAATACGGCGCCGCTGTGGATGGCGTGATTGCCTTCCTTTCAGGCAACTATCGCGATATTGAAGATCAACTCGAGCAGCGGATGAACGCTGCTGCAAAGGCGCAGGAGTACGAACTAGCCGCCGCCGAGCGCAATCGCCTGAAGGCCGTTCGCTCACTGCTTGAGAGCCAAGGCGTCGTCAACGAAGCGGCTGGTTCGTTTGATGCCATCGCCGTCGCCGCCGATGGAACCGACGCCAACGCGCAGGTATTCCAGGTGCGCGATGGCATCCTCGCCGACCGGCAATCGTTCTATCTCGATAACCCAGGACAGATGGAAAGCGCAGAGGTAGCCGTTGAGTTCATAGCCCAGTACTACTCGGGACGGCCGGGTGTCCCTCCTCAGATAATTGTCCAGCAGCAACTCGCCGAGTCTGAACGAGAGCCGCTCAGCGAGCTGCTCGCCGCGCGCCGTGGATCGGGTGTCGAGATTCGAGCCGCCGAGCGCGGCGCAAAGCGCAAGATTCTTGAGTTGGCAGAGCGGAACGCCGTGCTGGCTCTCGATCACGAGCGGCTACGAAGCGAACAGACAAGGCTGCGCCGCGTCGAGGCGCTTGATCAACTGCAACAGGCGCTGGCGCTCGACGGGTTGCCGATGCGGATCGAATGTTTTGACATCTCGAACCTGATGGGCACGCACACCGTCGCTTCGATGGTCGTCTTTGAATCGGCCGCCCCGAAGAAAGCCGATTACCGGCGCTTTACGATTCGCTCGCTTGAAGAAGGGGTGCCAGACGACTTCGCTGCGATGCGTGAGGTCTTGGAGCGGCGAATCAACGCTTGGGAGAGTCAAGCTGAGCTCTCACCGCACGAGCCCGCCTTCAACCAGTCGTTCGCAACTCTTCCAAATCTGATCGTGATCGACGGTGGGAAGGGGCAGCTATCGGCTGGGCTAGAGGTCTTGGACCGCTTCCGCGACCGCGGCGTCGCCGTCGTATCGCTGGCCAAGCGGATCGAGGAGGTCTTCGTCCCAGACAGCAGCGATCCGTTGCTGCTCGAGGACGGCAGCGCTGGCTTGCAACTGCTGCAGCGCGTCCGTGATGAGGCCCACCGCTTCGCGATAGCTCACCACCGTTCACGCCGCGATGGGGCGATGACGGCGTCGGCGCTCGACAGCGTGCCCGGCGTTGGGCCAGCGCGGAAGAAAGCCCTGATCAAGCAGTTTGGTTCGCCTGAGGCAGTAATGGCGGCCAGCCGCGAAGAGCTAGAGAAAGTCCCTGGCCTGCCAACAAAGGTTGCCAACGACCTGATCCACCACGTGAGGCGCACCGGTAACTGAGTGGCGGCTTGCGGCTCGCCGAGCCTTCGGCGCAATACTAAGTGGAGATGAGCGCTGAAACTCCCACGGATGGCAACGCTGGCAATGAGCCCGTTCCGCTTGAAGACTTCGTGATCATCACCGGCGTATCGGGCGCCGGCCGCTCGACCGCGATGGAGGCGTTCGAAGACGCCGGTTACTTCTGCGTTGACAACCTGCCGCCCGAGATGATCGGTGGGTTAGTCGACGTATTCCTCCATGAGGGTTCAAAGGTTCGCCGCGCTGCTGTTGTCTCCGATGCGCGCGGCGGCGAGTACTTCGCCCAGATGTCGGGCGTGCTCGACGAGCTAGCGCAGGCCAGCATCAACTACCGGGTGCTGTTCCTCGACGCCGCGGATCAGGAGCTGCTGACCCGCTATCAAGAGACGCGCCGCCGTCATCCGCTGAGCCCCGAGGGCAGCGTGCCCCAGGGCGTTGCTGCGGAGCGCAAGTTGGTCGACCCAATCAAAGCCCGCGCCGACCTGATCGTCGATTCGACTGGGCTAACCGCTGCGGAGCTTCGCGCCAAGCTGATCGAGGAGATGTTGCCGCGTAACAGCGTCGCAAAACTGGCCGTCAGTTTTGAGAGCTTTGGCTTTAAGCACGGGCCGGCGCGCGACGCCGATCTGCTCTTTGATGTGCGCTTCTTGCCAAATCCCCACTACGTGCCCGAGCTCAAGCCGCTGACCGGCAGAGACCCAGCGGTCGTTGAGTACATCGGCCGCGATGGCCGCCTCGAGCAGCTTTACGAGCACCTCCTTGGGCTGCTTGATTACCTACTTCCGCAGTACGTCGCCGAAGGGAAGTCGCACCTGACGATTGCGATCGGCTGCACCGGCGGCCACCATCGTTCTGTCGCCGTGGCAGAAGGGCTGAGTCGTCGCTATGCGGATAGTGACGACCTAGTCGTCGATGTTGTCCACCGTGACATCGACCTCTGATCGACGTCGATCGCAAAGCAGCCAGCGGGCCTGCTCAGATAGCCTAGTTCAGGTAACCGACCCGAAGGATTGCCTTAAATGTCCGTACGTGTTGCCATCAATGGGTTTGGCCGTATCGGCCGAAATGTCGTGCGCGCCGCAAAGGCCAGCGGCGCCGATGTTGAGTTTGTCGCCGTCAACGACCTGACCGACCCAGCCACGCTCGCCCACCTCTTCAAGTATGACTCGATCCTCGGGCCTTACGGCGGAAGCGTTGAGTACTCCGACAACTCGATCACGATCGACGGCGATGAAATCCGCGTCTGCGCTGAGCGCGATCCTGCCGACCTTCCATGGGAGGAGATCGGCGTTGACGTAGTCGTCGAGTCAACGGGCTTCTTCACGAAGCGCGATGACGCTGCGAAGCACCTCAGCGCAGGCGCCAAGAAGGTTGTCATCTCTGCACCAGCCAGTGGCGAGGATCAGACGATCGTGCTCGGCGTCAACTTCGATCAGTACGACGCTGCCACGCAGGACGTCATCTCCAACGCGTCCTGCACTACCACCTGCCTCGCGCCGATCGCCAAAGTCGCCAACGACACGGTTGGCATTAAGCACGGCCTGATGACGACGATCCACGCCTACACAGGCGATCAGGCGTTGCAGGACGGACCGCACTCCGATCTGCGCCGCGCCCGCGCTGCAGCCGCCAACCTCGTTCC
>CAMDLG010000137.1 GCA_945901565.1 Bifidobacterium breve | reverse complement strand
TTCGTTCGCTGGGCCCGCGAGAACGGCATCGTCGTCGGCCCTGGGCGCGGTTCGGCGGCCGGCTCAATCGTCGCCTACACGCTCGCGATCACCGACGTTGATCCGCTCCGTTACGGTCTGCTCTTCGAGCGCTTCCTCAACCCCGAGCGTGTGTCAATGCCAGATATTGACATCGACTTCTCAGTCCGTGGCCGGGAGCGTGTAATTCAGTACGTCACCGAGAAGTACGGCCGCGAATCGGTCGCCCAGATCGTCACCTTCGGACGCATGTTCCCTCGTCAGGCAACGCGCGACGCAGCGCGCGTGCTGGGTCACGATTATGGGGCAGGAGACAGGCTCGCGAAGTTGATCCCCGATCCGATTCAAGGCCGCCCACCCAGCTTCGATGACTGCATGAAGGAAGGCCAGCCGCTACGGCAGGCTTGCGACGATGACCCGACTGCTGCGCAGATCGTCGACGTCGCTCGGGGTCTCGAGGGGGTCGTACGAAACTCGTCTATTCACGCTGCGGCGGTCGTGATCGCTGACAGGCCTCTGACCGAGATCGTCCCTGTTCAGCTCGCCGACGCGAACACCACCGACGATGACGGAAACCGCGTCTACAAGGTTGTTACGCAGTTCTCAATGAAGCCGGTAGAGCAGCTTGGCCTGCTGAAGATGGATTTCCTTGGCCTTCGAAACCTCGACGTCATCGAGGACGCGCTCGACATCATTGAGCGCTCTGACGGTGAGCGGCCGCATATGGCGACGCTGCCGCTCGACGACGCGAAGACCTATGAGATGCTCGCCCGCGGTGACTCGGGCGGCGTTTTCCAGTTCGAATCAGAAGGCATGCAGGACGCGCTGCGAACCGTAAAGCCGACCGAGTTTGACGACCTCGTCGCGCTAGTTGCGCTCTATCGCCCAGGAGCGATGGATCAGATCGGTAGCTACGCCAAGGGCAAACGTGACCCGTCGACCGTGACGATCCGAGACCCGCGGCTCGCGCCGATCCTCGGCAAGACCTACGGGGTGATTCTTTACCAGGAACAGGCGATGCAGATCGCGACCCAGTTGGCCGGCTTCAGCGGGGCCAAAGCCGATGACCTCCGCAAAGCAATCGGCAAGAAGGATCGCAAGGCGATGGGCAAGCTTGAGCCCGAGTTCCGTGAGGGTTGCAAAGCATCGAATACCGAAGCCCACGTGATCGACTGGATGTGGACAACCAACGAGAAGTCCGCCGACTACTCCTTCAACCGCTCACACGCCGCCTGTTATGCGCTCATCGCGTACCGCACTGCCTGGCTAAAAGCCAACTACCCCGCCGAGTACATGGCAGCGCTGATCTCGTCGGTGATGGACACGAAGGACAAAGTGCCGATCTTCATCAACCGCTGCGAAGAGATGGGAATCGAGATCCTCCCACCAGACGTAAATCTCTCCGACCACACCTTTGTCGTCGATAACGGAGCGATCCGCTTCGGGCTCGACGCTGTGAAGGGAGTTGGCTACCAAGCAGTTGAGGCAATCAAGCAGAGCCGAGCGAGTGACGGCGACTTCAGTTCACTGTGGGACTTCTGCGAGCGCGTCGACGGCCGCCTCGTCAACAAGCGCGCACTTGAGGCACTCATTAAATGCGGCGCGTTTGGTTCGACCGGCGCTACCCGCCAGGCGATGATGCATGTTCTTGAGCAGGCTCAGGCAGCCGGCCAGCAGGCACAGACCGACGCTCAGATCGGCCAGTCGTCGATCTTCGACGAGGTCGGCGACTCGGACGCCCCGTCAGCAGGCCAAGTTCACCCACCGATCTCCGGTCCTGAGTACAGCGAACGTGACCTGCTTGCTGCCGAGAAAGAAGCGATCGGCTGCTTCCTCTCTACTCATCCGCTCAAAGAGGTGCGCGGAGCGCTACTCGGCGCATCTGACTGCTCGCTGGCCGCGCTCGCGGACCGACGCGATGGCGATTCGGTCACGGTGGGTGGAATCATCACAGCGGCCCGCAAGATCCGCACAAAGAAGGGCGATCAGATGATGTTCGCAACACTCAACGACCTCGAAACTGACGTTGAACTCGTCATCTTCGGGAAAACACTTGAGCAGTACGGCGGAGCGCTCGACGTTGATGAGATCGTCCTCGTCAAGGGTCGCGTCGATCACAAGGACCGCAGCAAGATCTGCGTCGTCGCGCAGTCGGTTCAGCGCTTTGAGCCTAGTGCTGAACAGATAGAGAAAGCTGCTGCCGCAGACGCGCTGGAAGCACTGGGCCCCCAGCCAATCCACTTGAAGCTCGATGCAACCGACGGAGGCCTCCTCGCGAGCGTCATCGATGAGCTCAAGCACATTCTCGGTAACCACTCAGGAGAGCACGAGGTGGTGCTCGACATCACGACGACCGGTGGCGGCCGAAGCCTCAAGTTTGGCTCTCAGTTCCGAGTCGCTCCAACGCCGAGCTTGCGAGCCGAGCTAGAACACGTGCTCGGGCCAGCGGCGATGCGCAGCGCGGGCCAAGCCGCCTAGCGCTTAGCGCGCTTCTTCAGGCCCTTCGTACGCAGCTTGACGGCCTCCGCGACCTGCTTGGCGGTCGGGCCCTTCTTCTCCGGGCCTGGGGTTTCCATCACGCAGGGGAGATCCTCAAAGCGTGGTTCGGATAGGAAGACGGAGCATCCTTCAGCGCCGAGTTCTCCTTCACCAAGGTCCGCGTGACGATCGCGGTTCGATCCGAACTCCATCATCGAGTCGTTGCAGTGAAGCGAGCCGATGCGGCCCGGGCCGGTCGCGGCAACTGCGTCGTCGATTGCTGCTGTAAGCGCATCGGCCGTGCGGATCTCAATACCGGACGCCAACATGTGGCACGAGTCGAGGCAGATCCCGATCCGTTCGTCGCCGCCCGCTGCTTCGATCAGCGCACCGAGCTCATCAAACGAGCGGCCGAGGGTGCCGCCTGCTCCGGCGGTGTTCTCAAGGTGAAGGGCGCAGTTTCCTGTCTCTGCGAGCGCTTCGGCGATCGTCGCTCCGGCGCGCTCAATCGCCTGGCCAACGTCGCCGCCCTTCGCCGATCCGGGGTGGAGCACGACGGCCGTCGCGCCCAAGGCCTCGCCCGCGTTCAGTGAGGCGATCAGCGAAGTCAGGGTCTTCTCCCGAATCTCTGAATCTTCGCTCGCCGCGTTCAGCAGGTAGACGGCATGGATCAGAAGAGCGTCCACATCGCTGGCGGCCATTGCGGCTCGGAACTCCTCAATCTGCTCGTCGCTGTACACGGTCGGCTTCCAAGCCCGTGGGTTCTGATTGAAGATCTGAATCGAGCGCGCACCGAGTTCTGTGCCGCGCTCGATCGCTTTCGCGGGGCCACCCGCAGGAGAGACGTGCGCGCCGATCAGCATCGTTGCGGAAGGCTGTTTAGGTTGTCCATCACTAGATTCCTATCGGTATGCGCGTTCGCTTTGCACCCAGCCCTACAGGTCAGCTCCACATCGGCGGTGCGCGGACGGCTCTCTACAACTGGCTCGCCGCTCGGCACGCGGACGGAACGTTCGTACTGCGAATCGAAGATACCGACCGCGAACGCTCTACTCCAGAGAACACCGCACAGATCCTCGAAGCGCTTGTTTGGCTCGACCTCGACTGGGATGAGGGCCCGCTGTCCCAGGCCGATAACGAGCCGCGCCACCGTGCTGTGGTTGAGCAGCTGTTAGCGGACGGGCGCGCCTATCGCACCAATGCGAACGCCGACGACGTCCGTGCTTGGAAGGATCAGCACGGCGACGATCGTGGCTTCCGCGGCAGCGACGAAGACGACGGCGCCGTGCGGCTCCGCGTGCCCGATACGGGCGAGAC
>CAMDLG010000136.1 GCA_945901565.1 Bifidobacterium breve | reverse complement strand
CACGGTGGCCGCGAGCAGATCACCGGCGGCTATCGCCCGCCCGCGCTAGCGCCGTCGCCTGTTCCTAGCCCGCGATTCCACACCGAAGCTCGCGCCCTCACGAAAGGCGAGATCGACGAAATCGTCGACGGTCACCGGATCAGCGCGATTAACGCGCGCGAAGCAGGGCTCGACGGGATCGAAGCACTGGCCGGTTACAACTACCTGCCAGGGCAGTTCCTCTCGCCGCGCGTGAACCTGCGCGACGACGAATACGGCGGCGAGCTGGAAGGGCGGATGCGCTTGCTGGTCGAGATTCTGCGCGCGATGCGTGAAGGGATCGGCAGCGACCGTGCGCTGGGAGTTCGGATGACGGCCGACAGCGTCACCGACGCTGGGCTGCGCGCGCCCGAGGCGCTAGAGGTCTTCGAGGCACTCGGCAAGCTTGGCCTGATCGATTACGTCTCGACTTCGAGCGGCGACTCCTCGAGCTACCGCGGATCGACCTGGATTGCTCCGCCGGCGCCGGTCAGCCACGAGACGATCGCAGCGCTCGCCGGCAGCGTCCGCGAGGTGGTCGGCGTGCCGGTGATCGCGACGACGCGGATCACCGATCCTGAGGTCGCCGATCTGATGATCGCCCGCGGCGAGGCCGACGCGATCGGAATGACGCGCGCGATGGTTGCAGACCCGCAGCTGGCAAACAAGGTCGCCAGCGGCCGACTTAAAGAGATCGAACTTTGCACAGGTTGTAACCAAGCCTGCATCGGTCACTACCACGCAGGCACGCCGATCAACTGCGCGATCAACCCTTGGACCGGACGTGAAGCAACGCTGCCGCAGCCGACCGAATCGAAGCGCAAGATCGTGATCGTCGGTGGCGGGCCGGCGGGTTGCGCCGCCGTCCGCGCCGCGCCCGGCGCCGACATTGTCCTCTTCGAACGCTCTCCGGATGGTCTCGGCGGCCAGTGGCGCCATGCGCTTGCTGGCCCTTCACACGAGCCGATCGCGCGGCTGACGATCGAGAATCTTGAGCGCTGGGCGCAAGGCGCAGAGGTGCGATTGGGCGTCGATGTGACGCTGGAGCAGATCATCGCCGAGCAGCCTGACCTAGTAGTTCTAGCCAGCGGCGCGGTCGAACACCGCCCTCCAATCGAGCTTGACGCTGGCGCTTCAAGAATGCTCGACGGCTGGGCGGTTCTCGGTGGCGCCGAGGTTGAAGGACCGGTCATCGTATGGGAGTGGGGCGGAGATTGGACGGGCTTCATAGCCGCTGAGATGCTCGCCTTCGCCGGCCACAAAGTGCGCCTCGCCAGCAGCTCTGCCGCTTTCGGCGAGGGCATGCATCAGTACCAGCGCAATCTCTACCTCGGTCGTCTCGATGAGCTTGGTGTCGAGTTGGTCAGCCACGTCGAACCGCTCCGTCTTGGCGCCGGCGAGCTATTAGTTCGCAATGTCTTTTCGGAGCGCGAGATGACACTCGTTGACGTAGGTACGCTGGTCGTCGTCGGCGGCCGCGAGCCCGACTTCCCGCTCTACGAGCCACTCGTCGAGGCTGGAATCAACGTTGAACGGGCGGGAGATTGTCTCGGCGCTCGAACGACCGAAGAGGCCGTTCACGAGGCTACAGTTGCGGCGCTCGCAGGCTGAGCGGGTTCGTCGACGTGCCCGCGCGGGCTATGCTCCGCCTACGAGCCACGAACCATGGGGGTTTGTCAGTGCAGGAGATGGTCATCTACGGAGTTTCCTTTGACATGGTCGGCAAACAGCCGATCGTGCTTCTGAAGACCGTCGACGGTAATAAGTTCCTGCCGATCTGGATCGGGCACCCTGAGGCGGCAGCGATCCTGATGAAGCTCCAAGGCCAATCGACGCCGCGTCCAATGACGCATGATCTAGTCGTCGAGATTCTCGATGAGATCGGTGCAAGCTGCGTGCAGGTTGCCGTTACCGAGCTGCGTGACAACACTTTCTTCGCGACGATCACCTTGAAGATCGGAGACAAGGAGATCGAGATCGATTCTCGCCCGAGCGATGCGCTGGCTCTCGCGGTGCGCTCCGAGTCACCGATCTTTGCCGCTGAAGATGTGATTGCCGAGTCCGCGATTGAGTTTGAACATGAGGTTGAGGACACTGAGGAGGTCGTCGATCGCTTCAAGGATTTCCTCGATCAGGTTTCACCTGAGGACTTTGGCGGCACAGACAGTTAAGGCTTCGCTCGGCGCAGCGCTCGTAGTCAGTGCCGCCATCTGGTTACTGCCGACCGTTGCGGCTGCCAGTGATTCAGCTCTTCCGCTTACCAGCGCGCAAGTAGAAGCGATCGCTAGCCGCACGGAGACCTTCAAGGAGCAGCGGCGCGCAAATCCGGGTGCTTCCGTTAGCGCAGTGAAGAAGGCCGCAGGAAGCTGGGAGGTAAGCCTTTACAGCAAAGGAAAGGTTCCCAAACAGGTGGCGCTCGCGAAGGTTGATAGCGCCGGGCAGGTAACCGAAGTTTGGAGCGGATTCCAGGTTGCTTGGTCGATGGCCCGCGGCTATCCAGGAGCTTTTGGGCGATCGATCAACTCGCCGTGGATTTGGATCCCGCTCTGCATCGCTTTTCTGCTGCCATTTTTTGACTGGCGCAAGCCGCTGCGCTGGCTCCACTTTGATCTCCTCGCACTCGTTGGCTTTAGTGCATCGCTGGCCTTCTTCAACGCCGCGGAGCTGGGGATCTCCGTGCCGATCAGCAGCGCGCTCTTGGCCTGGCTCGTAATCCGCCTACTTGCGATCGGACTGCGCCCGGACGCCCGCCCGCCGCCGCTGCGGCTGATGCTGCCTTGGCGCTGGCTGGTTGTGATCGGACTTTTCCTAGTTGGACTTCGAGTCGGCCTGAACATCGTTGATGGCAACGTGATTGACGTCGGCTACGCCGGAGTCATTGGTGCTGACAAGTTCAGTCATGGCCGCCAGCTCTACGGCGCTTTCCCGTTCGATAACGGCAGCGGCGACACCTATGGCCCTCTGCTCTATCTGCTTTACGTGCCATTTGAGTGGATCTGGCCGTGGCAGGGCACATGGGACGATCTAGCCGCCGCCCACGCCGTCGCCGGTGTCTTCGACCTGCTCTGCGCTGCTCTGCTGTTCCTGATCGGAAGGAAGCTTCGCGACAATGTTCTGGGCGTTGTCCTTGCTTACGCCTGGCTGGCTTTTCCGTTCAGCGTCTACGTCACCAATTCGGGCAGTAATGACGCAATTCCGGCGGCCTTCGTGCTCGCTGCGATCTGGCTGCATCGCCAGCCCCTCGCTCGCGGCGGCCTGAGCATTGCCGCAGGCCTGACGAAGTTCGCGCCGCTCGCACTGCTGCCGCTCTTCGCCGGGGATCGGCTTTGGGATCGCGACCTCGCTCGGAAGGTCCGACTGAGGAAGCTCGCGCTTTTCGTTCTTGGCGTCCTCGTTGTCGCCGGCGCGACAGCGCTGATCTTTGCGCCAACGACATCTCCAAAAGATTTCTGGGACCACACTCTTGCCTACCAGTTCGGCCGCGACGCACCATTTTCGGTCTGGGGGCTTTATGGCGGTGGATGGCGAACCGCTCAGCACTTTGTGCAGGGAGCGACGATCCTGCTGGCGCTAGCCGTTTTCTTTGTGCCTCGCCGCGGCAACACGATCACGCTGGCTGCACTGGCGGCAGCGATCATGGCGGCCGTTCAGCTATCCGCGACCTACTGGTTCTACCTCTACCTCGCTTGGCTGCTGCCGATGGCGCTGATCGCCTTCCTCGGCCGTCCGGCGCTTACTGGTCTCCTACCTCGTCGCCGCCGGCCGGAATCAGTAGCTGCTCAATCGCGGTAGCGGTCCGCACTGCT
>CAMDLG010000135.1 GCA_945901565.1 Bifidobacterium breve | reverse complement strand
ACGCCGCGATCAAAATCCCGAAGAACTCGGTCGGCGCGGCGCAGATCAAGAAGAACGCCGTCACCTCCGCGAAAGTGAAGGACCGCTCACTGCTTGCGACCGATTTCAAGACCGGGCAGCTCCCTCGAGGCGCGACCGGCGCGACCGGTGCGACCGGCGCGACCGGTGCAGCAGGTGCGACCGGTGCGACCGGTGCAGCAGGTGCAAGTGGCGTGACCGCTGCGAACGGCACCTCCGGGTCGGAGCTCGGAATCACTCTCACGGGCACGCCTCAGGAAGTGATGTCAACAACAGTCAGCTCGGGGCCAGCCGGGAGAATGGTCGTAACCGGGAGCTTCCGGATGTACAATCAGACCGTCGCAGCAGGTGGCTCCAGCTGTGGCGTGATCATCGATGGTACCCCCGCCTCGCAGCCAACATGGACCTTTGGTGGCGTCGTTCAGAACGTAGCGGAATACATCATCAACAATGACTGGCAGGTGCCGGTCGTCGCGAGTGCCGCGGTAACAGCCGGAACGCACACGGCGTCGGTCGTCTGCACCAAGGTCGGCCCAGGCACGACGGTCGCCTACAGCGGCGATCTAGTGGCTTTTGTCGCCGCCAACTAGCAGCTAACCGGCAGTGATCTCGGCAGCCATCTCGTCGAAGACGGAGACGAAGGCGTCTACTGCTTCAGACGAACTCGTAACCGAACTGCAGCAGTACGCGAAAGAGCAGACCGCGCCTTACAAGTACCCGCGAATCATCGATTTCGTTGATGAACTGCCGAAGACGAACAGCGGCAAGGTTCGGCGCGCCGACCTGCGTAGCTGAACTGACACCTTCGTCGCCCAAATGTGTTTTTATACGTAGCGTGAAAAGGCACCTCACACCGTCGCTGGTTATCTCTGTAATGGCCCTCTTCGTCGCTCTCGGCGGCGCGAGCTACGCCGCGATCAAGATCCCGAAGAACTCGGTCGGCGCGGCGCAGATCAAGAAGAACGCGGTCACCTCCACCAAGGTCAAAGACCGCTCACTGCTAGCCAAAGACTTTAAAGCCGGCCAGTTGCCGACGGGAAAGAAGGGGAATGCCGGCTCGCGCGGCCCTAGCGACGGCTATGTCGGCAACCGCAACCCGACGCCACTACTAGACCTGACAGCAAGCTTTCAAACCGTCACTACCTCGCAGCAATTGCCGGCCGGCTCCTACATCGCCGTGGCTCGTGTTAACTTAGTTAGTGGCGGCGCCAGTGGAATTGTCTGCTCGTTCGGCGACGATGCCGTCCAGTCACTTAGCCTGGGAGCCGGGACGCAGATGCCGTTGACCTTTGCCAGCGGCTTTAAATTAAATGAGGCCGGTAAGATAACCGCCGGGTGCCAGCGCGCCTCAGGCTCTGTTTCTGTGGCCCAGTCCTCAGTCGTCGCCACGCGCGTTGAAAGCTTAGCCGTCGCGACCACTAATTAGCTGGACTATAAGCGGCCGCGTCCTCCAGTCTGGAGGGACTCCTACAGTCAATTGCATAACAAAAGGCACCGACGACGTCTCAGCCGCACCAGTCATCTACAGCGGTGAATTGACTGCTACCGGTGAAAGTGCGCAGATCCCGATCGTCGGAAACTTCGCTGCCGTAGCTGGGGTCAACAGCATTAAGATTGAGTGCAATACCGCACTTGGTAACGTCGACATTGGCGGCTGGCAGCTAAACGGCTTACTGACTGACCCTTAGCCAACGCCGACGCTGTAGCCGAACTGCCGAAGACGAACCGCGGCAAAGTGCGGCGCGCAGACCTGCGGCGGTAATGCGGCGCGCGGGCCGATAGCCTGCGTAGGGATGCGGATCGTGATCGCAACCCAATCGCTTGCTGGGCTCGGAGGCAGTGAGAGCTATGCGATCACGGTGGCCGACCAGTTGCAGCGGCTTGGCCACGGCGTCTGGCTTTTTGCACTGGACCTAGGCCGGTCGAGCGAAGCGGCCACAGCGCTCGGGTTGCCCGTGACCGACAGCTCCAGCGCGCTGCCGGACGACGTCGATGCGCTGATCGTTCAGGACGGCACCGTCGCCTGCGAGCTGGCCGTCCGCTACCCGCTCACGCCGCAGCTATTCGTCGCACACAGCGACATCTTCGACCTTCAGCTGCCGCCTCAGGTAGAGGGACTGCTGGCCGCCGTCGTAACGCTTTACGAACGCGTTGACAAGCGGATCCGGGCGATGGCACTTCAAATACCAGTGATCCAGCTTCACCAACCAATTGACGTTGAGCGGTTCAAACCATTGAGCCCGATTAGGGGCCTCCCCCGCGTTGCCTTGGCGTTGAGCTATTACATCAACGACACTCGCCTCGACCTGCTAACCGAGGCCTGCGCGAAGGCCGGAATCGAGCTGCGCACGAACTCTATCCGCGGCGAGCAGCCAACGACGACCCCAGAGTTGGTTTACAACGAGGCGGATATTGTCTTCGGCAAGGCACGAGTCGTCCTCGAAGCAATGGCTTGCGGGCGCTCCGCCTATGTCTTCGATCACAACGGCAGCGATGGCTGGGTGACGGCTGAAAACGCGGCGCGGCTCGCGGCCGACAACTTCGGCGGACAGGATGAGTTTCGTCCGCTCGATGCCGCCTCAATCGCCGCTGAACTGGCTCGGTACGATCCGCTGATGGGGACGAACAACCGTGATTTCATCGTCGCCAACCACGCCGCCTCGGCCCACGCAGCCGAGCTGGTTGACGTGCTGCGCTCCATCGCACCACGCACGCAAAGCGTTGACGCGCCGCTCAATGAGCTGGCGCGGATGGTGAGGAACTACCACCGAGCCGATTCGGCGGCATTTGCGCTGCGAGCCGAACGTCATCATCTGACGACGCAGATCGGGGATCTCGAAGAGGAGCGCGCCCGGCTGGCGGCTGAGCTGGAGCAAGCAAGCGATCACGCTGTGGCCATCAGCGAACGGGCCGAAGCGGCCGAGCGGCGGGAGAACGCGCTGCTTCAGACGCGCCGCTGGCAGCTAACTCAGGCGGCATTGCGCCCGCTTGACAAGCTGCGCCAGCTCAAAGTGGATCGGTCGGGCAAGCAATGAGCGCCTCTGAACTGCGACCCGACGACCGCGCTCCAAACCTTTGGCTGAGCGGCGAGGTAGTCATCGGCGACGTGCAGATCGGCGCCAATGTCGTGATAGAAGGGCCGGCGCGGATCGGTGACGGGGCGGTAATTGAGCACGGCGCGCTGATCGGGAAACGGCCGGCGCTCGCGCCCCACTCCAGCGCGGGCGACGGCGACAGCGACGACAACGGGACCGTGATCGGCGAGCGCGCAACGATCTGCGCCGGTGCGATCATCTTTGCTGGCGCGCGGATTGGCGCCGGCGCGATCATTGGTGACCAGAGCCACGTGCGCGAACGGACCGTGATCGGCGAGCGGACCGTGCTCGGCCGCGGCAGCGCCGTTGGCGCCGACGCCCACGTCGGCGATCGCGTGCGGATTCAGACCGGTGCTTGGCTGACGAGCGGGATCATCATCGGCGATGACGTGTTTATCGGCCCCGGCGTGATCTCAATGAATGACAACACGATGGCGCGGCTTGAGCCCGGCGGTGAGCTCCCCGCTCCGACTGTAGGACGCGCGGCCCGAATCGGCGGCGGGGTGCTGCTGACACCGGGAGTCAAGGTCGGCGAGGAGGCGTTCGTCGGCGCCGGGGCGCTAGTTAGCCGCGACGTAGGTGCACGCGAGCGGGTCTTCGGCGTCCCAGCACGCGTCGTTGGCGAAGTGGGAGCCGAGGAGCTGCTCGACCGTTGGCGCCCGCCGCCGGCCTAAGCGCAGTTCTAGCCGCCGGTAATCTCAGCCGCCATCTCGTCGAAGACGGAGACGAAGGCATC
>CAMDLG010000134.1 GCA_945901565.1 Bifidobacterium breve | reverse complement strand
GCACCGAGCAATTGGAGCGAGCGACCTAAGCAGAAGAGAGCGTAATCATTGGTTGGGTAGCGATCGACGACCGCTTCGAACTCGGTCGCGGCTTCGCGATAACGGTGCGCGCCAAAGTATGCGCGGCCGAGAGCCTCTCGCACTGAGGGGGCCTCTGGATCTGCCTCGTGGGCGGCCAGTAGCGCGATTACCGCCGCGTGGTGGTCGCCGCTCTCGATCAGTGCGAGCCCGCTTCGATACGACTCGTAGGGTGACGGATTGGGCACGAGCTCTACGACCGATCCCGCGAGGGGGCAGTTTCATGGCTGCTCAAAGCGTCAACAGCGCTGAGGATCGTGTCGGCGATCGTCAACTTGTCGGCTTTCTCGACCTCTTGATGACCGTCCGCGGTGACGATTGTGACTGCGTTCGACTCGCTAGAGAAGCCGATCTCAGGGTCGGAAACGTCATTGACGACCACAGCGTCAACTCCCTTTGAAGCGAGCTTCTTAGCGCCGAGAGCAACCGACTGAGCGCCATGCTCTGCTGCGAAACCGACCAAGAGTTGCCCTGGGCGACGTTCTTGCGCCAACGCCGCGAGCACGTCGGTAGTGGCAGTCAGAGTGACCTCGAGCTGCTCGCGGCCCTGCTTCTTGAGCTTGCCTGCTTCCGGCGACCGAGCAGTGAAGTCGGCAACGGCAGCAGCCATCAGCAGCAGGTGACAGTTGACGAAGTGCTCGCGCGCGGCGGCCTCTAACTGGGCCGCGGTTTCAACGTCAACGTACTTGACCAGCGGATCGCGCGGAAGATCAACATTGGCTGCGATCACTGTTACCTCAGCGCCCCGCGCGAGAGCGGCCTGAGCGAGGGCGAAGCCCATCCGCCCAGACGAGCGATTGCCGACGAATCGGACCGCGTCGATCGGCTCGCGCGTACCACCGGCAGTGATCAGGACGCGGCGGCCGTCCCACGGGCGATCCGCTGCCGGCACGATCTGCTCGATCGCTTGGAGGATTGTCGATACCGCTGCGAGCCTGCCGTTGCCCCACTCATTGAGACTTGCCAAGGAGCCGCTCTCGGGGTCAACGATCGTGATCGACCTCTTGCGCAGGAGTGCAAGGTTCGACTGGGTCGCTTCGCTCTCCCACATCTGGTGGTTCATCGCCGGCGCAAGGACGATCGGACACGAAGCGGCTAGGGCAGCGTTAGTGAGCAGGTTGTCAGCCAAACCATGGGCCAGCTTTGCGATCGTGTTGGCAGTTGCCGGAGCGATGACAAAGCAGTCGGCATTACGAACCAGCTCGAGGTGGCTGATTGGATCGTGTTCAGGTGCGGGCTGCCCCGGGAAGACACCGCGGGCTGGGTCTCTTTCCCACTGGTCGACCAACACCGGGGCGCCGGTCAAGGCGGCGAATGAGGCGCCGCCAACAAACCGCTGTGAATCTTCGGTCTGGATCACTCGAACGCTGTGCCCCGCGGCCATCGCAAGACGGACTAGATCGAGGGCCTTGTAGGCGGCAATACCGCCCGTTACGCCCAATAAGATTCGGGCCATCGTTACTCCTAGGAGCTATTCGGGGTAGCGGTAGATCAGCTTGCCCTCAGCGACCTCTTCAAGAGCGATCGTGAGGTAGTTCCCGGAAGCGCTGGCAACCATCGGCGGTGGGAACTCGTCAAAGGTCCCCTCTCCGAGATTGTGGTAATAGCTGTTGATCTGTCGTGCTCGCTTCGCGGCGACAATAACCGTCGCGTAATTAGAGTCGACCTGTTCGAGCAGCGCGTCAATACGGGGAGCAATCATGGGTATCAGTCTACCGCTCCGCCAAGTTGGCTTTCAACAAGCGCATCTAATGCGTCAACGGCGGCGTCCAAGCTGTCATTGACGATCACTTCGCTGAACTCATCCTGCGCTGCAAGCTCGTCATGGGCGACTGCGAGTCGCTGTTCAATCGTCTCAGCGCTGTCGGTCCCGCGTCCGATCAGACGCTCCCTCAAACTGTCAAATGAGGGCGGTGCAATAAATACCTGCACCGCTTCCGGCATGCTCGCGCGGATCTGGCGCGCACCCTGCAACTCAATCTCGAGGACGATCAGTTCGACGTCGGCCGGCGACGCCTCGAGCTCGCTGCGCAGAGTTCCGTAGCGCTGACCTGCATAGTCGGCGTACTCAACAAAATCCCCGTCGCGAACCCGCTGCTCGAACTGTTCCTCAGAAAGGAAGTGATAGTCGACGCCATCAGTTTCGCCGGCCCGCGGCGAGCGCGTTGTCGCCGAAATGCTCAGCCCGATCTGCGGTCGCCTTGCGCGAAGAGCGCGAATCACGCTGCCTTTTCCGACACCGGACGGTCCTGTTATGACGAGCAAATGTGCGATCGGCGCAGGCTACGCGGTCGGCCGGTTCGACTAAGACAGACGGCTACGGAGCAGCAGAACGAGCTCACCGCGCTGGCGCTCTGAAAGACCACCGACGGTCTTGCTCGGCGAGATACGCACCTGCTGCAAGACTTTGTTGGCCTTGACGCGTCCGTACTTTGGCGTCGCAAGCAGGAGGTCAAATACCTTTGCGGTCTCGAGGTATTCCGGCGGCGCCTCGAGCAACCGATCGATCGTTGTCTTGCCGCCACGCAGATCTCGCTTCAGCTGCGCGCGGCGACTACGGATCTCGTTTGCGCGCTCGAGTGCTTCCATGCGCTGCAACTTGGAACGCTCCGGTGCCTCTGTTGCGGGAGTTCTCTTGTCGGTTGCCGAAGCCACGGCGGCGAGCATACACAACCGGCGAGGTGCTCCGTCCTCGGATTATGAAATTCGACTGAAGCTCGACCTTAGGTCGACACTTGAATCGGCGGCGCGCGCTAGAGCGACTCGCGGATTCGAGCCGCGGCCAAGGGGTCCCGGAAGTTCGACGTTCCGACCGCAACCAATCGTGCGCCGAGCTCAAGGAACTGGCGCGCATGATCGGCTCGCTCGATGCCACCCATTGCGATGATCGGAATCTCGACCGCCTTCGCAACCGCCGCCGTTTGGGCCAGCGCTACGGCCCGAATAGCCGGGCCTGACTGACCGCCGGTACCGCCGCCAAGCCAAGCCTCTGCGGCGCGATTCGGGGACGGAGCGTAAGCGCGAAGTGTGTTGATCAGCGAGACCGCGTCGGCGCCAGAAGCCTCCGCAGCGGCCGCAACGAGCGCGACGTTGGCGGTGTTCGGCGTCAGCTTGACGATCAGCGGTTTTGATGATTTCGGGCGTACCGCGGCCAGCAGCTTGCTCAGCTCAGCCGGGTCGGAACCGATGTCGAGGCCCGTTTTAACGTTTGGGCAGGAGACGTTTAACTCCAACGCACAGATCTCGGTCCGATCCTCTAGGGCCTCGAAGAGTTGTCCGACTTCATCTGCATTCGAGCCCATCACATTCGTGATCAGAGGCACCGGGAGGCGCGCGAGCTCAGGCAGATCGTGCTCCAGATAACCGGCCAGCCCGCGGTTTGGAAGCCCGATCGAATTGATCAGCCCAGCCGGTGTTTCGAAGAGCCGCGGCGGCGGATTTCCTCCCCTCGGCAGCAACGTAATCGTCTTCGAAACAAACGCCGAAAATGGGAACTCTGCGTCGACTGCAGAGCCGAAAACGCGTCTCGCTGCGATCACATCAAACGTTCCGGATCCGTTGATCACGGGATGATCGAGCTCAACTCCGCACAGCTCAACGCTCATCGTCAGCCCTCACCTTCGAGCCAGTCCGCGGCGAGCTGATCGGCTCCAATTACAGGGCCGTCTACGCAGGCGCGCTGGAAACTACCGTCCGCAGTCTTGACAACGCAGCCATAACAGGCGCCGTATCCGCAGGCCATCGGTGCTTCGAGCGCTAACTGGGCGGGGACGCCGCTGGCAACGCTGATCGCGCGGACCGCATCCAACATCTGCGGCGGCCCGCACGAATAGAT
>CAMDLG010000133.1 GCA_945901565.1 Bifidobacterium breve | reverse complement strand
GAGGCCATAACGACGTAGAAGTCGGCGACGCCGGCGTTGGTGATCCAGTTCTTCGACCCGTTCAGCACCCATTCGTCGCCGTCCAGCTTCGCTGTCGTGCGCATCGAACCGGGGTCAGAACCGGCCTCTGGCTCGGAGAGCGCGAAGGCTGGCGACTTCTCGCCGCTAGCGCATGAAGGGAGGAAGCGCTGCTTCTGCTCATCACTGCCGAACAGTTGGATCGGCAACGTACCGAGATCCTGCACCATCAGGATCAAAGAGGATGAGGCGCACGACATGGCGATCTGCTCGATTGCGATCGTAAGCATCAAAGAGCCGGTGCTCGTACCACCGTGTTCGGTCTCGAACGGCAGGCCAAGAATGTCGTTCTCCGCGAGCAGCTTGCGGATATCCCACGGGTATTCAGCGCTGGCGTCGATGTCATGCGCGCGCGGCGCGATCTGCTCTTCGGAGATCTGGCGGATCGTGTCGCGCAGGTCAATGAACTCCTGCGGGATTGAGTAAGCGGCGCTAGCTGTATCGGTCATACCAACAGAGTAGTCAGCGGCGCTGCGTAGCATCACTGTCGTGGACGACCCGATTGTGATCAACGGAGGCTTGGCGATCCCGCTGCGTGAAATTCAGTTCCGCACGAGCCGATCCTCAGGGCCGGGCGGCCAGCACGCCAACGTGACCGATTCACGCGTTGAGGCCATCTTTGACGTGCGCGAGTCGGAGTCATTGAGCGAGCGCCAGCGGGAGCTGATCACCGAGAGCTGCGGCGGGCCGGTCGTTCGCGCGATTGCTCAGGACGGCCGCAGCCAGTCGCGCAACCGCGAGCTGGCGCTGGAACGACTGCGCGAGAAGCTTCGCGACGGGCTGAAGGTTCGCAAGGGCCGCCGCCCGACGCGCCCATCGAAGGGCGCGAAGGAACGACGGCTCAAGGAGAAGCGTCAGCGCTCTGAGCACAAGCGTGGCCGCAAGCCGCCGCGCGATGATGAATAGCCGCTACTAAAGGCCGGTGGGGTGGCGAACCTTGAAGCCGCTCGACGAGCGCATCGCACTCTGCCAGCGGGAGCCGTTGCTACCGCGACCGCTGGTGTCGAAGCGAATACCGGCGACCGTCATGTAGATGTGGCCGGAGTTGGTGTAGAGCGTGACCCACTTGCCCTTACCGGCGCTGCCGTAGTTGAAGAAGCCGTATGAGGCCTCAGGGCTGCTGAGCAGCTTGGCACCGCGCAGCGCGTAGCTGACAGTTCCTGAGCAGTCGTAACCGCTGTCAACCCAGCTGCCGTGGCCGCCGCCCCACTTATAAGGCTTGTAGGCAATGCGGTTACCCGCGGCAATGATCTGCTGGACCTCGATCGGCGCGTCCTCAGGCGCGATCGCGAGCCCAGCGCGAGTTACCTTCGCTCTGGAACCGGGAACCAACGGAACATCCGTCGATCCATCGGCTGGGTCGCCTGAACCGCCGGGCGAGGCATCCTGGCCAACGGCTACGCGAAGCGCGTAGATGTCGCCGGCGTCGAGGATTCCGTCGACGCTGCGCTTGTGCTTCTTCTCGAAGCGCTGGATCGCGGCGACCGTTGCAGCACCAAATTCACCGCTCGGCGTTGGCGAGCGCTTGTCGCCAGCACGGCGCAGGTATGTCTGTAGCTCGCGGACGTCGGGGCCGCTCATTCCCTTCACAAGGGGAATACGGCGCCCGAGCTTCCTCGTTACGTCAGGGTCAACACCGACGACTGTTCCGCCGCTCGATTCAACTGGCTGCGGACCCTTCGCTGCGGTGACTAGTGCGCGCAGCGTTGCCTTGGTAGCGATCCCATTGACTGCGAGGCGCGCGGCAAACTGGAAGTGGCGCACTGCGGTCGTCGTCTTTGAGAGGTAGCTGCCTGTTACCTCAACTTTGATCCCGACCAGCCCGAGCAGCTGCTGGAGCGATGTCACGTCAGGGCCCTTGGCGCCCTTCTTCATCTGCTTGATGTGGATCTTCGGCAGGACCTGCTGAGTAGGCGCGACTGGCTGCTGCGTAGCAGCTGCGGCGCCAGCGGCTGGCAGCATGAGCGCTGCTAGAGCGGTACCAATAAACGCTTTTCGTTTGATCTGAGTAAGCACGGACAATCCCCTATTTTTGGCGCCTGCGGGGTTAGCTGTCGGGCTCGCGCGAAAAAGGGCCGCGCTACATCACACTTTGGTGACGATTCGCCCCGGGCCTGTGAAGGCCTTTGGTTCCCCCGCTCCCTGCTGCCCTTGGGCTGCAGAGATTCGGCTTGATTTCTTTGTTCGCCGGAAGCATAGCGAACTCCTGCGATGGATTACGTCAACCTCGGCTGAGAATGCTGTCCAACACCGCTAAAACCAGCTCTGAGCGGGGAAAAAGCGACTCTAGGTCGACAAATTCGTCGGCCTGATGTGAATGCCCACCGCGTGGCCCAAGGCCATCGATCGTGCACGCGATTGAAGCTGCAAAATGGCTGGCATCGCTGGCCCCGCCGCGCTCAGCGGCGATTATCGGCCTCCCTAGCAGCTGACTGGCGCCGGCAAGCACGGCGACCGTTGCTTCTGTCGCATCCATCCCCGGCCAGTCGCGCTCGCGTAGCTTTTCGATCCGCGCACCGTTGATCTGATCTGGGATTGCCGCCTCGACTACGGCAAATGCTTCCAGCGTGTCGGCGCGCACGTCACAGACGAGTTCGCCGCTTCCCGGCACAACATTGATCGCCTCGCCGCTCTTGAGGATCGTCGGGACGACCGTAAGTCGATACGGCCCGTCAGGATCATTTAGCGAGCTGACGATCATCGCGGCCTCAGCCAACGCGATCAGCGCGTTGACTCCCTGCTCCGGGGCGCTACCACTGTGCGCGGCTCGGCCCTGCGCCCGCAGGCGCAAAGTGCCCGCCGCCTTTCGGCGCACGATGACCGCATCGTCGCCCGATTCACTCAGCTCGCCGGCTTCGAAGCAGAGACAGGCATCGAAGTCCTGAAAGCGCTGCACGTGGTCGAAGCTGCCGCTGCGCCACTCCTCATCGTTGACCAGCAGCAGCGACGCCACAGCCAGCTCGGGACGATCGGTGAGCGCGCGCAACGCGCCGATCGCAAGTGCCACGCCGCCCTTCATGTCATCGGTTCCAGCTCCAAGCATGTGGTGGCCGCTTCGCCGCGGCGGCAGGAAGGCATCGTGCGAGATAACAGTGTCGAGGTGGCCGACCAGCAGGACTTTGCGCTCACCGGGGCCATCGACTGAGATGACAACGTCCGGGGCGTGCTCGGCGGTCGAGCAGGCGATCCGCTCGATCCTCGCGCCGGTGGGGGCCAACGCCGCGACCAGCGCGACCATCTGCTCGGCTGCCTCGGCGTCACCGGACGGCGAAGAGATCGCGACCATTGCCTCTGTGTCTCGCTCGGCCGCCGACGCCATCTCGCCAGCATGAGTCGCTATCCATTCGCGGGCCATTGTCATACTCTTTCACCGATGGCTAATAAGGCGCAGGTCGGTGAACCGGCCCCCGACTTTGAGTTGCCCGGGACGGCTGGCACTTTCCGCCTCTCGGAGCACCGCGGCGAGCGCGTGATCTTGCTTTTCTACCCCGGCGACAGCACGCCTGTCTGCACGAAGCAGTTCTGCTCTTACCGCGATGACAGCGAGGCGATCGATGCACTCGGCGCGACCGTCGTTGGAATCTCAAGCCAGGGCCTTCAGTCGCATGAGGAGTTCATTGCTTCAAACTCGCTGACGATCCCACTGCTGGCCGATGTCGATAAGGCCGTTGCCAAGAATTACGGCCTAGCTGCTCCGATTCTTGGGACCCGCCGCGCCGCCCTGATCGTCGATGAGGACGGAATTGTCCGCTACCGACACGTTCACGCTCTCGGGCTTAGTTTTCAGAACGCAGAGCAGCTTGGCGAAGCGCTCGCAGCGCTCCCGGCGCGCTAGCCTCAGGGGTCTAGATGATCAGCGAGGAGCCAACAAGCGAGCCGTAAGCAGCGCCAGTGGCTGACGCTGCGCCTG
>CAMDLG010000132.1 GCA_945901565.1 Bifidobacterium breve | reverse complement strand
AAGCTCAACAGCATCAACGACCTCTTCGATCCTGCCTTCAAAGGGCGGGTTTCAATGTTCAGCGAGTGGCGCGACTCGGCCGGCCTCGTAATGCTCGGCCAAGGGGTCGACGCAAGCAAGGCAACCAAGGCGCAGTGCTCAGCGGCGATCGAAAAGATCAACGAAGAGAACGAGAAGGGTCAGATCCGCCGCTTCACTGGTAACGACTACACGAAGGACCTGGCTGCTGGAAATCTCTGGGCATGCGTTGCTTGGTCCGGCGACCTCGTTCAGCTACAGGCCGACAACCCCAACCTTGAGTTCCTCGTACCCGATGACGGCGGAATGAGCTGGTCGGACAACATGCTGATCCCGCAGGGCGCGAAGACACCCTACGGCGCGGAGACGTTCATGAACTACGTCTACGACCCGGAGGCAGCTGGCGTTATTGCTGAGTACGTCAACTACTTCTGCCCCGTCGACGGCGTGCAAGAGCTGGTCGCCAAGAAGAATCCTGAGCTCGCGAAGAACCAGCTGATCTTCCCTGACAAAGCGACGCTCGACAAGCTTTACGCCTATCCGTCGCTCAGCGCGGCCGACGAGCGGGAGCTAACGGCTCAGATGCAGAAGGTCACCGGGGCGTGAGTTCAGGCGGGGAAGCGAGCGCTCCCCGCGGCCAGGCGGGGGGATGGCTGACGCTGCGGCGCCGCAATACGTTGCTGCCGCTGGCGTTGGTGATCCCCGGCCTGCTCTGGCTGATCATCTTCTATGCAATCCCGATCATCTCGCAGCTGTGGATTTCGCTGCAGACCGGCAACCCCGATGAAGGCTTCGCGCAGACTTGGAACTGGGGCGTTTATCCGGATTCGATTTCGGAGTATTCCGAGCAGATGCTGCGCTCGCTCCAGTACGCGGGCACGGCGACGATCGCCTGTTTCATCATCGGCTTTCCGCTCGCCTACTTTATGGCCTTCAAGGCCGGCCGCTTTCGCAACCTCTTCCTGCTGCTGGTGGTACTGCCGTTCTTCACCAGCCTGATCGTCCGCACCGTCGCATGGCAGACGATTCTGACCGACGACAGTTGGATAACCAACGCGCTCAAAACGGTTGGCTTGGTGCCTGAAGACGGGCGGCTCCTAGCCACCAGCTTCGCCGTGATTGCTGGGATCACTTACAACTTCCTCCCTTTCATGGTGCTGCCGCTCTATGCCTCGTTGGAGCGGATGGATCGGACGTTGGTCGAAGCTGCCACCGATCTTTACGCCAGCCGCTGGACCGCTTTTCGCAAGATCACATTGCCGCTCGCCGGGCCGGGAATCTTCGCTGGTGTGCTGTTGACGTTCATTCCCGCGATTGGCGATTACATCAACGCTCAGCTACTCGGTACCTCGCAGCAGTACATGATCGGCAACGTAATCCAGTCGCAGTACCTCGTCGTTCGCGAGTACCCAACGGCGGCCGCGCTTTCGTTCATCATGATGGTCGTCGTGCTCTTGATCATCGCCGTGGCAGCGCGACTGATCGGCACTAAGCGGCTCTCCGAGGCGGCGGTCGCGTGAGAACGCCGCTCGACCGCCTGCGCGACGGTTTGCTTGGCGTTTGGTCGCTTGGCGCCGTCGTCTTTCTATTCGTTCCGATCTTCGTGATCGTGCTCTTCTCGTTCAACGACAACCAAGGCCGTTTCAACTTCACATGGCAGGGCTTCACCTTGCGCCACTGGGCCGACCCGTTCGGTGTTGAAGGGCTCCAACAGGCGTTTGTAACTTCGCTCGGGCTCGCAGCTCTGACGACGATCATCGCCGTGATCTTGGGTGTTTGTGTAGCGCTGGCGCTCGTGCGCCACAAGTGGCGCGGGCGCGGCGCGACCGGTGGCCTCGTCTTCTTGCCTCTGGCCACGCCCGAGGTTGTGCTCGGCGCGGCGCTGCTGGGCTGGTTCCTCACGCTCGGCCTGATCCGCGGCTTCGTCACATTGGTAATCGCTCATGTGATGTTCACGCTTGGCTACGTCGTGATCACAATCCGCGCTCGGCTGGAAGGAATGGACGTTCACATCGAAGAGGCGGCGATGGATCTTGGCGCGAACCAGTGGACGACGCTGCGCAAGATCACGCTACCGCTGCTTGCCCCCGGGATCGCTGCCGCGTCGCTGCTCTGTTTTGCGATCTCGATCGACGATTTCGTCGTCAGCAACTTCAACGCCGGTCAGACGGTTACCTTCCCGCTCTTCGTCTACGGTGCGGCGCGGCAGGGCGTTCCGCCTCAGGTGAACGTGCTGGCGACCGCGATGTTGCTCTTCGTCGTGTTGCTAATGTTCGTCAACCTCGCCTTCCAGCGTCGCTCGGCTCGGCGTCAGAACCGTGAGATCGAGACAACTCCAGCGCTCGGCCTGTAGGGCAGGGTTTTTCGCGCCGGCGTAATAACGCTTGCTAATCTGGAGGGGCATGTCGAACAGCCTGCTCATCCGTCGTCTTCTTCTCCCCCTTCGGGGGGAATAACGCGCTGGCGGCCGCGTAGCCGCGACAGAACACGAAGAGGCACCGGTTAAGAGCAAGCAGAAGGAGGTTTCGACATGGATCCAAATCAGGTATTGATTTTCGACACGACGCTACGAGACGGCGAGCAATCGCCTGGCATCTCTCTGAACACAGAAGAAAAGCTTGAAATTGCGCAGCAGCTGGCGCGGCTTGGCGTCGACGTGATCGAGGCTGGCTTTCCGATTGCATCCCCCGGCGACTTCGAAGCAGTGCGCGAGATCGCCCGTCAGGTGAACGGGCCGATCATCGCCGGGCTTGCGCGCGCCAATGCCACCGATATCGAACGCGCCTGGGAGGCCGTGAAAGACTCCGAGCGTCCACGGATTCATACCTTCGTCTCGACATCAGAGATTCACATCGAGCACCAGATGCGCAGCAGCCATGACGACGTCCGTGGGCTTGCTCGGGCGTCGGTGGCGCAGGCGCGTGCGCTCTGCGAGGACGTTGAGTTCTCGCCGATGGACGCAACCCGCGCCGACGTCGGCTTCACCGCCGAGATCTGCCAGATCGCGATCGATGAGGGTGCCACAACGATCAACATCCCTGACACGGTTGGCTACACAATGCCGGAGGAGTACACGCGCTTCTTGCAAGGGCTTTACGACGCCGCGCCGGGCCTCAAGGACGTGATCCTTTCGACCCACTGCCACGATGATCTTGGGCTCGCGGTCGCTAATTCATTCGCCGGCGTCCTCGCCGGCGCCCGTCAGGTTGAGTGCGCGATCAACGGGATCGGCGAGCGCGCCGGAAACGCGGCTCTAGAGGAGTTCGTCATGCTGCTCAACACGCGCGCTGACGACCTCAATGGCCTGTACACAGACATCAAGACAACCGAGCTATCCCGAGCCAGCCGCTTGGTCTCGCGCCTGACCGGCTACGCAGTACAGCCAAACAAGGCGATCGTCGGTCGTAACGCCTTTGCCCACGAGTCGGGGATCCATCAGGACGGCGTCCTGAAGGAACGCACGACCTTCGAGATCATGGATGCCACGACGGTTGGTCTCGACGCGAACCAGATAGTCCTTGGCAAGCACTCCGGTCGCCACGCACTTCAGCAGTCGCTAGAAGAGCTGGGCTACAGCGTCGACGGCGCTGCTCTCAATGCGGCCTTCAAGCGCTTCAAAGAGGTTGCTGACAAGAAGAAGCAGGTCACCGCGCTTGACCTCGAAGCGTTGGTCGGTGACGAGCTACAGCAGGAGAGCGGCTTCGCACTTAACTCGTTCGAACTCACCGACAAGAGCGGCGAACAGCCTCGCGCTAGTGCCTCAATAACAATGCCAGACGGGACCACGCGAGACGGTGAAGCAACCGGCGATGGCGCCGTCGACGCGGTATTTCACGCGATTAACGCGGCGACTGGCATCGACGTAAAGCTGCGCGACTTTCGTGTTGACGCTGTGACTGCAGGCCAGGACGCTCTCGGCGAAGTCCACGTGATGATCGAGCGAGACGGCGAAGCGGCGTCAGGGCGAGCTGTAGCGACCGACATCATCGAGGCTGCCGCGCGCGCTTACATGCGGGCGCTAACACTCGCTACTCGCCGACTAGATGCGGGCGACT
>CAMDLG010000131.1 GCA_945901565.1 Bifidobacterium breve | reverse complement strand
GCGTATAGATCTGAGTCGTTGCAATGTCGGCGTGGCCCAGCATCTCGTGCAGGACGCGAAGATCACATCCGCCGGCCAGCAAGTGGGTTGCAAAGCTATGACGCAGAGTGTGAGGGCTCATCAGGCCAGATAAGCCCGCCGCTCGTGCGTGGCCCTGGACGATCTTGTAAAGGCCTTGACGCGTTAGTGCGCCGCCGCGTTGGTTGACAAAGAGGTGATCCTCATCGCGAATCCCGACGAGCTTCCCTCGCGCCTGTGAGAGGTACTGGGAGACAGCTCGCACTGCAGCGCTACCGACAGGGATTAGCCGTTCTTTTGCGCCCTTCCCGCGCGCCCGCATCACAGCCTCTTCAAGGTCGATGTCGCCGACCAGCAAGCCAGTTACTTCCGAAGCCCGCAGCCCACAGGCGTACATCAGCTCCAAGATCGCTCGATCTCGCTGCGCTGCAGCGCTGCTCCCCTTCGGGGCTGTGAGAAGAAGCCCCACCTGATCACGGCTAAGGACCTTCGGCAGGCGCCGCGACTTGCTCGGCGCGCGCAGGTCGGCGGTCGGGTCGTGATTGATCAGGTCCTCGCGCCTCAGATGCCGGTAGAACGAGCGAAGGCATGCCGTCTTGCGTTGCAAGGTCGCCGCTGCGGCTGCGGGGCGATCTGGTCCACCCTTTGCCAACTGGTCGAGGAAGCCCGCGAGATCGCTATGCGACGCGTCGACCGCTGCACAGTCGACCTCCTCGAGATACAGACCAAACTGCAACAGGTCGGTCCTGTAGGCCCCGAGCGTATTGCGCGAAAGTCCGCGCTCCAACTCAAGGTAGGCGAGAAAGTCGAGCACGTGATGCTGAAAGGTGCGCTGCGCGGGAATAGTGGAGATCGCCATCGCTGCGCAATTCGCCGCCGCTCCAAGCCTTCCTTATCGCTGCAACGCGCTGTGCGCGGCTTCCGGCTCGCGTTATGTCGTCGCCAACAGAGTCCCTGCCGCTAACGCGGCAGCGAAGAAGCTCGGATCGTCGTCGATCGACCGTCCCATCGTCGTTGCTGGCAGGCCAGAGGCCTTGTATCCGTCCAGATCAACATCAAGCTCAACGACCTTGTGCCCACAGCCGAGTTCAATCGTGTCAGCTGCTCCGGGCGGCGAGGCAACGGTCACCGGAGCGAGCAACAACTCAAGCACTGTCTGAGTGTGATGCGAGCAGCCCTGATGACGAGTCCGTTCGTCCTGGCCTGACATTCGCGGCGCAATCACGACCGGACAGCCGAGCGCAAGAGCCGTGTGTGCTGCGTCAAGCGCGGCCATACCGCCGTGCCCCAGCCGTGAGCCGGAGCCGATGATGCCAGGCCCGGGAGCGCAAACGACCGCGTCCCAGCCGAGCTCACTGATCCCGTGAGCGACGGCGCCGGCCAGCGTTATTGCCTCCAGCTCGCCGCCGTACGAAGCGCCGGCGGTGATGAAACCTGCGAGCAGACCATCGGCGCGAAGCTGACTTACAGTCCGCGAGTGCCCTCCCGGCAATGCACCGCCCGAGCCTTGGACGTAACCCAATCGTGAGTCGCCTCCAGCCTGCGCGAAAGCCCACGCCAACGGGGCTAACTGCCCGTGGAGGAAGCAGACCCCAACCGGCCGCGGCGAGGGGAGCGAGCTGTCGCCGTCCTCGACCGGCAGGACTGCGTGCTGCAGTGAGCTGTAGTTGAGCTTCATCACGTGCGCACCTTCGGTGCCCTCTGCGTTCAGCCCGCGGGTCAGGTTCACGTGGACGACATCGAAGCCGCCAGAGCCAAGCTCGAGATCGACGGCCTGAGTGTTGATGACGACGTCGTCGCCGAGCTCGCACCGCCCGACCAGAGCCGTGTCAGCGCAGGCCACGCGGGCGCCTAGTCCTTCGACGTCGACGACGAGCTGTTGCTCGCCGGCCGCTAACGGACCGAGCTCGGTGACTACGCCCTGGCGGAGAACTAGCATCCGCTAATCCTCGCCGATCGCATCGAGTAGCGCAAAGCTGACATTCAGCATCGCCTCTAGATCGACCGCTGCCACAGATTCCGTCGACTGATGAGCGTCTGTCGTGCCGTTCGCGATGTTGATGCAATCAAAGCCCGCCGCGCGGAAGGCGTTGGCATCGGAGCCACCGCCGCTCTCGATCAACAGAGGCTCGTAACCGCACGAGACCAGAGCCGACTGCGCGGCCTGAATGGCAATCCCGGAGCGATCGATCTGATAGCCGAGGAACGAGCGCTCGATCGTCAGGTCTAGGTCACACTGCGACTCCGGACGGTTAGCAGCGTCTTCAAACGCCTCAGCGACGGCTGCGACCAACTGCTCGGCCCGTTGCTCCTCTAAGGCCCTCACCTCGCCATCAACGCTGCAGTACTCGGGAACAACATTTGTACCGCTGACACCGCCGGAAATTCGCGCGACATTTGCCGTTGTCTGCGGATCCAAGCGTCCGTCTGGAATTGCCATGATCGCGCTTGCCGCCGCCGTGATCGCATTGCGGCCGAGCTCGGGCGAGAGTCCAGCATGCGCGGCCTTCCCGCGTAGGTTGGCACGCCAGCGAATGTGAGTCGGTGACGCGACAATGATCTCGCCGACCGGCGAAGCGTGGTCATACACGAAGCCGGTCGTTGACTCAAACCGAGCCAAGTCGAGTGCGCTTGAGCCGACCAATCCGACCTCTTCGGCAACCGTGAAACAGAGCTCGATTGGTCTCGGCGACGCTTCGATCTGTGCGCGCCTTGCTAGCTCAAGCAAGACCGCGACAGCGGCCTTGTTGTCGGCGCCAAGAATCGTTTCCCCTTCGCTCATCCAAACGCCGTCCTTGAAAACTGGTTGGACGGTCCCTTGGTGCGGAACGGTGTCGAGGTGCGCACAGAAAAGTACCGGCTCGCCTTGGGCCGCTGGCAACTTAGCGAAAAGGTTGCCGCTCTCCCCACCAATCTCAGTTCCTACGTCGTCCTCATCGACCTCAAGGCCGATCTGCTCGAGTTCGCGGCGGACAAACTCAGCGACTAGACCTTCCTTGCGAGATGGGCTTGGGATCGCGCAGAGCGCCGCAAAGTTATCGTTTAGCCGCCGGCACTCGAGCTCCGAGGCGCGCCGCATCGAATACGAATCAGGCCGAACGACGACTGGCGTGAATGTCCTCAGATCCCTCGCTTGGTACGCCCCCGCGAGCCGCGAAGGCCGCTGCGACGAACTCTCGGAAGAGCGGAGCAGGACGCTCAGGACGAGACTTGAACTCTGGGTGGTACTGAGCGGCAACGAAGAACGGATGCACCTCGCGTGGCAACTCAACCGCTTCGACGAGTCGTTCGTCGGGTGATGTACCACTGACAACGAGACCAGCGTGCTCAAGCTTCTTGCGTAGCGCGATCGACACCTCGTAGCGATGACGATGGCGTTCGTAGACCACGGCCTCGCCGTAGCAATCCCGCACGATCGTGCCGCTATGGAGCTTGATCGGATCGGCGCCCAGACGCATCGTGCCGCCAAGGTCGGAGACCTCTTTCTGCTCGGGGAGCAGGTCGATCACGGGCCACTCAGTCTCGAGGTCGAATTCGGTCGAGTTGGCTCCGTCCATTCCGGCAATGGAACGAGCAAATTCGCAGACCGCCATTTGCATTCCAAGGCACACTCCGAGGTATGGGATCTTCTGTTCACGGGCGACGCGCACTGCGCGGATCTTGCCTTCGATCCCCCTGCCGCCGAAACCGCCCGGAACGAGAATTCCATCGGCACCGCCGAGCAGTCTCAGAGCAGTCTCATCGTCGACGAGGTCCTCGGAGTCGACCCAATCAATCTCGACGTTGGCACCAGCCAGATTGCCGCTGTGGATCAGCGCCTCCGTGACCGACTTGTAAGCGTCAGCCAGCGCGATGTACTTGCCGACAAGAGCGATCTTGACCGGCGCGGTCGCCTCGGCGGCGCGCGTCACGATTGCATCCCACTCGGTTAGGTCTGCAGGCGCGGCTTCGATACCGAGCTCATCGCAGATGAAATCGTCGACCTTCTGTTCGCAGTACCAGAGAGGTACCTCGTAGATGTCATTGACGTCTTTGGCCGAGATGACTGCTTCGACCGGAAGCGAAGCGAAGAGCGC
>CAMDLG010000130.1 GCA_945901565.1 Bifidobacterium breve | reverse complement strand
CTATTTGCGATCTACGAGCGCGCGGAATCCGAGCCGCGCGCCGTTATCGGGCCGTTCGCTCTCCATCTGACGGCCTTCTCGGAGGTCCTCCACAGTTACGACGGCGGCCCCGGCCGCGTTGCAATCCACGGTCGGTCCGGCGCGCTGCTCTCAGACCCGCTCGGAAGTGCGTCGTCACACGGCTGCGTGCGGATCAACAACTCAGCGCTGCGGCGCATCGCAAAATACGCGAGGCCCGGCGCGCCGGTTTCAATCACTAACGGTTGGCCTAGTTAGTTGGGCTATTCCGCGCCGGTCCAGCCGGCTGCGTAGCAGGGAGCAGAGCCGCAGGGGTCGGTAATTTTGCCGCCCTTCTTGATGTAAGTACCGATCTGGCTTCGGATCGCTGGCGAGCTTTCGATCACTAAGTCGTGGGGGTCAACGCCGAGCCGCGGCGGGGTATTAGCGATCGGCGAAAACGGTGTGCCCAGCTCAAGCAGGCCCTCGCTGCGCAGCGGCCCGATATCCCAAACAAAGATCGCGTTTCCGTCGCGCGGCAGCGCCCCTAGAGTCGGGATTCCGTAGCCCGGCGTTACGTCTGGGCTGCGCCCGCCGCCATCGACCATCGGCCTGCGGAGGCTGGCACCAATCGTCCTAGCCTCGACCTCCGTGGCGACATTCGCGACCTGGTGATCGCCGTACGACATCTCGATCAGCACCTTGTGCTTCGGTGTCCCTGGCAGCGGATCATCTGTCATGTGCTGCGCGTAGCCGTTTGGCTCGCCGCGGTCCCAGAGCAGCTGCATCAGCTCGAAGATCAGTGGACGTTCTTCGATCTTTAGGTAGTTCGTGTAGAGGAAGTGGGCGTACTCATCGAAGTCGACGCTGCGCGACAAGAGCGTTGAGTAGTTGATCGCTGGCACGTAGAGCACTGAACGAACCACATCGGGCGACAGCGCCGTTAGGGCGCCGCCCATGATGCCGCCTTGGCTGTTGCCGTAGTAGGTGACGTAGCCGGGCTTGATCGTTGAGACTCCGTCGACCTTGAAGTCTTTGTCTGTAGTTAGCCCTTTGGAGTGGGCGAGCAGCCTGCCGAGGTACATGAAGTTAAGGAAGCCTTGCTGATCGCGGTCGGCTATCCGGTTCATGTACGACAGATCCACTAGCGCCGTGATCGCCGTCTTGACGTCGTCTTCGGACATTCCGCTCCAATCGGTGGAGCAGACGATCATTTTGTTCTCGTTGCCGAACTGGCGCACATTCTCTGAGTTGACCTCGCCATAGTCACCCAGCAGTCCATGGCCGTACATCGTCGGCTGCATCTGGATCGTCGCGTTTCCGTTCTTCGCCGAGCGGGGGATGTTGCACATAAATCGCGCCTTCATCGTGTTGCCTGGCGTCTGCACTGGCAGGCCGTCGCTACCGAGTGTGAAGTTCGAGCTGGGGATGCATTTTTGCTTGTTCAGGTAGCAGGGCACTGTGAACTCGCCGCTGACCCTGCGCATCCGGTTGGGGTCCTGCTCGGCCGTGTAGTCGATCACTTCGGTCACCTTCCAAGCCGGTGACTTGCCTGCGATCTTGTTGTCGGCGAGGTTCTTATCGCCGAGCTGCTTGAAGGCATCGTTACGAATCTTCAGCATTCGCTCGCTGAGCGAGCGCTCGCTGGCGACGGTGAAATCCCATGCGAGATAAAGATCCTTGCGTGCAACGCCTGCCTTCTTTAGCCGCTTGAAGATGTCTTCCATCGACTTGCGACGCGCGCCGCCGCCGCTAGTTGAGTCGCGGTAGGCGCGGAAAGTCGCTGGCGCCACCAGCGGAGTGCCGTTGGCCGCCTTCAATGAGCGCAGCGCGACGATGTAGCGGTGCCCTTCAAGGAAGTTCTTTCCGGGGCGAATCAGCAGGTTGGTCTTTGCCGGTGAATCGGCCTGTGAGTCGATCTCAACCCAGATCAGCTGCCGCTCGCCGGTCTTGGCATCGATGATGATCGCCGAGGCGTCCTTCGCTTTGTACTTCGCCATGTCGGTGATCGGGACAAACTTATTGGCGTTGAAGGCCTCGGGCGTATCAAGGCCTGGTACGTGAACCGTCACGTAGCTGCCGGGGCTGAAGCCGTCGGCGCGGTTCATGTCGGTCGGGTCAATGTGCGTACCGTGCTTATTGGCCGGCATGCTCGAAAGAGCGAGGTTGAGGCGCAGGCCGGTATCGGTCTTCTTGTCGCTCTTCGTGAACTGGTTATTTGGCCAAGGCTGAAGGCAGACAGACTGATCAAAGTTGTCGCACTTGTCAGCGATCCCCGTGCCAGGGGCAGCGACGGCGATCAGGCTGAACGCGGCTGCAGTTAGAAATGCCGTCCGTCGGTACCGCGCTACGCCAGTGATTCTCATCTCAATCCCCCAGATCGTTACCACTCTTATACACCGCCAGCGTGCGGCGCGTGAAGGTTGCTGGTCCGGCGCGGCCTTGACGTGAGGCAGTTAGGCCCAAAGCGCTGCGCCAGAAGTAGCCGTCTATTAGGCTTGGGCTGCGGCTAACTGCAGCCGCGGTCACTATGCGCACCCTGCTGATCGATAATTACGACTCCTACACCTACAACCTCTTCCACCTGCTCGGAGAGGTTAATGGCGAGGAGCCGCTGGTCGTCCGCAACGATCAGGCCAGCTGGGGAGACCTTGTTGCCAGTGAGCAGTTCGACAACGTCGTTATCTCACCCGGGCCGGGGCGCCCCGAGCGCGCCCGTGACATCGGCATCTCGTTAGCGGCGCTCGACCAAGAAGGGATCCCCGTACTCGGCGTATGCCTTGGACATCAGGCGTTAGCGCACGTCTACGGTGGCACGGTCGATTACGCGCGTGAGCTCTTCCATGGCCGCCTCAGCGCGGTTCAGCATGAGCAGGACGGTCTTTTCGCCGGGCTACCGCAGCCGTTCATGGCAGTTCGCTACCACTCATTGGTCGTCAGTGAGGTCCCCGAGCAACTGCGCGTAACTGCGCGCAGTCGGGGCGGCGTCGTAATGGGCATCGAACACCGCGACCGGCCGCTCTGGGGAGTTCAGTTCCACCCTGAGTCGGTCTGCACTGAAGACGGCCGCCAGCTGATCGAGAACTTCAGGGACCTCTCGCTGGAGCGGATCCCTGCTCCAGTCGCGCGGGCAGCAAAATTGCCGCCGCCACCCAGCACGAAACAGAGCGAAAGCGAGATCACCGTTCACCACCTGCGCCTGCGCGACTGGTGCGAGCCGGAGGTCGCCTTCGAGCAACGCTTCAGCGACCGCGAGCACGCGATCTGGCTCGACAGCGCTCGCGCTGAGCCGGGGCTGGCCCGCTTCTCCTTCATCGCCGCTCCCGACGGCCCGCTCGGCCAAGTCGTAACGGCAGATAGCGCGGCGCAGCGGCTAAAGATCGAGTACGCCGATGGCCAGTCGACAACCGCTGAAGGGTCGATCTTCGATTACTGCGCAGAGCAGCTCGAAGCGATGCGCGCCGAAGGGCCAAAACTCCCATTCGACTTCATCGGCGGCTTCGCCGGCTACTTCGGCTACGAGCTCGGCGCCGAGTGCGGAGCCGAGAGGGTCCATCAATCGTCGCTCCCCGACGCCGGCATCCTGTTCTGCGACCGAGTGATTGCATTCGACCACCACGAGCGCCGAGTTCATCTGCTGGCGCTATCCGACCCCGCTGGCGATGAGACAGCCGAGCTGTGGCTGAAGAGCACAACCGAGGCGCTGCGCGGACTCGCTTTTGGCAGCGCCGCCGTCGACGATGGGTCGGCGCGTGAGGTCAGCTTCGAGCCACGCGAGGATCGCGCCGCCTATCTAGAGCAAATAGCAGAGTGCCGTCGCGCGATCCGCGAAGGCGAGAGCTACGAAGTCTGCCTCACAACTGAGCTGAGCTGCCAGCAGCAGATCGACCCACTGACGACTTATGCGCGGCTGCGAGCGATAAATCCGGCGCCCTACGCGGCGCTGCTGCGATTCGGTGAGCTATCGGTGCTCAGCTCGTCGCCAGAGCGCTTCCTCAGCGTCAGCGCCGACGGCGTCGTTGAGTCCAAGCCGATCAAGGGAACCTCGGCGCGCAGTGATGATCCAATCGAGGACGCCCGCCGGGCCAAAGCGCTGCAGGCCGACGAGAAATCACGCGCAGAGAATCTGATGATCGCCGACCTCGTGCGAAACGACCTTGGGCGCGTCTGCGCGCTCGGCAGCGTCCATGTCCCCGCTCTGATGGTGGTTGAGCGCTACGCGACCGTCCATCAGCTGGTGTCGGTTATCAG
>CAMDLG010000129.1 GCA_945901565.1 Bifidobacterium breve | reverse complement strand
TCAGCTCCTGCTGCGCTTGCTGCCTCAACCTATGCACCGACCGTCAATGGTGTGGTCGTCAAGGGCTGGTTCTTGCCATCGCTCAATGAGCTCAACGCGCTTGATGTTTCCAATGTTGGTGGGTTGACTCCCGGTGCCGACTACTGGTCGTCGTCGCAGGTCGGTGCGGACAGCGCCTGGCTCCAGTTCGTCGGGTTCGGCGGCGGGAACAACTCGCAGCTCGACGTCTTCAAGGACAACGCCGGCCATGTGAGGGCGGTCCGGGCTTTTTAGCCATTTAACTATTTGTTGTTAAGCCGTCCGCTTCGCGCCCGTTAGGGCGCGAAGCTTTTCAGCTTGGAGAGTGGTTGTTGTGGCGCCTTACCAGCTTTGCCGCGTTGACGGTCGCCGCACGGGTCACGCGTCGAGTAGGGCACGCTAAATCCGGCGCACCTTGGCAGCGACTAGTAGGAGGCTAGATGACTGCACGTTGGAACAGTTTCTATATCCACGGGATTCCAAGAGGCACACAAACTACGCCGTTTGAAGTTGGCGTGCAAACATCTTCGTGGTGCGTTGTCAGTCGAGGTCGACGGCGCGGCCTGTGACGATTCCCGGGTGCTCCTCGACCTGCGCCACAACCTCCGGCGGCACGGGAGTGCTGGTAGTGAGCACCATCACAGCACGCGTTGCGGGCGCTGCGTCTTCGTCTGCTGTTGGGTCGTAACCGACGGCGGCGTTTTCGATGTTGATGCCGTTCTGGCCGAGAACAACCCCTACGTGGCCAATCATCCCGGGGACGTCCTCGTATTGGAAGAGGACGAGATGTTCGTGAAGTTGAAGGTTGAAGCGCCGGTCCCAAAGCTCAAGTAGGTGCGGACGGTGGCGTCGTCCGAGCGTCGTCCCAACAACGCGTGTGCGCTCCGCGCCAGAAATCTGCGTGACGCGAACCAATTCGGTGAAATCGCGTGCGCTGGTGCGACTTGTTTCGGAGATAACAATCCCTCTCTTGGCGACTATCGATGGTGCGTTGACCTCGTTGACGGCCTCGTCGGTCTTTCCTTCCAGCAGCCCGAGCAGGACGCTCGTCGTCAGCGGCCGGCAGTCACGTTCGGCGATCCGCCCGAAGTACTCAACTTCGATTCGGTCGACTGCCCCGCCTTCAGCGATCGCCGAAACGAGCCGCCCGAGCTGCCGGCAGAGTGGCAGGAACGGGCCGAGCACTTCGAGGTCTTCTGGTGCGACCGCCGGAACGTTGATCGCGCTCGTCACGCTGGCGCCGGTGAGCGCAGCCACGACCTGCTCGGCGGCCTGGTAGCCGGCGCGGTCGGTCGCTTCGCCGGTTGACGCGCCGAGGTGAGGCGTGACGACCACGTTTGGATAGGAGAAGAGCGGGTGGTCGGTCAGTGGCTCGCTTTGGAAGACGTCGAGAGCCGCCCCTGCGACCTTGCCGGAGTCGAGCGCTCGTTGGAGGTCCTCGTCGACGATCAGAGGGCCACGAGCGACGTTGAGAATCCTCACCCCATCCTTCATCTGGGCGAACGCCTCAGCGTTAAGCCAGCCCTCCGTTTCCGGCGTTTTGGGCAGGTGGAGCGTGATGAAGTCGGACTCGGCGTAAAGCTGCTCGGGGCCCTCGGCTTGAGTCACGCCAAGCTCGCGGTAGCGCTCAGCGCCGATGAATGGATCGAAGGCGATCACCGTCATTCCAAACGCCTGGGCGCGAGCGGCAACAAGCTGACCTATGCGGCCGAAACCGAGAATGCCGAGCGTCTTGTCCAGCAGCTCGACACCGGAGTGCTCCGAACGCTCCCAGCGGCCCTCGGTTAACGCGCTGTGGGCTTGGGGAACGTTGCGTGCGAGAGCAAGGAGCAAGGCCATCGTGTGCTCAGCGGCGGTCACGACGTTCGACTCGGGAGCGTTGGCGACGATCACGCCGTTCTTTGTTGCCGCGTCGACGTCGACGTTGTCGACGCCGACGCCTGCGCGCCCAACGACCTTCAGCCGCGTCGCGTGCTCCAGCAGCTCAGCGTCTACTGTGGTCGCCGAGCGGATCAGCAGTCCATCGAAGCCAGCGACCCGATCGAGCAGCTCTTCGCGGCTCCAATCGAGGCCGAATTCGACCTCAAAGCCGGAGCTGCGCAACAGCTCAGCGCCGCTGTCGCCGATCTTCTCGCAGATCAGGATGCGCGGCGATTCGCTCACTGGACACTCCCCACTTCGGCGTTCTCTACGACCCAGTCGACGCAGGCGGTTAGCGCTGCAACGTCGCTCGGCTCGATTGCCGGGAACATCGCAACGCGAAGCTGGTTGCGCCCAAGCTTGCGGTACGGCTCAACGTCGAGGACACCGTTCGCGCGCAACACTGCGCAAACGGAAGCTGCGTCGATTGAATCATCAAGGTCGACGGTTCCAACAACGAGCGAGCGCTTTGCAGGGTCGCTGACGAAGGGTGTTGCGAAGTCAGAGCGCCCAGCCCAGCCGTAGAGGTGCTCGGACGAAGCGGTTGTGCGAGCTACGCAGCCGCCGAGGCCTCCGAGCGCGTTCATCCAGTCGAGCGCCTCGGCAAGAAGGAAGAGGGTTGCGATCGCTGGCGTGTTGTAGGTCTGATCTTTGCGCGAACTCTCGAGCGCCATCTTCAGCGAGAGGAACGGGGGAATCCACCTGTCAGCGGCGCCAATCTGCTCGATCCGTTCGATCGCCGAGGGGCTCGCGAAGGCTAGCCAAAGGCCGCCATCGGAAGCAAGCGCTTTCTGTGGAGCGAAGTAATAGAGGTCGGCCTCGGCGGCGTCGAGGGGCAGCCCGCCAGCGGCCGAGGTTCCATCGATTACGACGAGCGCGTCGCCGGCGTCGGCCGGCCGTTCGACCGCCACCATCACCCCGGTCGAAGTTTCATTGTGCGCCCAGGCGAGCACGTCGGCCTGCGGATCACCTACAGGGGTAGGCGCGTCGCCCGGCTCAGCCTCGATCAAGATCGAATCGGCCAAGAACGGAGCGCCATCTGTGCAGGCGGCGAACTTACGCGTGAACTCTCCGTAGACAAGGTGCAGCGCGCGCTGCTCAACGATCGAAAAGGTCGCGGCGTCCCAGAAGGCGGTAGCGCCGCCATTGCCGAGCAGTACCTCATAGCCGTCGGGCAGTGAGAAGAGCTCTGCCAGCCCGCTGCGTACGCGGCCAACGAGGCCGACGACGGCGCTTTGACGATGCGAGGTGCCAAGCAGATCGACGCCGACCGTCGCGAGCGCTTCAACCTGCTCCGGCCGCACCTTGGAAGGCCCTGAGCCAAACCGCCCATCGCTCGGCTTAATCGAGGCTGGTATCACTGCGGTGGCTTCTGGATCGGCGCTTGCCGGCGCTTGCTTAGAAATCGGTCTTGATCCAGTCCATCTTCGAGCGCAACTCCTGGCCCGTGGACTCGATCTGCGTGTCGGCTTGTTCTGCCCGCATCCGCAGGAAGTTTTCTTGTCCGGCGCGATTTTCAGCGATCCACTCGCGGGCAAACTCGCCCGACTGAATCTCCTCAAGAATCTTCTTCATCTCGGCTCGGACCGACTCATTGACGACGCGTGGACCGCGACTGTAATCACCGAACTCGGCTGTATTCGAGATCGAGTAACGCATACCGGCGAGCCCCTTCTCGTACATCAGGTCGACGATCAGTTTTAGCTCGTGCAAACACTCAAAGTAGGCCATCTGAGGGTCATACCCGGCCTCTACCAGCGTCTCGAACCCGGCCTGCACGAGAGCGCTCGCGCCGCCGCAAAGAACGGCCTGCTCTCCGAAAAGGTCTGTCTCGGTCTCGTCCTTGAAGGTTGTCTCGATCACTCCGCCGCGCGTACATCCGATCCCCATCGCGTAAGCCAGAGCAAGCTGCTGGGCGTTACCGGTCGCATCCTGTTCAACAGCGATCAAGCCCGGGACGCCGCTTCCTTCCTCGTACTGCCGGCGAACTAGATGCCCCGGGCCCTTTGGCGCGACTAGGACGACGTCGACCTCGGCAGGTGGAGTTACCTCGTCGTAGTGGACCGAGAAACCGTGTCCGAAGAGGAGCATGTTGCCTGGAGCGAGCCCGTCAACGATTTCGGCGTTGTAGACATCGTGGTGGCGTTCGTCAGGGAGCAGAACCATCACGAGGTCGCCCTTGCTCGCGGCGTCGGCAACAGACATCACTTCGAGGCCCTCGGCTCGCGCTTCCGCGACGCTGCTGGAATCCTCGCGCAGGCCGACAACGACCGATACGCCTGAATCCCTCAGATTGAGGGCGTGAGCGTGGCCTTGCGAGCCGTAGCCAATAATTGCAACGGTCTTGTCGTCGAGCAGGGTTAGGTCGGCGTGTTCGTTGTAGAGCATGGCGCTGATGGTAGGACACCGGCGGCCGATGCCGCAGCGTGACTACACCTCAGCGGATGCGAC
>CAMDLG010000128.1 GCA_945901565.1 Bifidobacterium breve | reverse complement strand
CAGGCCAGCGCGATCGGGAACATCCACATCGGCACCATCGTCGGGAAGTTGAAGGGAGTGATTCCGGCGACAACGCCTAGCGGCTGGCGGTAGCTGGTTGAATCGACACGGGTTGAGATCTGCTCGCTCGCCTCGCCCTTCATCAGGTGGGCGATGCCGCAAGCAAACTCGACCACTTCAAGGCCACGCTGCACCTCGCCGCGGGCATCGTCGAGCGTCTTGCCGTGCTCCGAAGTGACGATCGCGGCGAGGTCATCGGCGCGCGCGAACAAGAGCTCGCGGAAGGCGAACATCACTGCGTGGCGCTTGGCTAGCGACGCACCGCCCCAGGCTGGGAATGCGGCGCGCGCGGCGAGCACGGCGCGGTCCACGTCGGCTTCGCCCGCCAAGGCGACTTGGCGCTGAACGGCGCCGATCGCCGGGTCAAAGACATCACCGAAGCGGCCTGAGGTTCCCGCGTCAGGCTTACCGGCGATCCAGTGGCCTACTACGGGCAGATCTGAAGCAGCCATCGCTTAGACCGGGACCACGCCTTGGCGCTTCCAAGGGCGCTCAAGTCGTTTCGTTGAAGCCATCTCAAAGCCGCGGCAGACAATCTCTCTCGTCTGGCGCGGATCGATTACGTCATCGATCATGCCGCTATTCGCGGCGATGTAAACGTCAATAAGGCTCTGATAGCCGGCGATTAGCTCCTTCTTCTTCGCCTCCGGATCATCGGCCTCATCAACTTGGCGGCGCATCACGATCTCAACTGCCCCCTCGGCTCCCATCACGCTGATCTCAGCGCTCGGCCAAGCGACGATCACGTCAGGCTCATAAGCGCTGCCGTTCATCACGAAGTAACCGGCGCCGTAAGCCTTGCGGATGATCACCGTGATCTTCGGCACGGTGGCGTTGGAGACGGCGTAGAGCATCTTCGCTCCGTGGCGGATGATCCCGTCGGCCTCGACCTTCGTGCCGACCATGAAGCCCGGCACGTCCATCAGGAAGAGCAGCGGAATCCCAAAGGCGTTGCAAAGGTTGACGAAGCGCGCGGCCTTGTCGGCCGAATCGTTGTCGAGAATGCCGCCGAGCTGGCGAGGCTGATTGGCGACGATTCCGACCGGCCGGCCGCCGAAGCGAGCAAAGCAGGTGATGATCGTCTTCGCGAACTGCGGCTTCATGTCAAACCACTCGCCGTCGTCAACGATCTGGGCGATGATGTTGTACATGTCGTGCGGCTTGCGGTTCGATTCCGGCAGCGCGTCGAGCAGCGCCTCCTCGGCGCGCTCAATCGGGTCTGTGCACTCCGCGATCGGCGGCGCCTCTTCGCAATTTGTCGGCATGTAGGAGAGGTACTGCTTGATCGCCTCGACGCAGGCCTCGTCGGACTCAACCTCAAGGTCGCCGACGCCCGACTTGCGGCAGTGAATCCGTGAGCCGCCAAGTTCTTCCTGCGTTACGTCCTCACCAACCGCTGCGCGCACGAGGTGCGGCCCGGCGAGCGCCATCGATCCGCGGCCTTTGACCATCGGTACGAAGTCGGCGAGCGCCGGGATGTAGGCGGTTCCTGCCGAGCAAGGGCCCATCAAGGCCGCTACCTGCGGAATCACGCCGCTCATAACGACCTGCTCGCGGAAGAGGTGCCCCGAACCAGCGAAGAGCGAACCGACTGCCTCCTGGATCCGCGCACCGGCTGAGTCGAGCAGCCAGATGAAAGGAATCCGCTTCGTCAAAGCAAGCGCACGCAGGCGACCGACCTTGGTCTCACCGGTCAACCCCATCGAGCCGGCCATCACTGTGAAGTCGTAGGCGCAGACGGCGACCATCCGCCCGTCAACCTTTCCGTAGCCGCAGATCACGCCGTCGGCAGGCGCGTCCTTGTCTTCAAGGCCGCGGACCGAGTAGTGGATTCCGCCGTGGATGCCTAGCTCAACGAAGGTCCCTTCGTCGATCAGCAGCGCAATCCGCTCGCGCGCAGTGAGCTTCTCCTTCTCGTGCTGGCGGTCGATTCGTTCTTGACCCCCGCCGAGCATTGCGTGCTCGCGGCGGGCTGCGAGGTCCTCTACCAGCGGGCGCAGGATTCCAGCGGTCTCTTCAGCATCACTCGTCGTCATTGGTCAGACCGTACTACGGCGCCGCTTGCCACTTCAGCGACCCTTCCACTGCGGCTCGCGCTTTTCGAAGAAGGCGCTTACGCCTTCGCGAACGTCCTCGGTGCCGAGCGCCTCGCCGAGCTGCCCGCGGAGGAAGTCCAGCGCCTCCATCAGGTCCATGTCCTGCTGCTTCCAGATCGCGTCTTTGCCCATCCGCATCAGCAGCGGCGACTTCGAGGCCAGCTTCGCCGCCCACTCGGTTACGGCCTCGTCGAACTCGTCCATTGGAACGACCTTGTTGACGATTCCGAGCCGCTCAGCTTCGTTGGCGTCGATCCGCTCGCTTAAGAGCAGCATCTCAGTCGTCTTCTTACGCGGCACGTTGCGGTAGATCAGCGCCATGATCATGAACGGGAATACGCCGACGTTCAGCTCCGGCGTACCGAAGGTCGCCTTCTCGCTAGCGACGACGAGGTCGCAGGCCAAAGCGATTCCAAGCGAGCCTGCCAGCACATGGCCGCGTGCGGCGCAGATCGTTGGCTTGCCGAGCGTGCCGATCAGTTCGAAGAGCGCTGGAAAGCGGGCGAGCCGCTCGTAGCGCTGCTCAGCCGTTAGCTCTTCAGCAAAGCCGCCAAGGTCGCCGCCGGCCGAAAAGACCGTCTCATGCGTGCTTGCGAGTACGACGCATCCAACCTCATCGTCGTCACGCGCCCGCTCAAAAGCAGCGATCAGCGCGTCGAGCAACGCGTCGGAGAGTGCGTTGCGCGAATCGGGCTGGTTCAGCGCGATAGTCGCGATCTTGTTTTCAGTTGTGTAAAGCACGATCTCGTCGGTCATGGCGCTAAGGCTACGCCGCATCGCTGGCCTGTGCCCGCTCATCGCTCTGCGATACTTTTAGACACCCCGTCAAAGAAGGAGCACCAAGTGGCCGCCACATCCGCAGTTCTCAAGCCAGACTTTGATCAGCAGCGCGCTCACTTCATCTTCACCGATGAACACGAGCAGCTGCGTGAATCGATCAGCAACTTCGCCAAGAAGGAACTGGCACCGCACGCCGACGAGTGGGAAGAGACAACCTTCCCTGACTCCGTCTTCACGCGGATGGGTGAGCTTGGCTTCCTAGGCCTCGACAAGCCGGAGGAGTACGGCGGCCAGGGCGGCGACTACTACACCTCGCTAGTGCTGGCTGAGTCGATCACGCACGCGCAGTCGGGCGGACTGGCGATGGGGGTCGCCGTCCACACCGACATGGCGATGCCGCCAATCCTTGCCTTCGGCACCGAAGAGCAGAAGCAGGAGTGGGTTGTGCCAGCAATCAAGGGCGAGAAGATCCTCTGCCTCGGGATCACCGAGCCGGACGCCGGCTCCGACGTCTCCGGCATCAAGACGCGCGCCGTCAAGGATGGCGACGAATACGTAATCAACGGCTCAAAGACCTACATCACGAACGGACACCGCGCCGACGTGATCGTGCTCGTCACAAAGACCGACGCCGACGCTGGCTACGACGGCTTCACGCTCTTCCTCGTGCCAATGGACGCCCCGGGCGTAATTCGTGAGAAGAAGCTTGAGAAGCTCGGCATGCACGCCAGCGACACGGCGCTGCTGGCGTTCCAAGATGTCCGCGTGCCGGAAACGGCCGTGCTCGGACAGGTCGGCAAGGGCTTCTACCACATCATGTGGGAGCTTCAAGGCGAGCGGCTGATCGGCGCCGCTGGCTGCGTCGCTGGCGCTCAGCACTGCATGGACAAGACGCTTGAGTACGCGATGGAGCGTCAGGCCTTCGGCCGTAAGATCGGCAACTTCCAAGCGATCCGCCACAAGTTCGCCGACATGGCAACGAAGCTCGAGGCCGCGCGTCAGCTCACCTACATGACCGCTTGGCGCTTCCAGAATGGCGAGTACCCGGTCCGTGAGATTTCGATGGCGAAGCTCTTCTCGGCCCGTGTCGCCTGCGAGGTCGCCGACGAGTGCATCCAGATTCACGGCGGCGCCGGCTACATGAAGGAGTACGGCATTGAGCGCGTATGGCGCGACATGCGGCTGAACCGCATCGGCGCCGGCACCGACGAAGTGATGCTCGACGTAATCGGGCGCTCCTACGGCCTCTAAGCAGCAGATGGGCGCCAAGGGGCTGCCGCAGGAACCGTCGGCGCGGCAGATCATGCCGCCGGTTGGCGAGGAACCCGACGAGCTGCGCGGCTCGCTGCGGCGCTTCGTGGCAGCCGAACTGGCGCCCAACGCCGACGCGTGGGAGCGCGAGCGCTGGTTTCCAAATGAGCTCTTCCCGCGGATGGGTGAGCTCGGCTTCTTTGGCCTAAGCAAGCCGACCGAGATCGGCGGCCAGGGCGGCGACGTGCTGCACGAGGCGGTCTTGGC
>CAMDLG010000127.1 GCA_945901565.1 Bifidobacterium breve | reverse complement strand
CCGAAGACGATGTCGTAGACAACGGCGCTGACGCCAAGCGCGGCGGCGAAGGAAAGAATCACGGTCAGCATCAGCAACAGCGGCGCCGTAAAGGCTCGCAGCAGCACAATCAAGACGAGGAAGACGACGATCAGCACGATCGGAATGATCAACTTTGTGTCACGCGTAGACGCTGCGCGCAGGTCGGTCTCAATGGCGGTTGGTCCACCGACGAGAACGTTTGCGCCGCCAGCCTCCTTTGCAGCCGTCCGAATCTCCGGGATCACGTCGTACGCTTCGGTCGCGTAGGGGCTGTAACTGAGCGTCGCAGCAAGCTGCACGCCTGGTGGGCCTGCGCCTGCCGGGCGAACATTTACGACGCCAGGCACGGCCGCGACGGCCGAGGCGACGGCCTTCGCTTTCGACTTCTCTGGAACAACGACGTCGGTCGGTGCGTTTTCGCCCGCAGGGAACGAGGTCGCGAGCATCTCCTGACCCTGCACAGATTCAACGTCGCCACGGTACGAGTTGCCCTGCGTGAGGCCGGTCGAGAAGTTCAGCAGGCCAAAGCTCATCGCCACGAGCAGCAGAGCGGTGACGATCCAAACTGCGCGCGGGCGCTTCTGGATCCACTCGCCCCAGCGCCGCCACCTTCCGTGTTCTGCGTCGGCGCCCTCGTCGCCAACGCGCGGGATAAAGGGCCAGAAGGCGCGCCGCCCGGTGATTGCGAGCAGCGCCGGCAGTAGCGTCAACATTGCGATCATCGCCACCCCGACACCAAGCGCGCCGAGTGGCCCGAGGCCCGCCGTACCGTTCACCTCGGCCAGCGTGAGGCAGAAGAGAGCCAGCATCACGGTTACGCCCGAAGCGATGATCGCGGGGCCGGCGGCGCTCGCGGCGTTAGCGGCCGCGACGTGTTTATCGTCGTGCTGGCGCAGCTCTTCCCGGTAGCGCGATACGAGCAGCAGCGCGTAATCGGTGCCAGCACCGAGTACGAGGATCGACATGATCGACGACGATTGACCGTTGATCGTCACGCCGAACTCGGTCAGCAGGTAGCCAATAGAGCGGCTAGCCAGCTCGGCGAAGATCACCGTGAAGAGTGGAATCCAAAGGAAGATCGGGCTGCGGTAGATCACAGCCAGCAGGAAGAAGACGAGGCCTATGGCGGCGAACAGCAGCGTTCCGTTGATGCCCTCAAAGATCTTGATCGCGTCGGCCGAGAAGCCGGCCGAACCTGTGACCTTCACTTCCAACCCGCCGCCCGGGTCATTTACGACCTCACGGACCTTGTCGACTGGGTCCAGAATTGTCTCCGCTTCGCCGTTGGTCGTGATGTTCGCGACCAACAGCTCGGCCTGCCCGTTCTTTGAGGGGATCGGCCGAGCGAATGGCGTCGTATTTGGCAGCTTCAGTGCGTTCAGCTCTTTGCGGTTCTGCTGAACACGCGCCCGATCGGCTGCCGTCAGCCCACTCGGACGGCGGTAGACGGTGACGATCGCCACAGTCTCTTCGCCTTGGATCGTCTTGACGGCGGCAAGCGCCTTCGTTGACTCGGCGCTCGAAGGTAGGAATGACGCCGAATCGTTCTTCTGAACATCCTCGAACTTGGTTGGGAACTGCAGCGCTGAGAAGATCACCAGTGCTGCGACCCAGATCGCGACTACGACCCACTTCGCGCGGCGGCCTGCGGGGATTGCGAGGATCTTCTTCAACACGTGGCTTCTTTCGTAGCGTTGGGGGGTGGGAGCAGTTGAAGATACGCAATATCTAGGCGGCAGCGATCACATGCTGAGCAATCGCAAGGTCCGTTTCACGCGAAAATCGCAAATTGCGTATTGTCTGGAGATAAAGCATTCCCTAACTAGGAGTTCCAGCGTGACAAAGTTCGAAGATGTTGCCCGAAAAGACTTTCCAATTTCCCGCCGGGGTTACGACCCGGCAGCGGTAGACGCCTATCTTGAGCGCCTAGAGGAGAAGCTGAAGAAAGAATCTGAGCGCGAGAAGGCGCCGATGGCCGCCGGCGTCGGCGACCAAGTTAAGTCGATCCTTGCTGCTGCTGAGTTGACTGCAGCCGGGCTGCGCAGTGATGCTCAGCAGGCCGCCGATCAGATGCGCAGTACGGCTGCCGCAGAGTCACGTCAACAGGTCACGCGTGTTTCTGACTTTTCGTCGACTCTGCTCTCCGAACTAACCTCGCTGCGCGAGCGCACGCAGGGGCTACTGGAAGAGATTGAGACCAACTCCAGCGCACTAAAGGACGGACTTCTGAGCCTGCGTGAGGATGTTTCAACCTTCCGCGGTCAAGCCGCGAGCGATGCTGCGCCGACCGCTGCCAAGAAACAGGCTGCTGGCGACAACTTCGAGGAGGCGAGGGCTGCCCTTGTCAAAGCTCGAGCCGAGGCGTTGCAGATGGCCCGCGACGGCGTGCCGCGCGACGAGATCAGTCGCCATCTCGATGACAACTACGAACTTCCGAACCGTGAGCAACTCGTGTCCGAAGTGATCCAAAAGGCTGGCGGAGCAAAATGACTCAAGATGCAAAAACCGAATCAGTACGCGTCCTAACGCGCGACAAAGGCCCAACTGAGGCGGGTGCAGCTCGCATCGAACGCCTCATTGAAGAGACTGAAACAGGCTCGAAGCAGATTCTCGATAAGGCGCGCGCTGAAGCTGAAATCAAGATCGCTGACGCCGACCGCGCTGCCGAAGCGCGCGTGCGCGCTGGTGAGCACGAGATCAATGAACTGCGCCGCCAAGCAGAAGCTGAAGCTGAGTTCATTGTCAGTCAGGCCAACGCGCGGGTTACCAGGGCTGCGCAAGAAGCGGCCACTGCTGCCGATCTAGAGGCCCAGAAGAGGGCTGCATCAACTGAGGCGCAGGCGACGGTGAAGGCTGAGATCGCTATCGCAGCGGCAAACGAGAAGGCGAGAGCTATTCTCGCGAACGCGCAGTCCGAGGCACGAGATCTACTTTCTAACGCTCATTTGATCAGCAACGAGGTCAGCGGTTACGGCCAGCAGGCACTCTCTGACCTCGATGCCTTTGCTCAGTCGCTACGCGACAACGGCGGGATGCTCCTTGACTCCATCGCCGAGCTCTACGCCGACCTCGGTGATCGGATCGAGGACGTCGGCATTCCACACGAGCAGAAGAGCGACCGTCAGTCACCTCCGCGAAGCTCGCAGGCGCCAGAGTCCGACGAAGACGAGGAGCGCTAGTCGTTCAGCTGTCCAAGGCCGCCGCGAGCTCGGCGGCTGAGATCGTCGGCGCAGAGCAGGTGAAGTTTTCACATAGGTAGGCCGTTGCGGCGCCGTCGACAGCAGGTCTGTCGCGAAGTAGCGGCACAACGGTCTTGTCGCCGTTGCCACCGGCAACAACAAGTCGAGGTCGCAGCTTGCTGCGCACAACTCGCTCCATCTTGCTCGTGTCATCACCGACCAGCGCCAGCTCGCGCGCTGGGCCAACGTGGAGATCGATTGCCTGCAGCGCGTGGCCAAAGGCCTGCGGGTGACGAACCACGTACGGGCGCACCAGGCGCAGTTGCCCTAGCGCCGCATCGGCGTAGCGCGCCTCGCCGCTGAGCAGCGCCAAGCGCAAAAGCCCTAGAGCGGCGCTGGAGCCGCCGGAGGGAAGGGGAGAGTCCTCCATCTCCTTGCGCCGCGCCACTAGCTGCTCGCCATCGGCGGCCGTAGAGAAGAATCCGCCACGCTCAGGATCGCTAAAGCCGCTCATAATCGCTTCCGCTTCTGCCACTGCGGCCAGGTACCACTGCGGCTCGAAGGTCGCCTCGTAAAGCGCCAGCAGCCCCTCCAGCAGCATCGCGTGATCTTCGAGGTAGGCACGCAGCTTTGCTTCGCCCTTGTTGAAGCTGCGCAGCAGGCGGCCGCCTTCGTCGCGCATCTGCGTCATCAGGAAGTTCGCCGTGCCGCGCGCGGCGGCAAGGTAATCCTCACGGCCAAGCGCGGCGCCGGCTTCGGCCAGCGCGCTGATCATCAGTCCGTTCCAGCTCGTCAGCCGCTTGTCGTCGGTCCCGGGCCGCACGCGCTCTGCGCGGACCTCTAGCAGTCGCGCGCGAATCCGCTCGCGCAGATCCGCGGCAGGCTCCTCGCCACGAGATTCAAGGATGTTGAGCCCCTCGAAGTTGCCGCCCGCGCTGGCGCCGAACCACGCGATCGCCGCGTCCGCGTCATCTCCCAAAGCGGCGCGCAGATCTTCCAGCGACCACACGTAGAACTTGCCCTCTACGCCCTCCGAATCGGCGTCGAGCGCGCTGTAGAAGCCGCCCTCCGGCGCCAGCATCTCGCGCAGCGCCCAGTCGAGCGTCTCCTCGCAGGTGCGCCGCAGAACTGGGTCACCGCTCACCAGCCAGCCGTGCAGGTAGGCGCGGGCGAGCAGCGCGTTGTCGTAGAGCATCTTCTCGAAGTGAGGCACCGTCCATGCCGCGTCAACGCTGTAGCGCGAGAAGCCGCCGCCAACCTGGTCGAAGATCCCGCCCGA
>CAMDLG010000126.1 GCA_945901565.1 Bifidobacterium breve | reverse complement strand
CACTGGACTACTGGAAGGCCGTACCGCGCCGCCAGAAGTACCTCGACGTACTGAACGCAGTAGTAGCTGCATGATCAACGCCGAATCAGGCCTAACCGGGGCGCCCACAGCGGGCGCCCCGGCAGGTCATGCTGCCGCCGTTGAGCTCGACAACGTCACAAAACGCTACGGCGACGTGATGGCTGTCGAGGACCTCGACCTGCGCGTCGAGGATGGACAGTTCCTGACGCTGCTCGGCCCGTCGGGCTGCGGCAAGACAACGACGCTGCGACTGATCGGTGGCTTTGAAGCGCCGAATCGCGGTGAGATTCGCATCGCTGGTGACGACATGTCATCCCGGCCGGCCTACAAGCGCCCGGTCAACACCGTCTTTCAGCAGTACGCCCTATTTCCCCATCTAAGCGTCAGCCAGAACGTTGGCTACGGCCTAAGGCACGCAGGCGTGAGCCGCTCTGATACTGCGCAGCGCGTCGCCGCGATGATGGAACTGATGCAGATCCCGGACGTCGGCGAGCGGCGCCCGCGTGAACTATCCGGTGGCCAGCAGCAGCGCGTTGCGCTGGCGCGCGCCCTGGTGATGGAACCCAAGGTGCTGCTGCTCGACGAGCCGCTCGGAGCGCTCGATTACAAGCTGCGCAAGGAGATGCAGTTTGAGCTGAAGCGAATCCACCGCGAGGTCGGAGTGACCTTCATCTACGTGACTCACGATCAAGAGGAAGCGATGACAATGAGCGACCGCATCGTCGTGATGAGCAACGGCCACATCGAACAGGACGCGAGCCCTGCCGAGATCTTCGACCGACCGCTGACCGCTTTTGTTGCCGACTTCATCGGCGACACGAACATTGTGCACGGCACCGTCACGAGAATTGACAATGGCCACGCAACCGTTGACGTTGGCCCGCTTGGTGAGATCGGTGGATCTACCGATGACGACCTGAAGAGCGGCGACCGCGTGCGGGTCAGTATTCGCCCGACCGACGTCCGCGTTGAAGCTGGCGCCGCCGGCGAGGCGGTAGTTCAGGACTCGGTGCTGGTCGGCGGGCACATCGCTATGAAGATCGCGAGTGGTGACGAGACCGTGGTTGCCCACGTGGCGCGCGGCTCTTCCTACGAACCAGGAGCCAACGTACACCTGCACGTTGACTCTGACCGCATCCGCGTCTTTGCAGCGGCAGAGGGCGCATGAGTGACGCGGCAGCACAGGTTGGGCTGCCGCCGGTAACTCCGGAGGAAGACCACAAGGTCAGCGAGGGTAAAGGCCGCGCCTTCCTTGGCATACCGGTAGTCGGCTGGATGCTGATCTTCTTCGGCGTCCCCTACTTCCTGCTCTTCCTCCAAAGCCTCTGGGAGCCGACCGCCTTCGGCGTGGCGCACAACTGGACGCTTGAGAACTACAAGCTCGTATTCCTCGGCGACACGCTCTCGGGCAACATCTACATCCCGACGCTGCTGCGCTCGCTGAAGGTCGGCGCGATGGTGACGATCTGCGCGACGCTGCTGGCCTTCCCGATCGCCTACCTTCTGGCCTTCAAGATCAGCAACTCGCGGACAAGACTGATGCTCTACGTGCTGGTGATCGTTCCGCTGTGGGCCAGCTACCTACTGCGTGCCTATGCATGGAAGGTGATCCTCGGGCAGAACGGCCTTCTCGGCTCGGTGCTCGACCAACTAGGTCTCGAAAATACCTTCCTGAACAATCTTCTCTATTCGCAGACAGCGGTTGTGATCACGATGACCCACATCTTCACGCCCTTCATGATTCTGACGATCTATGCGGTCCTAGAGCGCCTACCTCCGAGCCTGATTGAAGCCTCGAAGGACCTAGGCGTCGGGCGCATGAAGACATTCCTGACGCTGGTCGTGCCGCTGTCACTTCCCGGCGTGATAGCCGGCGCAACCTTCACGATGGGCCTATCGAGCGGGGATTTCGTGGCTCCCCAGTTAGTCGGCGGTAAGAACGACGTGATGATCGCTAACCAGGTCTACAGCCAGTTCGGCGCCACAAACAACTGGCCGCTGGGATCGGCGATCGCATTTGTGTTGCTCGGCTTTGTCGCGATCCTGGTGGCTCTCTCGACTCAGGCCGAGAAGCGAGAACAACTATGAGCAGCGCACCAACCTCAGCGGGCGCTCTTGACCTGCAGCTCGACGGCCAACTCTCAGAGGACCTCGCCAGCAGCGTCTACCGCGAGCTGCGCGCCGCTATCTGTGACTTCCGGCTGCAGCCCAACCAGCGACTAGTGCAGAACACGCTGGCCGACGAGCTCGGCATCTCACGCACTCCGGTGCGTGACGCGCTGCTGCGCTTGGCGCAAGAAGGAATGGTCCAGCCGGCCCCGCAGCGCGGCGGCTATCTGGTTAGCGAATTTACGGCCCGCGAAGTATTTGACATCTACGACGTGCGCCTGGCATTAGAGCCAAACGCCGCCGCCGAAGCCGCTGGGAGACACGGCGCTGTTGCGATCGCAACCCTGCGCGAGCTGAACTCTAAGATCGCATCTCAGGTACCGGCCGAGAGCGCTAACACCTTTGAGCTAAACCGTGATTTCCACGCATTGGTAATTGAACCGAGTGACAACGTGATCATCCGTCGGGTGCTCGGCCAGCTCTGGTCGATGCCCAGCGCGCTGCGGATGTACCACCTGCAGATGGTCGACGACCACGACGCAGGTCAGATGGTTGAGGAGCACGAGACGATCATCGTCGCGCTTGAGAACGGCGACTCACAACGAGTCAAAGACGCGGTGGCAAGCCATATCGAGCTGGCCCGCGCCGACGCCGTGCAGCACGTAGCGGAAGACGCAAGCTGAGAAGCAGGGACCCCCGACAATGAATTGGACCAACAAATGCCAGTGAATTCAGTGTGTGCAGTGAGCCCCGTATGAGCCCCGAAGCCCGCCAGCCACAAGTGATCGCCTATGACGCGGGCGGCACGATGACCGACTCCTTCATCGTCGACGGCGAAGGTAACTTCGTCGTTGGCAAGGCGCAGACGACCCCGGATGACGAATCCCGCGGACTGATGGAATCGACCGTCGACGCGCTCGGCCAGTGGGGCACCGATACAGCGAACGCATTCCCGTCGATCATCTCCGGCGTCTTCTCAGGAACAGCAATGCTCAACCGCCTGCTGGAGCGCAAAGGCTCGCGCATCGGCTGCCTCGTCAGCGGTGGCCTAGAGGACTACCTGCGGCTAGAGCGCGGTCTCCAGACTTGGCTTGGGATGACCTACGCCGACCGCCTCCACGTGACGACCCACTACCACAATGAACCGCTCGTCCCGCGCAAGCGAATGCACGGCATCCGCGGCCGCATCGATGTTCAGGGCCAAGAGGCAATCCCGCTCTACGAAGCTGACGTCCGCACCGCAGTGGCAGCGCTGATCGAGGAGGAGGTAGACGGAATCGTCATCTGCCTCCTACAGAGCTTCATCAATGACTCACATGAACAGCGCACCGCTGAAATCGCAAGAGAGATGCTGGCCGAAGCCGGCCAGCCTGATCTGCCGCTCTTCGTTTCAAGCGAGCTCTATCCCCTTCGCGGCGACTTCCCACGGCTCAACTCAACGCTGATCGAGGCGTACGCAGCCGAACCTTCACGCCACCAGTTCCGTCGCCTCCAGGACGCAGTCGCAGAAGCAGGCGCCGGCTTTGACCTGCGGATCATGGCCGCTCATGGCGGCACGATCGCAATTGATTCACGTGAGCTTGCCCGCACGCTCGTATCGGGACCGATCGGCGGCGTCGTTGGGGCAGGTCACTTGGCCGAGGCACTCGACATCAGCCGCGTCGTCTGCTCCGACATCGGAGGCACTAGCTTCGACCTCGCGCTGATCAACGAAGGGCAACTGGCAATTCGCCAAACGCCTGACATCGCTCGCTATCTGCTGAACCTGCCGATGGTTGAGATTGAATCGATCGGTGCAGGCACTGGATCGTCGGTACGGATTGACCCGGCCTCAGCTCGGCCAGAAATCGGGCCTGATTCAGCCGGAGCGAGCATCGGCACGGCTTGGCCCCAGGGCGGATTTGAAACCGTCACCGTGACCGACCTAAACCTCGTACTTGGTCGCCTTAACCACGAGTACTTCCTTGGCGGCGCAGTTCAGCTTGACATCGAGCGAGCCCGCGCCGAAGTCAAACGCCAAGTTGCTGACCCACTTGGCCTCGACCTCGACAAGGCCGCCGGCGGCGTCGTTGACCTCTTCGAAGAGCAGCTGCGCTACTCCGCGCTGGCGCGCGTCCTCGCAAAGGGCTACTCGCCAGTTGACTACTCGCTCTTCTGTTACGGCGGAGGCGGCCCGCTGCATGTTGCTGGCTACACCGAGGGAGCCCAGTACTCCGACGTGCTGATCCCAACCTGGGCAGCCGGATTCTCCGCCTACGGCTGCGCCTGCGGCGACTTCTCATACCGCTTTGACCAAACCGCAGGGATCGCGATAGCCAGCGACGATCCGGCAGGTACCGCGGCGAAGCTTGATCAGGTCTGGAGCAAACTCAAAGAACGGGCGCT
>CAMDLG010000125.1 GCA_945901565.1 Bifidobacterium breve | reverse complement strand
TTGCGCGCGACGTTGTCCTACTGAAATATGTCGGTCTGAACCCGATAGTCGTCCACGGGGGCGGTCCCGAGATCACTGACTACATGGAGCGGCTTGGGCTCCCGGTTGAGTTTCGCGGCGGTCTGCGCGTCAGTGACGAGGCCACGGTTGAGGTGGCAAAGATGGTGCTGATCGGCAAGGTCAACAAGGAGATCGTTCTGCGGCTCGGGCGCTACGGCCAGCCAGCCGTGGGACTCAGCGGCGACGACGGAAACCTCTTCACCGTCTCGCGCAGAGCCGCGCCCGACGGAAGCGACATCGGCTTCGTCGGCGCGATCGACCACGTCGACGTCGACGTCCTCAACCACATCGCGACCGATTACATCCCCGTGATCGCGTCAATCGGCCCGGGCGCCGACGGCCAGAGCTACAACATCAATGCCGACGACGCCGCCGCTGCTGTGGCGCTCGCGACCTCGGCCTACAAGGCAATCTTCCTAACCGACGTGGCAGGCTGGTTGAAGGACTCCGACGATCCTGAGAGCCTGATCAGCCAAGCCACACCCGACGAGCTGCGCGCCGCGCTGGACTCTGTCGAGGGCGGCATGCGCCCGAAGCTCGAGGCCTGTCTGAACGTGGTCGACGGTGGGGTTGGGTCGGCCCACATCGTTGACGGCCGGGTCGCGCATTCGCTGCTGCTGGAGCTCTTCACCGATGCTGGGATGGGAACTAAGATCGCGGCGGCCCAGTGAAGCTAGACGAGCTGCAAAAACTCGACGATACGAACGTTGTCGGCACCTATGCGCGGCTACCGCTGCAGATCGTACGCGGGGCTGGAAGCTGGGTCTGGGACGACGATGACAACCAGTACCTCGACCTCCTATGCGGGATCTCAGTAACCAACCTCGGTCACTGCCACCCGCAAGTCGTAGACGCGATCCGTGACCAGGCACGGACGCTGATCCATGCTTCCAACCTCTTCTACACCGAGCCCGGGATTCAGCTCGCTCGGAAGCTCTCCGCCTCATCTCTAGGCGGCAAAGTGATCTTCGGCAACTCCGGGGCTGAAGCGGTCGAAGCAGCGATCAAGACGGCGCGCCGCGCAAAGCCCGGGGGCGAGATCGTGACGCTCGCGAACGCTTTTCACGGCCGCACTTACGGCGCTCTTTCAGCAACGCACCAAGAGTCAAAGCAGGCGCCCTTCGCGCCGATGATTCCCGGGTTCAAACCGGCCGCCGCGACGGTCGACTCGCTCGAGCTGACCGTCGGGCCCGACACTGCGGCGCTGATCATCGAGCCGATCCAAGGTGAAGGTGGCGTGTACCCAATCCCAAATGACGTGTTGCTTGCTGCCCGTGAGATCTGCGATCGCCACGGCGCTGCGCTGATCTTCGATGAGGTGCAGGCAGGGATGGGGCGGACCGGTTCGCTCTGGGCTTACCAGCAGACCGGCGTGATTCCGGACGCGATCACGACCGCGAAGGCGCTCGGTGGCGGGTTGCCAATCGGCGCGCTGATCACAGGCGAACGGCTAGCGGGAGCGCTTCAACGCGGCGACCACGGATCAACCTTTGCTGCCGGACCAGTGGTGGCACAGGCCGCATTGGCCGCACTCTCAGTGACCGATGATGAATACCTACTTGGCCGAGTCAACATGGTTGGCGAGCGGCTGCGCGAAGCCATCGCGCTGCTGCCCGGGGTGACGGAGGTTCGCGGCCGCGGACTGATGATCGGCTTTGACATTGAGGCCGGCGACGCCCCCGGAATGGTGAACGCCGCGATCGCCGGGCAACGGGTCCTGATGAACGCGACCGGCCCCAACACTGTGCGCTTACTGCCGCCTCTGACAATCGACGACGACGAAGTGGCCGAGGCGATCACACGGGTCGCTAGTGCGCTCGCTGACCACGTGGCACACAGCTAAACGGAAAGTCTGCCTACACTGCCGCCGATGACCGACCAAGAGCGAACAGCCAGCTACGTAGCTAATGCCGATGAGGTCGGGCGAGTGCTGCTGCTCTTCTCCGGAGGGCTCGACACCAGCGTGATGTGCAAATGGATTCAGGATGAATACGAGGCCGAGGTCGTCGCGCTAACAATCAACCTCGGTCAGCCAGGCGAGGATTACGACGTCGTCAAGCAGAAGGCGCTTGACCTCGGGGCCGTTGCTGCCGAGGTGATTGACGCCCGCGAGGAGTTCGCCCGCGACTTCGTCACTGCTTCGATCCTTGCCAACGGCACCTACGGCCTTGGCTATCCACTCTTCACAGCGCTTGGTCGGCCTTTGATTGCCAAGCTCGCAGTTGAAGCTGCGCGGCGCCACGGCTGCGACACAATCGCCCACGGGTGCACCGGGAAGGGCAACGATCAGGTCCGAATCGACGGCACCGTCGCAACGTTGGCGCCGGAGCTGAAGATTGTCGCTCCCGTGCGACAATGGCAGATGGGCCGCGAAGAAGAGATCGCGTACGCGCGCGAGCACGGAATCCCCATCAAGGGAGGCGCCGAGCAGACGCCTTATTCGATCGATGACAATCTTTGGGGCCGTTCGTCGGAGGGGCGTTGGATCGAGGATCTCGATCACGCACCGGATGACGACGTCTTCCAGCTCGTAACGCCGCCTGAGCGCGCGCCGGACGAGGCTCAGACAGTTGAGATTGGTTTCGAGGCTGGGGTTCCGGTCAGCCTCGACGGCGAGAAGCTCGAACTCGTTGAGCTGCTCGACCGCGTGACCGAGATCGGCTGTCGCCACGGGATCGGAATCGTCGACCACATCGAAGACCGGATCGTCGGGCTGAAAGTGCGCGACATCTACGAGGTACCAGCCGCAACGATTATTCTCAGCGCGCACGCCGAGCTCGAGCGGCTCGTGTCAACGATCCATCAGAACCAATTCAAAACCAACCTCGACCGCCAGTGGGCGTACCTCGTCTATGCCGGGCTTTGGTGGGAGCCGCTGCGAGAGAACATCGACGCTTACATGCGCAGCGCCAACGAGCGGGTCACCGGCACGATCGGAATCAAATGCTTCAAGGGGACAGCACGCGTCGTAACTCGCTCGTCGCCGAACGCTGTCTACGACGCCGCCCTGGCGACATTCGATACCTCCGGTGGACTCTTCAGTCAGAACGCTTCCCCAGGCTTTATTGAGCTTTGGACTCTGCAGTCGCGGATGGCTCACCGTCTGCGTCAGTCGCAGGACGACGATCGCGGTTAGTCTGCAGCGATGAGCAAACGGCGCGCCTATCGAACGGTCGGATTCCTTGTCCTTCGCGGTGGTCGGTTCTACATCCGTCTGCGTTACCCAAATCTGCTGCGTCAAGTGATCACTGTGGTCGCCTCAGCCATCGCTGTCGGACTAGTCGTCAGCTTGGTTTCGGCACTGACCGGCCGCAGCAACGTCGATTCGATGACGCCCTAGCCTGCTGGGCCGGTACGCTTCCCCGCATGGAGCAGCTCAACCCCTCTTCGAATGATCCGGAACGTTTCGTTGATGAGGCCGTCTTGTCTGATCGCCGTGCTCGTCGAGCCGAGCTAGCCGAGGCAGAACTTCGTGAACGCCTCTCCTCGGCGGACCAGAGAGTGGCGGAGCTAGAGCTGATTGCGGATGAATCATCCCGCGCCCGCGCGGAAGTTGAGCAGCGAACAGTCCGGGAGCTTGAGATTGCTGATGCGATCGGTGAGGCCGCCGACGCCGTACGGACAGCACGGCAACAACTAGATGTCGAGATTCAAGCTCGCGAAGCTGCCGAAGCTGCGCTCAGGGCCGAGCGGATCGCCCGAGAAGCCGCCGACCAGACGGTAGCCGCGGAACGGGCCGCGCGGGACGCAGCGACGGAAGCGATGGTCGTCGCCCGTGCCAGCAGTGCGCCTATCCGACCGACTCAGCAGGAGCCATCCTCCGAGCCGCCTCCGGCCGCCGAGCTGCTCGCGGGCCTCGCCGCCGCAGCCGATCGACTGAAGGGGCAGAGCGCCGCGCCAGCGACTCCTGAGGTCACACCCGGCACACGTTCTGGCGGGCTCGTTGGTCGCACCGCGCGCGCACTGCGCAAGCTTCGCTCAGAGCGGCCTTAACGCTTCGCGGGGGCTGGCCTGCGTCCGGGCTTGCGCCTATCCTCAGCGATCGGTGTCCAGCCCTCAATCCGTCCATCTCCACGTTCACTCCGAGTACTCGCTGCTCGATGGCGCCTGCGCGATTGACGCCCTCGCCGAGCAGGCCGCGAGCTTTGGACAGTCAGCACTCGCGCTGACCGATCACGGGGTAATGAACGGCGCCGTGGAGCACTACCAGGCCTGTAACAAGCACGGAATCAAGCCTATTCTCGGCTGTGAGATTTACTACGCGGAGAAGCCAAAGGCCGGCGGGAGCGGTAAGAACGAGCACAACCACCTCACTCTTTTGGCCGCCAGCGACGCTGGCTATCGGAACCTCGTCAAGCTCTGCTCTGATGGGTTCCTCGAAGGGCTTGAACGTGGCAAGCCGACCGTCGACATGGCTCAGATCGACAGCCACAGCGAAGGGCTGATCGCCCTCACCGGTTGCCTTGCTTCGCGTTTCGCGGGGCGGCTCGCCGACGGCCGC
>CAMDLG010000124.1 GCA_945901565.1 Bifidobacterium breve | reverse complement strand
TTACGCCTTGGAACTTCCCTCTGGCGATGGGTACGCGGAAGGTCGGCCCAGCCGTGGCGGCCGGCTGCACCAGTGTCGTCAAGCCCGCCAAGCAAACACCGCTCTGCATGCTCGCGATGGCGCAGATCTTTGAAGAGGCTGGTCTGCCGGCCGGAGTTCTCAACGTCGTCTGCGGCTCTAGCTCGGGCACGCTGATGGCGCCGCTGATCGCTGATCCGCGACTGCGCAAGCTCTCCTTCACCGGCTCCACCGCCGTTGGCAAGCAGCTGATCGCGCAGTCGTCCGAGCAGGTCCTGCGCGTCTCGATGGAGCTCGGCGGCAACGCCCCCTTCATCGTCTTTGAGGACGCCGATCTGGATCTCGCGATCGAGGGCGCGATGGTCGCCAAGATGCGCAACGGCGGTGAGGCCTGCACCAGTGCGAATCGCTTCCTCGTGCAGGATTCGATCGTCGACGAATTTGCGAAGCGGTTGGCTGAGCGGATGGGATCGATGGTTGTGGCGCGCGGCCTTGAGGATGATTCGCAGGCCGGGCCGCTGATCGACGATGTCGCCGTTGTTTCGGTCAAGGAGCTGGTCGACGACGCCGTCGGTTCCGGCGCGAAGCTGCTCTGCGGCGGCGGGCCGATCGATGGCCCTGGTCACTTCTTTGCGCCGACAGTGCTGACCGATGTCTCGCCCGAGGCGAGAATCTCAAACGAGGAGATCTTCGGACCGGTAGCGCCGATCCGAAGCTTTAGTACTGAGCAGGATGCGATCAGCGCTGCCAACGCAACCGAGTACGGTCTCGTCGCCTATCTCTTCACTCGCGACATCGCCCGCGGGCTGCGCGTTATCGAGGGGCTCGAAACGGGGATGATCGGCCTCAACCAGGGGTTGGTCAGTAACGCCGGTGCGCCGTTCGGCGGAGTCAAGCAGTCAGGCTACGGGCGCGAGGGTGGCCACGAGGGGATTGATGAGTACCTCTCAACGAAGTACGTCGCGATCAACGTAGCCGGCTGAGATCTCAAGGCCCTACGCGCAGCGTGTAGGAGGAGTTGAGCAGGGATCTGTCGTTGTCACTGACAACGAGAAAGACGCGCAGCGGCTTGTAGGCCGTGTTGTTGATCACGACGCGGTCAACTCGCTTGCCACCTGTCCGTGATCGTGTCAGTCGGTAGCGCGAGCCGGTCACTGTCTTCGCTTTGGCCGAGTAGACCGCTAGGTCTGGGTTACCGAACTTTGGCGTCGTCGAAGCTCGCAGTTTCGTCCGCGCTGGGATACGGACCGCGTAGACGTCGAGCGGATCCTTGATCTGGTCGATCGTGGCCGCCAAGGTCAGCGTCGCTTCGCCTTTCCAGAGGTACGGGGATGGAGTACCGAGCGCCGTGCCATTGAGGAATGAGGCGTCGTCGTTCGGCTCCAAGGGGTCCTGGACCGGCGTCTCCTCGGCCAGCGCCGCAGGCAGGCTGATCCGCCCGAATCCACTGCTCCTGTCGTAGCCGGTCGGTTTGATGTCGATTGCGCTGCGGCGCAGCACGTCGGCGATCTGACCGACCTTCAGCTCAGGTCGTGCCGCTGCAATCCAGGCCGCTGCGCCGGCCGTGATCGGTGCCGAGAAGCTCGTCCCGTCGACTCGTGTGACGCCATCCTGCGAGCCGTCTTCGGTGTCAAAGCGCATCGGCACGTCAACCGGCACGTTGACACCCGGCGCAGATACGTCAACGGCCGTGTTTGCGTTGCTGAAGTCGCTTACCCGCCCCTGTGAATCGGTTGCCGCGGCGCTGACGACGTGCGGAAATGCAGCCGGGTACTCGGTTGGGTTGCCTTCGGCAAATTCATTGCCTGCTGCCGCGACTGAGAGAACATTCTTTGAGTAGGCGCGCTGGATCGCTGCGTAGAGGCTGAAGCAGCGGCTGGTCATGCCGAGGCTCATGTTGATGATTCGCGACCCGGCTGTGACGGCGCTGTCGATCCCTTTGGCGATCTCAGCGCAGCTGAAGCTTTTCAGTCCGAACGACAGGATCGGCGTGCCCGGGAAGACACCTACGACGCCGCCATCACCGACGACGGCACTGATCGTTGACGCGACCATCGTGCCGTGGGGGTCTGTCGTTGGATTTGTATTCAGCCAAGTAGTTTGATCGCGCAGGTCAGCAACGCCGCTATCAACGCGGTCGTCAAGCACGGCAACTGAAACTCCTCCGGGAGTTGGCCACTGCAGGTCAGCAGGCACGACCGCTACCCGTGCCCAGCTACCTAAGTGGCCTTCCATTGCGCTCTTACGAGCGACCTTGATGTCGGGCTCGGCGTAGGTCAGCAGATCGGCGGCGGAAAGTCTGCGCGCGAGCGCGTTGGCCTTGCCGCGCGCGACCGTGAAGGCTGGCAGCCCAGCGATCCGCTTGGCACCAAAGGAGTCGGCTATCTGTTTGCTCAGTGCGCTTTGCCGGGCGCCGACTATCCAGTCGCTGCCACTTGCCGCCGCTCCGCTAGCCGGGAGCAGCATCGGCGGTGAGCCAACCGGGGTTGCCGATGCAACCGTGCAACTAAGCAAAATGGCGCCTAGCGCGCCAGAAAAAACCGATATCGCGCGCTTAGCACGGCCGTACCCCATAGATAGAGGGTAGGCCGCCGCCGCCGCGCCGGCGCCGGTTTCTGCCCTTAGACCTCTTCGTTGCCGGCGGCGATTACGCGTAGGTTGATCGTTTTGTCGTAGAGCTTGGCGTCAACGCCGTGCTCTAGCGCCACCTCGCGCAGCGGCTGGCCGGTAGCGGTCGCCTGCTTGACGATCGCCGCTGCCTTGTCGTAACCGATCGCTCCGTTCAGCGCCGTTGCGACAGCCAGCGTTGAGCCGGCCGAGGCTGCAGTGCCGGCCTTGTTTGGCTGGATTCCGTCGATGCACTTCTCAGCGAACATCGTCGAGCTGGTGGTCAAGAGGTGGATCGACTGGATCAGGTTGCGGCCGATCAGCGGGATCCGCACGTTCAGCTCAAACTGACCTTGCATACCGCCGATCGTGATCGCCGTGTCATTGCCGATCACCTGAGCGGCTACCTGCAGCACGACCTCGGGAATCACCGGGTTGACCTTGCCGGGCATGATCGACGAGCCCTTCTGCAGCTCCGGCAGGAACAGCTCGCCGATACCGGCGCGCGGGCCGGAACCCATCAGCGCGATGTCGCTAGCGATCTTCGTCAGCGAAACGGCCAGCACCTTCAGTGCGCCGGACAGCTCAACCAGCGAGTCGCGGTTGCCTTGCGCTTCGAACGGATGTGCCGGTGCGTCGATCTTCAGCCCCGTCTCCTTAGCCATTTCGCGGCGGACTTTCTTCGCGAACTGGCGGTGAGTGTTGAGCCCGGTGCCGGTTGCGGTGCCGCCGAGCGGGATCTGGCGAACGTGAATTAGTGCCGCTTCGATCCGCTCGCGCGCCAGCGCGATCTGCGTCTCGTAGCCAGCGAACTCTTGGCCGAGCGTCACCGGCACGGCGTCCATCAGGTGCGTGCGGCCGGCCTTGACGATGTTCTTAAAGCTGCGCGCCTTCTTACCGAGTGATCGTTCTAGCGTCTGTAGCGCCGGCAGCAGTTCGTTCGTTGTCATCTCGAGCGCCGCGAGGTGGACGGCCGAAGGAAAAACGTCGTTCGATGACTGGCCAAAGTTGACCTCGTCGTTGGCGTGCGCTCCGGAGAGGCTGGCGATCACCTCGTTCGTGTTCATGTTCGACGAGGTTCCCGAGCCGGTTTGGAAGACGTCGATCGGGAATTGGCTGTCGTGCTTGCCGGCGACGATCTCGTCAGCGGCCTTGGCGATCTTGCGAGCGGTTGTCGGCTTCAGTAGCCCGAGCTCGCCGTTGACGCGCGCAGCCGCGCCCTTGATCCGCGCCAGCCAGTGGATCACTTGGATCGGCACGCGCTCGCCGGAGACCGGGAAGTTGTCTACCGCCTTTGCTGTTTCGCCGCCGTACAGACGCTTCGCTGCCATCAGAACTCCTTCGGAGGGTTGGTCTCTCAATGCTACGACCGATAGCCGCTGCGGCGCGGCGCGGCTCAGCCGCAGAAGGCGCTTATCTCACGGGCCACGCCGACCGGGTCGTCGTAGGCGGCGAGATATCCGGTCCGCGGCAGCATCCGCAGCTGCGCATCTGGCAGCAGGTCGAGCGCCTCTTCGGCGGCTACCGGTGGGTGGCGTTGGTCCTCCTCAGGCCAGAGCAGCAAGACGGGGAAGTCCATCGCTGCGTAGGCCTCAATCAGTTCGCGCTGAACGCAGTTTGGACGGCTGCGCGCGAAGACCGCCCACGAGCCCGCGAGGTTGCTGTTGCCGCCCGCATCAGCGAATGAGTGGCGCGCCAGCTCTGCCGCTTCGGCGTTGCCGCGCGCGCTCAGCCGCTGCGCGCGGCCGGGCCGCAGTGCGAACGGCGCGCCACGCATCAGTACGCGGTCAAATCCCGGCAGCGAGCCGAGCCGAGCTAATGCCAGCCACGCCGCCCACTCGCGGTCGCCGCTGGCGCCGCGGTGAAGCCGGTTGGCGAGCACGATCAGATTGGAAGGCTTCAGCTGGCCAGCCGCGACCGCGCGCAGCGTAAGTTCAATGCCAAGCCCGTGGCCACCAACAATC
>CAMDLG010000123.1 GCA_945901565.1 Bifidobacterium breve | reverse complement strand
ACTGCGAGGGCGGCGAGCAGAACCTTGAGTGAGCTTCGCATCTGACAAAGCCTACCGACCGGGCGGGGCGAATGCGACAGGTGAGCATGCTGGCCGTACAATCGACGCGTGGATCCCCTGACTCTTGCGATCTTCCTCATCGTTGGCCTTTCCTTCGTGGGGATCATCCTGCTCGGGCTTTTCTACCCAGGTTCGGGAGCGGAACAGGTTGATTGGAAGCAGACCCGGTCGCCAGAACTCGAGGCCTCAAACGAGATCGACGACCTCGCGCAGATGGAGAGTGCAGTCAACGCGAAGCGCCGCGCGCGAGGAGTTGCGGAGATCAGCCACCGCGAACTGAAAGCCGAGATTGAAGGGCTGGTCGCAGAGAATGAGGGCTCGAGTGATGCGGCCCTCGCGGCAGAGGATTTGAGACAGATGCTCGAGGCTCGCAACGCGCGTCGTCGTGCTCGCGGTGAGGCAGAAGAGAGCCTCGAGGACTTTGAACGATCGCTGCAAGGCGACGGGGTGGAAAAGTGAGGGTGCTGATCGTCGGCGGGGGCTGCCGCGGACTCGACCTTGCGCAGCAGCTCATTGAGGATGGCCATGCCGCGCGCTGCGTGACGCGCAGCGAGGACGGGCGAGCCGCGATCGAGGCAGCAGGGGCTGAGTGTTGGATCGGCACTCCGGATGTGATCGGCACGCTGCGTTATGCGCTTGAGAACGTGACGCTGCTGTTGTGGCTCTTGGGGACGGCAAGCGGCGAGGCCGAAAATATCGAGCCGCTCCACGGATCAAGGCTGAGGATGATGCTCGAAAAGACGACCGACACGACGGTACGAGGCGTGATCTATGAAGCGGCAGGACCGGTTGGCGGCGAGCTGATAGCAAGCGGATTGATCGAGATGGAATTTGCCAGGGAGAAGAACGCGATCCCCTACGCGCTGATCACGGCCGACCCGCTCGGTGATCGACCCGAGTGGATCGGGCAGGCTCAAGGCGCGATCGACGGGCTGCTGGAAGGCCCGCGCAGAACAGGTAAATAACATAATCGCGATCAGGTTTGTATAGTTTGCGCTAGAACACCAACTCCAAGGAGACTCTCGATGCCAACTATTGGCGATACAGCACCTGATTTCGAAGTTGAAACAACGGAAGGCACGATCAACTTCCACGACTGGATCGGCGACTCATGGGCCGTTCTCTTCTCGCACCCGCGCGACTTCACTCCCGTCTGCACGACTGAGCTCGGCTACATGGCTTCGATCAAGCCGGAGTTCGACGAGCGCGGCGTAAAGATCATCGGCCTCTCGGTTGACCCGCTCGAAAACCACGCGAAGTGGGCCTCGGACATCGCTGAAACTCAGGGCACGGCACCGAACTTCCCGATGATCGCTGACACAGATTTCAACGTCTCCAAGCTCTACGGGATGCTCCCGGCAGATGTCGAGGGCGACCCAACCGAGCGCACTCCGGCCCAGAACGGCACGCTCCGCAACGTCTTCGTGATCGGGCCGGATAAGAAGATCAAGCTGGTCCTGATCTACCCGATGACGACCGGCCGCAACTTCGACGAGGTGCTCCGTGTGCTCGACTCGCTTCAGCTAACCGCTGAGCACGCCGTCGCAACACCAGCTCAGTGGCAGCCAGGCAACGACGTCATCATCGCTGGCTCCGTTACGAACGAGCAAGCTGCGGAGAAGTACCCAGATGGCTGGGAAGAGCCACGCCCGTACATCCGCATCGTTCAAGATCCGAATGGTGTGAAGGTCAGCTAAGCCCGGCGGATTCGAGGCGGGCGAACAGGTCGCCAAGGATCCTCGCGGTCGCCCCCCAGACGAGCTGTTCGTTGACTACATAGGTGTCGGTCGTGAAGCCGACGCCGCGGCGCTTGACGCGGCGCCTGCCGTAACCGGCGAGCAGCTCAGTGACGTCGAACTCGTGGATCGACGCGACCTCGCGTTGCGAGAGCACCCACTCCTGGCCGGGTTCGATAAGGCCGACGAAGGGGTGGACTGCGTAGCCGGTCGCAATTGTTGGGGTTGGAGCAAGTGCACCAATTAAATCCACCGACGGGGGCGCGAGGCCGATCTCCTCGTTCGCTTCACGCAGCGCCGTGGCTCTGAGGTCGACGTCGTCGTCGTCGACTCGGCCGCCTGGAAATGAGAGTTCCCCGGCGTGTCGACGCAGATTGTCGCCTCGGCGCGTCATCACGATAGAGAGCGCACCTTCATGGCTGGCAAAGAGTGGGACGAGCACGCCGGCCTTCTTGCGGCCGCGGACTGGCAGCGCTGCTGCCGCATCAGCGCTAAGCAGCTCGGGGGCGAGCGCGCCCGCCAGCTCAGCTCGTGAGATCGGTGCGCTCGACACGCTCGTCGAACATCACTTCGCCATCGAGCATCCGGTGGACCGGGCACTTGGCAGCGATCACAGAGAGCCGTTCGATCTGCTCGTCAGTCATTTCGCTCGGCACCTTGAGGACGACCTCAAACTTGGTTGGTATACCTCTCTCGGCCGGGGCGTACTCGACATCGACTTCAACGTTGCCGACGTCCCAGTCTTTGCGTTCGGCGTACATTTCGATTGTTACGGCAACGCAGCCAGCGAGGCTGGCGGCGAGTAGTTCGAGTGGAGTTGGGCCAGCGTCAGCGCCGCCCAGGTCGGGCGTCTCGTCGACCGTAAGCTGATGCTCGCGGATCGCGATGCTGTGTTGGCGGCCGTCTTTGCGGGTGGCGGTTGCTTTCATCATCGCTAGGGAGACTACGACAGCGGGTTGAAGACAAGCCCGGTCGGTACCTTCGGCGTGAAGAATGTCGACTTCGGAGGCATGTTTACACCGGCGGCCGCAATCTCCTGAATCTGTTCAATTGGCGCGCCGGATAGGAAGAACGCGGCGTCATATTGGCCGCCCTCAAGCAGAGCCAGGGCCTCATCGTCGTTGCGCGAATAGCCGAGCCCATTGAAGTGTGCGATGTCGTCCTCACTGAGGCCGAGCGGGCCTTTGAGGATCAATGCCTCTAGCACCGCTGCGTCGAGTTTGCGGTACGGGGGCGGGAAGTCGGCGAGCACATCGTCGGCGATCTTCTGGTCCCGCAGAACCAATCGCAGCGGACGCTTGTGGCGCGAGTCGAGGTAGCCGAATTGAAGCCTGCCGTCGGCTGAGAGGCCATTCGGCGGTAGCTCGTCGGTGGAGCCGAGCTCGGTGATTTCAAAGCACTCTTCAATCGTCTGGCGGAGCGCGTTGGCGCGCTCAGGGTCACCGGCGAGGCCGCTGATTAAGCGGTGCGTCGGGAAGACGCTGAGGCCTGGGTCTTCGAGCGCCACTAGGTCCATCAGGACGAAGCGGTGCGGGCCTTCGCCGCCGATCTCGTCGGCGTAGATCCGGGCGGTTTCGTAACGGTGGTGGCCGTCGGCGATCAGCAACTCGGCAGGATCGAGCGCCTCACTCAGCGCTGCCTGCGCGTCAAGGTCGCTGACGCGCCAGAGACGGTTGACGGTGCCGTCCGCGTCGACCTGCTCCCCGTGCGGGTCGCTCACCGTCTGCTCGGCGACCGTGGCGCGGGCAGCTCCGGTTGAATCAGAGTAGAGAGCGAAAATTGGCGAGAGGTTTGTCTTCGTTGCGCGGGTCAGGCGAAGTCGGTCTTCCTTCGGCCCGGGGTGGGTGCGCTCATGTGGGCGAATCTTGCCGGCGCCGTACTCCTCAATCTTGACCGCGGCGAGGAAACCGGATCGCGTGCGCCGGCCCCCGTCGGGTGCGAGGTAGTCCTGCGTGAGGATCCAAAAGGCGGGCTCGTCGTCCAGGACTAGAGCGCCGGCCTGCTGCCACTCGGCCAGCAGCGCGGCTGCGTTTTCGTACGGGTCGCCGCCCGGGGCCGCCGGCTCGGGGAGGTCAACGCCCACCACATTGAACGGTGAGCGTGCCTCCAGCTCGGCCCGCTGCGCCGGATCAATGACGTCGTACGGGGGAGAGAGAACGTTGCCGAAACCGCCGACTCGGTCGAGGTCATAACGAAGAGAATTGAGTGGATGAACGTCGGCCATGGCACCACGCTAGAACATGCCGAGGGCAAACAGCCCTACCATCTGGAACTCATCGGGGCGTGGCGCAGCCTGGTAGCGCACCTGCTTTGGGAGCAGGGGGTCGGAGGTTCGAATCCTCTCGCCCCGATTTGAAGGGTCGGGTTTAGGTGTTGGCGGCGAGCGGGGCTTGGTCGCCGTTGCGCCGAGCCATCAGCCAAGCAAACGATCCGCCAGTGACCCACATGAAGAGCCCGTAGACGGCGGCCGGGATTGTCATCTCTGGGTCGAGCGAGGCGCCGACGGCGATTGCCAGGGTCGCGTTGTGGAGCCCAAGCTCGAGCGCGATTGCCGTTGAGCTGCGGTCGTTCAGGCGCGCTGCGCGCGCGATCGTGAAGCTGACTCCCATCGCACAGACGTTGAGCGCGATTACAGCCAGCAGCACGTCACCCAAGTATCCGCTGACGCGGCCCCATTCGCTGCCCACGGCGGCTGCGACGATCAGCACGAAGATCGCCAATGAGATCACTCTGAAGCGGTGGTAGTTCTTTTCAGTCCACTGCGGCGCGCGCTGTTTGATCGTCATTCCGGCGATCAGTGGAACTAGCGTG
>CAMDLG010000122.1 GCA_945901565.1 Bifidobacterium breve | reverse complement strand
CGATGTAGACCTCTTGATGGACCGCACGGCAGGCCGGCCGGTCGCGTCAGGGCGCGTATCGCCTCGCGCGGCACTGACATTTGGTTTAGGGCTTGGCGTAGCTTCGCTGGTCTGGCTGACGCTGCTCGTCAACCCGCTGGCGGCGGCGCTGTCGTTTGCAGGTTTCATCGGCTACGCGGTCGGTTACACGATGCTGCTGAAGCGCAATACCTGGCAGAACATCATCTGGGGCGGGGCCGCCGGCGCAGTCCCGCCGCTGGTTGGATGGGCTGCGGTCACGGGCTCGCTGAGCGGGATGGCGATCTTCCTCTTCTTCATCGTCTTCTTCTGGACTCCACCCCACTTCTGGGCGCTCAGCTTGCTGATGAAGGACGATTACGCGGCCGCAGGCATCCCGATGCTCCCTGTAGTTCGCGGTGAGGACGAGACGCGCCGCCAGATCCTTCTCTACTCGGTGCTGCTTTACGCCGTTTCGCAGCTACCGTTCTGCGCCGGCGGGCTGGGAGTGCCTTACCTCGTCGTCTCGCTAGGACTCGGCCTCACTTTGATTGTGATGGCCTGGCAGCTGCGCCGCCGAGCCGACAGAGCCTCCGCTCTAAAGCTCTATCTCTTCTCGCTTCTATACCTCGCCGCCCTCTTCGCCGCTATGGTTGTGGACGTCTGGCTCTAAGGCCAACGGAGTAATCAAATGGACAAGAACCTCGCAAGAAAAAACAACCGCGCAGGACTCCTAATCACGGCGATTGGCTTCGTCATGTTTGGCCTCTCGTTCGTCGCAGCGGCGCTCTACATCTCATGACCGATCAAGAATCAAGCCAAGCAGGAGAGCGGATACGGCTCCCTGGCAGCAGCCTCCAGCCGATCCTGATTGCCGCTGGGCTATCGCTGCTGCTGATCGGTGTCCTAGGCCTCTACCCGCTCAGCGTCATCGGGCTTCTACTAATGATCGCTGCGATCTTTGGCTGGATTCGCGCTTCAGTGCGCGCGCACCGCGAACTTCCAAGCGGCCACGAAGACTAGGTATCTGTTGCGCCGCTCGCGGCGACAGCCGCGGCGTCCTCCACGTAGCAGCGCACGAGGTCCCGCATCGACAGCATTCCGGCAAGTTCGCTGCCACGGATCACGGCTAGGTGCCGAAACCCATGCTTGATCATTACCTCAGCTGCCTCATCTAACGACCAGTCAGGGGCTGCGAAGACCACGTCGCTAGCCATGTGCGCTTCGACCATCTCCTCGTCGGGTGACTCGCCGGCTCCTAACGACATAAGGATGTCGCGCTCCGTGATTATCCCCGGGCCAGGATGCTCTGGATCCAAAACTACGGCCGAGCCAATCCTCCGCTCGGCCATAAGGCTGGCAACTTCGCGCAGCGTGTGACCTGGGCCGACGGTCAGTACCGAATCGCTCATCGCTTCGCTGACATCCATCACTCCCCCAATCAGTCGAGCATTGAACATAACCCCTGCTCACTCGGCTGTCCACTCGCCAGCACCGATCACGCTCTAGAGGCGCGAGTCATCGCTCCGGCTGCCTCCCGCGTATCCCTTGAAGAATGCTGCGCGAGACCACAATCTCACTGCGACAAGAACTCTTCGCTGAGGTCGTATTGATCATTGAGACGGAGTACGGCGATCAGCTAGCGCTCGACGAGATCGCCCATCGCGTAGCGTCCTCGCGGCGCCAACTGCAGAGAGCCTTTGCCGAGGTCGGTAACACAACTTTCCGCGAATACCTGACAGCCTTCAGGATGGACCGTGCTGCCATGCTGTTGGCCGACGACACACTGACCGTGCGCGAAGTTGCAGCCCGCGTGGGATACCGCCAGCCAGCGCAGTTCGCCAAGGCTTTCCGACGACGGCACGGTGCAGTGCCATCCGAGTACCGCGAACGACTCGTGATCGGGGCAGTTGGCCACCCCGCTGTTGGCGCAGTGCAACAGGCCGCTTAGTCCTCGAGATCAGGCGAATCTAACTAGTCGATGAGCGGCAACGCGTCGAGCTAGATGACGAGCAAGCCTGCAGTCGTCAACGACCGGTAATCTTTGCTCTGTGACTGGTCAAAGTCAACGCGGCGCTGTTACCGCCAAGATGGTCCTCGCGCTTCTGGCGATCATCGTCGTCGCCTCGTTGATCGGGATCGCGATTGTTCTACTGCTGCCTTGGTTCCCCGATCAGGCTTCCAACGTCGCGCCACAGATCGACACCTTCTGGGACGTCCTGATTGTCGTCTCTGTCCCCATATTCGTGGCGGTCACTGCGATGATCCTTTTCAGCATCTGGCGGTGGCGTCAAATGCCCGGTGAAGAGGGCCTCGACGGTCCGCCGATTCACGGAAGTACGAAGCTCGAGGTGATCTGGACGGCGGTCCCGACGATCATCATCGCTGTGCTGACTGCGTACGCAGCGATCTTGCTGGTCGATATCCAAGCAGCACCTGCCAAAGGCACGCGAGTCGTACAGGTCAACGGAATCCAATTTGCGTGGTCCTTTACAACCAAGACAGACGCGGGCGTCGTCAAGACTGACCGCCTCTACCTTCCTGTTAACGAGCCGGTCAAATTTGACGTCCGTTCAAAGGACGTCATCCACGACTTCTGGGTCCCCGCATTTCGTCTGAAGGTTGACGCAGTTCCCGGAATCACAACCTCGTATTCGCTGACACCAACGAAGCTCGGAACGTTTGATGTCGTCTGCGCCGAGCTCTGCGGGCTTGGTCACGCCTACATGCGCCAAACCGTGACTGTCTTGCCCCGAGACCGCTACGACGCCGTGATGGCTGGCCTTGCAGACGAGGCGGGCGTTAAGCCGCTGCCCGCAGGGGCTGACAGCGCTGCGCTAGGGAAGCAGGTCTTTGTTGCTGGCAATCCTCAGACCGGTGCTACGGCCTGCGGCGCATGCCACACTATGAAGGCAGCTGGCACTAACGGTGTGACAGGCCCAAATCTTGACGAGATGCTGGCCGAAGACAACGCGGCATCAATCAAAGAGATGATTGTCAAGCCGAACATCGAGATCGTGAAGGGCTACAGCAAGGGTGTGATGCCAGCTGATTACGCCAGCACGCTCCCAAAGGCACAGCTCGCCGCGCTCGTCAAATACATCGACCAGAGTGTGCACGGAAAGGGATAGAAGATGGCCGCGAAGATCCGACAGCCAGGCTGGTACCGAGCAATTGCATTCACGATTCTCGGCGTTGCCGTGTGCCTAGGCCTAAGCACGGGACTCAGGGCAGCATTCAACGTTGATCCGGTATACGACGGCGAGGCCGTACTCCAGATCTCGCTGCTGATGGTGCCGATCTTCTTCCTCGGTGGCATCGGCTGCTTCGACTATTGGCTCCGCTGGGCCAGCGGACGCAAAGTAGTTGACGATCACGCCGACCACGGCGCAAAGAGTTGGCGCGACTACTTCAAGGTCAACACCGACCACAAAGTAATCGGCATCCAATACATCGTTGTCTCGTTCTTCTTCATGTTCATCGGTGGCCTAATGGCGATGCTGGTGCGCGCTGAGCTGGCCGCACCGGGCCGTCAATTCATCGACCCCAACACCTACAACGGTGCGTTTTCGGTCCACGCGACGCTGCTGATTTTCCTCTTCGTGATCCCGGTCTTCGCAGGGATCGCTAACTACGTACTGCCGCTGATGATCGGCGCACCGGACATGGCCTTCCCGAGGCTCAATGCTCTCTCCTTCTGGATGCTGCCACTGGCCGGCACAATGATGCTGCTCTCGTTCCTCGCGCCGGGCGGCTCCTTCGCGGCTGGCTGGACGGCCTACGCACCGCTCTCTGTCGACGCACCAATCGGCCAAAGTTTCTTCACTATCGCTGTCCAGTTCGCCGGTGCCTCATCGATCGCGACGGCGCTCAACTTCCTCGTCACGATCATCACGATGCGAGCACCGGGAATGACCTTCTTCCGGATGCCGCTACTCGTCTGGGCCAACTTCTCGACCTCGCTGCTCGTCGTCATCGCGACTCCCTTCATCGCCGCGTCGCAGTTCATGGTGCTGCTTGACCGCGCGCTTGGCTTCAATTTCTTCAGCCCGGCGGCTGGCGGTGACGTCCTGATGTATCAGCACGTCTTCTGGTTCTACTCGCATCCGGCCGTCTACATCATGATGCTGCCCGGCTTCGGGATCGTCAGCGAAGTGCTCGCAACGAGATCTCGAAAGCCTGTCTTCGGGTACAGAATGATGGCCTTCTCGCTGCTTGCGATCGTTCTGCTTGGGTTCACCGTGTGGGCACACCACATGTTCGTCTCGGGAATGTCGGACTGGATACGAATACCGATGATGATCACGACAGCGATCATCGCGATCCCAACCGGCATCAAGATCTTCTCTTGGATCGCAACGCTATGGCGCGGCGTGTTAAAGATCGACACGCCGATGCTTTGGGCTGTCGGTTTCATCTCGATGTTCACGCTCGGCGGCATCTCCGGCGTGATGCTCGCGATGGTGCCGCTCGACATCCATGTCAGCGACACCTACTTCATCGTCGCTCACATCCACTACGTGCTTTTCGGGGGGTCGCTATTCACGATCTTTGCCGGGATCTACTTCTGGTTCCCGAAGATGACCGGCAGGATGTTTAACGAGCGGCTAGGAAAGATCCACTTCTGGCT
>CAMDLG010000121.1 GCA_945901565.1 Bifidobacterium breve | reverse complement strand
ACAGCCTTGGCGCGGCGCACTTCTTGGCGCTCTGCGTGACGTTCCTCGGCGCTGCGCTGCGACTTGACCTCACCGGTGTGAGCGGAGCGCTTGGCCTTACGGATCGCCTTCGGGCCGACCGGCTCGGCAGGTGCCTCGGCGGCCTCTTCGTCAGCAGGCGCTTCTTCAGCAGCAGGCTCTTCAGCAGGTGCTTCCTCAGCAGCGGCTTCTTCAGCAGGTGCTTCCTCAGCAGGCGCTTCTTCAGCAACAGGCTCTTCGACAGCGGCTTCCTCAGCAGGCGCTTCCTCCGCGGCAGGCTCTGCGACAACCTCCTCCACGGGGGTCTCTTCTTCTGGAGTTTCGGGCTCTGTCGTCTCGTCGGTCATCTTTAGCGGATCGTTTCTGGGTCAATGCCACGCTCACGCGCGACTGTCAATGTGCGGGCAAGTTCACGCTTAGCGCTCTTCAGGCCAGCGGTGTTTTCAAGCTCGCCGCCGGCATGCTGGAAGCGCAGCCCAAAAACCGTCAGGCGGGCAGCGCGAACGCGACCCTCCAGCTCGTCGGGCGTGCAGTCGCGAAGGTGGTCGGTGGCGGCCATTAGAAATCATCCTCACGAGTAACGACCTTGCTGCGCATCGGCAGCTTGCGAGCGGCCAAGCGGAGTGCGTTGCGTGCCAGATCCTCTGGGACGCCAGCCAGCTCAAACATCACGCGGCCGGGCTTTACGACTGCGACCCAACCCTCTGGGGATCCCTTACCGGAACCCATCCGAGTCTCAGCAGGCTTCTTCGTGAACGGCTTATCGGGGAAGACGTTGATCCAGACCTTGCCGCCGCGCTTGATCTCACGCGTCATCGCAACACGAGCGGCCTCAATCTGGCGGTTGGTGAGCTGGGCGTGCTCAAGCGACTTGAGTCCGTAATCACCGAACTGCACCGATGTCTGGGCACGTGAATAACCACGGCTGCGGCCACGCATAACCTTGCGGTGTTTGACGCGCTTAGGAGCGAGCATCAGGCGCCGCCTCCACGCGGTCCACGCCCGCGGCCACGGCCGCCGTCGCCGCCACGATCATCGCGTCCGCCTGGGCCACCGGCAGGTGCGGGGCCGTCAAGGTCGGTCAGGTCCATGCCGGTGAATCCCTCAGGCATGATCTCGCCCTTGTTGATCCAGCACTTCACACCGATCCGTCCAAAAGTGGTGCGTGCTTCTGCGAAACCGTAGTCAATGTCGGCGCGCAGGGTGTGCAGCGGCACGCGACCATCGGAATAGCTCTCAGAGCGCGCCATCTCAGCGCCGCCGAGACGACCGCCAACTTGAATCTTGCAGCCCTTGGCACCGGAGCGCATCGCGCTCGTCAGGGCGCGCTTCATTGCGCGGCGGAAGGCGACACGGTTTTGGAGCTGCTCGGCGACCGACTGAGCAACCAGCGCTGCGTCGAGCTCAGGACGCTTGATCTCAAGAATGTTGACCTTCACCGACTTGCCGGTGATCTGGTGGAGATCACGGCGCAGGGCATCGACCTCAACGCCCGACTTGCCGATCACGATGCCTGGGCGCGCCGTGTGGATGTTTACCTCCACCTCGTTGGCGTCCTTGCGGATCGTAATCTTCGAAATGCCAGCGTGGGCCAGCTTGTTCTCGATGTGCGCGCGGATCCAGACGTCTTCCGCAAGGTATTCAGCAAAGTTGCGTTCGCTGAACCAATGCGACTTCCAGTCGTGGATGTAGCCGACGCGCATCGACTCGGGGTGAACCTTCTGTCCCATAGTCCTCAGTTACTCCTTTGGCGTCAGCGAGATTGAAAGGTGGCTGGTGCGCTTGTGAATCGCTGAAGCGCGGCCCATCGCCCGCGGGCGGAAGCGCTTCAAGGTCGGACCCTCATCGGCCTGGACCGAGAGGATGCGCAGGTTTTCTCCATCAAGTTCAAGGTTGTGCTCAGCGTTGGCGACTGCCGACTCGAGCAGCTTCTGCCAATCGCCGGCTACGTCGCGTGGCGTATGGGCGAGGATCATCCGTGCTTCGGTTACCGAGTGACCGCGGATGTGGTCGCAGACAAGGCGTGCCTTGCGAGCTGAGGTGCGCACGTAGCGGGCGTGAGCCTTGATCACCGGCGGGTTCTCGGGGTCGTAAACCGGGATCACGCGCTTCGGCTTCTCTTCGACCTCTTCTTTGGCCTTCGACTTCTTCTCAGCCTTAGGCTTCTCTTCGGCCTTCGGCTTCTCTTCAGCCTCCGGCTCAGCGGCGGCTTCGTCGGTGGTCGCTTCGGCAGCAGCTTCCGTCTTCGGAGCCTCGTCCTTGGCCTTCGTACGACGCATGCGGCGCTTCGGCTTCTCTTCCACCTCTGCTTCGTCCTTATTAGGGTCGTCAGCCATTACTAACGCACCTGCCCTGAGCCAAGGTGGCCTCGGTATGTACGGGTAGGAGCAAACTCGCCGAGCTTGTGTCCAACCATCGACTCATTGACGAAGACTGGGATGTGCTTGCGCCCGTCGTGGACGGCGATCGTGTGGCCGACCATCTCAGGGAAGATCGTCGAAGTGCGCGACCAAGTCTTGAGCATCGACTTATCGCCGGTTTCGTTCATCTTGATGATCCGCCCCATCAGGCGCTCCTCAACGAATGGGCCCTTCTTACTTGACCGACTCATCGATTGCCCTTCCCGCGGCGACGGCCACGGATGATGTCCTTGTCGGAAGCCTTGTGCTTCTTTCGTGTGCGGTAGCCGAGTGTTGGCACGCCCCAAGGCGTTACCGGGTGGCGACCGGCGGTCGTTGAACCCTCGCCGCCGCCGTGCGGGTGGTCGACAGGGTTCATCGCTGTGCCTCGGGTCTGCGGGCGGACACCCATGTGACGCTTACGGCCAGCCTTGCCAACTTTTACGTTCTGGTGATCTGAGTTGCCGATCGAACCAACCGTTGCGCGGCATTCGCTGCGCACTAGGCGCATCTCACCGGAAGGGAGGCGTAGCGTCGCTTGATCGTTCTCTTTAGCCATTAGCTGGATCGACGCGCCGGCTGAGCGGCCCATCTGGCCACCGCGGCCGGGCTGCAGCTCAACGTTGTGGACGACCGTACCCAGTGGCATGTCGACGAGTGCGAGGCAGTTGCCGACGGCGATCTCGGCGCCAGGGCCGGACTGAACCATCATCCCTACGGTTAGGCGGCTTGGAGCGAGGATGTAGGCCTTCTCACCATCGAGGTAGTGGAGCAGCGCGATGTAGGCACTGCGGTTGGGGTCGTACTCGATTGCGGCAACCTTGGCCGGGACGCCATCCTTACGACGCTTGAAGTCGATCTTGCGGTAGAGACGCTTGGCGCCGCCGCCGCGATGGCGTGAAGTCTTGCGGCCGCGGGCGTTGCGTCCACCGCTCTTCGTCAGACCCTCAACGAGGCTCTTTTCAGGCTCGTCGCGAGTGATCTCAGCGAAGTCGGCATAGGTCGAGAAGCGACGACCAGGGCTGGTTGGCTTTGGCTTACGGATGGCCATTACTCAACACCCTCAGCAAGCCCTTGGAAGATAGGAATCTGCTCGCCGGCGCGGATCTGGACCATTGCCTTCTTCCACTGACGCGTGCGACCCGAGGTGTATCCGCGGCGCTTCGGCTTCGACTTGACCGAAAGCGTGCGGACCTCTTCGACGTGAACGTCGAACAGCGCCTCAACAGCTTCGCGGATCTGCGTCTTGTGAGCATCCGGATGGACGCGGAAGGTGTAACGGCCGTTGGAGGCCAGCACGTAGCTCTTCTCACTAACGACTGGGCGAATGATGACCTGTGTGTGATCCATCTCAGGCAACCTCCCCCGTGCGCTGCGCCGAGAGGCGACCGCTCAGCTCGTCAAGGCCTACTTGGCTGACGACCAGCCGCGCCGCGTTGACGATGTCGGCAACTCCGGCTTCTGAGGCTGCCAGCACGTTGACGCGGTCAATATTGCGGAAAGAGAGAGCGATGTTGGCCTCATCGGCGCCAACGACAACAAGCACCGAGCTCGTTGAGCCCCAGTCCTTGAGCAGCTGCGCGGCCTGCTTGGTCGACGGTGTCGCGAATGCTGCGGGATCAACGCCGGCAAGCGAGCCGCGATCTGCGTGCAAGGAAAGTGCGCTGCGCAGAGCCGCGCGACGTTCTTTGCGGTTGACCTTGAAGGTGTACGAGCGCGGCTGCGGACCAAAGGTGACTCCACCGCCGGTCCAGATTGGCGAGCGTGATGAGCCGGCCCGGGCACGACCGGTGCCCTTCTGGCGCCAAGGCTTGGCGCCGCCGCCTGAGACGAGGCCGCGCGTCTTCGTTGCTGCAGTGCCGCGGCGGCGAGCGTTTAGCTCAGCGCGCACGGAGTCGTGGATCAAAGACTTGTTGAGCGACGCGCCAAAGACCGCGTCGTCGAGCTTGAGCTTCGTTGTTGTCCCGAGCATAGGAGCGTCAGCCATCGCTACGCACCTCCACCAAAGCACCGGTGGCGCCGGGGACGGCGCCGCGCAGAAGAATCAGGTTGTCGCCGGCGTCGACGCGGACGATTGTCAGGCCACGCTGCGTGGCGCGCTTGTTACCCATCTGGCCGGGACCGCGGATGCCCTTGAAGACGCGTGCAGGCCAAGCCGAAGCGCCGATCGAGCCAGGGGCACGAACGTTGTGTGAGCCGTGCGATGACGG
>CAMDLG010000120.1 GCA_945901565.1 Bifidobacterium breve | reverse complement strand
TCCAGCACTTACTCGAAGGGCTCAGCAAACGGAGTGGCAATCTACGGCCAGTCGGGCGCCGCAGCGGTCGCCGTCCAGGATGGTCAGGTCGTGCAGATCGGCAGCTCCAAGCGGCTAGGTAACTACGTGCGACTGCGCGACGTTTACGGCAACGTCTACACCTACGGCCATCTCGATTCGATCTCCAGCCAACACGTCGTACCGAAGTCAGACGCAGCGAACGCGCCGGTCAACACCGAGTCCGCCGCTGCCCCCGCTGCCTCGAGCTCGGGCAAAGAGCGGCTCTTCGCTGAGCCTCAGCGGCCCGCCTCGTATAAGGCCGGCGGCTCGCGCCAAGTTGCTGCCACAGGGGCCGACAGCGGCGCTGTCAGCGCGGTCGGCTCAGGCGAGCTAAACCGCTACCTCGTTGCCCCCTATTCGCTGCGCCGCGATCAGGTCGCGCTGAAGCCACTTCGCGAAGGCTCACAGGTAATCGCGGGAACGATCCTCGGCAGCATCGGCGCAGCATCGCTGGCCTTCGATAAGAACAACGCCGCGACGCAGCGCGCAGCTCAAAAGCTTGGCGTGGCTCAGCCGCCCCACATGCGCTTTGAGATTCGCCCAGCAGGGACGGGTGCACCGCGGATCGACCCAACTCCGATTCTCGACGGTTGGAAGCTGCTTGCCAGCAGCGACGTCTACCGCGCTTCCAATCCAATGCTTGGATCGAGCGCCGGGAAGGCAACTATTGGGCAGATTCTGCTGATGAGCACAGAGGCGCTCGAACGCCGCGTCCTTGCCAACCCGAAGCTCGAGATCTACGGCTGCGGCAGGCAGGACATCCAGGCTGGCGGGATCGACCGCCGCATCCTCGCGGCGATGGAGTTCCTAACCGCCTCCGGCGACAGTCTCACCATCACGAGCCTGACCTGCGGCCACACTTATTTGACTGCAAGCGGCAATGTCTCTGAGCATTCGTCAGGCAGCGCGATGGACATCGCAGCGGTCAATGGCGTTTCGATGCTTGGCAATCAGGGAGCGGGCTCGATCACCGATAAGACGGTGCGCAAGCTTCTGACTCTGCAAGGCACAATGAAGCCGCACCAGATCATCACCCTGATGCAATACGCAGGTACCGACAACACGATGGCGCTGGCAGACCATGCCGACCACATTCACGTTGGCTTCCGCCCCGGCGGAGCACTAACCGGAGACGGCACCACAAGCTCAGCAGCAGTTCTCGCGCCATCGCAGTGGGGCCGGCTCGTCGGGCGCCTCGACCAGATTGAAAATCCTGACGTGTCGATGACGCCGAGTCGCTACTCGGTCAAAGTTCGCGTCAAGGTCCGTCCGCGCTAGCGGGCGACGGCTCAGCCTCGAAGTGCTCTAGAGATTCGTAGGCTTCGGACACGGCGCGAGTAGCCGCAGTATGGAGCGCCTGCGATTTAGCCGATTCGTAGCTGGTGGCCCAGCGAGCCGGATCGGCCAACTGATCCTCGAGCTCCGCGAGAGCTAACTCGGCCTCTTCAACCTGCTTCTCATGCTTTGCCTGCTGGCGCTTGCGGTTCTTTGAGATCGACGCGGTGGCCGGCGCCTTCTTCGCCTCTACCGGCGGCTGGGGTGACGCAGGCTGCTCGCCAGCGGTCTCAGTCGCGCCCAGCGGCGGCGGCGCGGCCTGCTGCACGAGCGCGCCGCGTTCTTCGCGCAACTTCGCGTATTCCGCCCAGCCTCCGGCGTAGGAATGCAGCGTGTGCTGCTCAACGGCAACTGTTCGCGTGCCAACTGCGTCGAGCAGCGCGCGGTCGTGAGTTACAAGCAGCAGCGAGCCCTCGTAGCTGAGTAGGGCATCCTCGAGCGACTCGCGGCTCTCAAGGTCCAAGTGGTTGGTCGGCTCGTCAAGAATTAAGACGTTGGACTTGCCAGCAACCAGTACGGCTAGCCCAAGCCGCTTGCGCTCACCGCCGCTCAGCCCGTCCAGCGGCTTCTCGGCATCTTCGCCGGAGAAGAGAAAGCGACCGAGCAAGGCGCGAGCCTCGTTGGGGGTCAAACCGGTGCGCTTGACGGCCGCTTCGAGAACTGTGCGAGCGCCGCCCCACTCCAGCTCCTCACCATGCTGGCTCAAGTACCCGACCGTAACCTTGTGCCCCGTGCGCAGTTGTCCCGCGGTTAGTTCCTGCTGGCCAGTCAGCGCTTTGAGGAGCGTCGTCTTGCCGGAACCGTTTGGCCCCACCAGTGAGACATGCTCGCCGCGCTCCAACCAAAGAGCCGCCTCGTGCAGCAGCGTGCGGCCCGGTACTTCGATTCGCCCGTCCTCAAGCTCAAAGACAACCCGTGCTGAACGCTCCGGCGCGGCGAACTTGAAGCCCATCTCGCGGCGGTCACGGGGGTCTTCAGTGATCCGCTCGATCTTGTCGAGCGCCTTAACACGCGACTGCGCCTGCTTCGCCTTTGAGGCCTTCGCGCGGAAGCGTTCAACAAACTTTTCCATCCGTTCGATCTCCAACTTCTGCTTCGTGATAGAGCGGCCAAGTGCCAACTCTCGTGCGGCCTGCTCGGTGCGCCAAGCGTGCCATGGACCCTTGAAGAAGCGCGAACGCCCGGCCTCCACTTCAAGCACGCAGGTTCCTACCGCCTCGAGGAACCAACGGTCGTGCGCGACGAGAATGATTGCTGCGTCGAGCTCGATCAGCGTTTTCTCGAGCCATTCCAACGACTCGATGTCGAGGTGGTTGGTCGGCTCGTCGAGCAGCAGGACGTCAGGAGAACCAGCGAGCGCCCGCGCCAGTGAACCGCGCGTCATCTCACCGCCAGAGAAGCTATCGAGCGAACGGTCAAGGTCGCGCTCGTGGAAGCCCAGGCCAAAGACGATCTCCGTGACGCGGTCACGCCAGTTGTAGCCGCCTGCTAGCTCAAACCGCGCCTGAGTGTTGGCGTACGCATCAACCGCGCGCTGATCGCCCTCCGCCATCTTCGTCTCAAGCTCAGTCAACTTTGCTTCCAGAGTCAACGCCTCGCCGCAGCCTCCGAGCACGTAATCGCGCAGCGAAACAGAACGCTCGCGCGGCGGCCGCTGATCGTGCAGCGCAATCCTCGTTCCCTTCGCCAGCGAGAGTTCACCGGAGTCAATTGGACTCTCACCAGCAAGCATCCTCAGCAGCGTCGTCTTGCCGGCGCCGTTGCGGCCAGCGATCGTCATTCGGTCGCGCCGCTCGAGGCGGAACGAAACACCGCGCAGCAGCGGCCGGCCGGCAATGTCCTTGCCTAGATCTGAAGCGGTGATAGTTGCCACGCTGGGATGGTACGGTGCTGCGATATGCGCACCTTTACGAGACTCACAACCGTTTCCGCAACAGCCGCGATCACGCTCGCTCTCGCTGCTTCCGCCAACGCCGCAGCCCCGACCGTAGTCAAGGTCGGTTCGCTGCCCGGCACGCCAAAGAAGTTCAACAAGGTCTTCATCACAAAGTACGGCTCGCCGAGCGCGAAGAAAGTACTGCTGCTGATCCCCGGAACGAATGGCGGCGCCGAGAACTTTTCAATCGTTGGGCCAGAGCTAGCTAAGAAGGTTCCGGGCCTTCAGGTTTGGGCAATGGACCGCCGCGAACAGGCGCTAGAAGACAACTCGATGATGGTCAAGGCGCTCAGCGGCAAGGCCACGCCGAAGCAAGCGCTCGATTACTACCTCGGCTGGGTTACCAACAAGAAGATCACCAATCACTTCCGCCCGCTCCCGATGGCCGATTACGCCTACATGAAGAACTGGGGCATGAAGATGCAGTTGGAGGATGCCCGCACCGTGATCCTCCAAGCCAAGAAGGCTGGTAAGACGGTAATCCTCGGCGGTCACTCGCTGGGCGCATCGATGGCCGCCGCTTACGCGACCTGGGACTTCAACGGCAAGGCCGGTTATAAGGACATCGCCGGGATCGTCGCGATCGACGGCGGGCTCGCTGGAACCTTCGACTCAACCGACACAAAGAAGGCCGCCGAAGACTCTCTTAAGGCTCTCAACGTGCCGACTGCCGCGTCGCCCGAGCCGAAGCCACAGGGTCCTTGGCTAAACCTTCTTGGCGTGCGCGGATTTTCGTGGGTTACAGGTCCGTTCGCTCAGATTGGAGCGCTAGCGGCGCTGAAGGATCCGCGCGGAGCATCGATCCTGCAGAACTTCCCGCTGCTACCAAAGACACTCAAGTCTGACTATGCGACCACCAACCGCGGCGCCTTGGGGTATGCATTCGACAACGATACGTCGCCCGAATTGCTGTCGTTGATTCAAGTGCGCGCTGGCAACATCGCACCGCCCGGAGCTGCGCTGCGCGACTGGCAGAACGGCGAAGTGACTCCGATCGAAAACGTCATCAAGGGCTTCGGCGGCGACAAGTACGGAACAAACGGCGTTGATTGGTACTACCCGACGCGCCTCAACGTCGACACCAACGGCGCCAGCGCAATCCTCTGCAAGAGCGAAGCCGCAAAGGTATTGGGGCTGCGGCTCTGCCACTTGGCCGACGTCAACATCCCGTACTACGCATTCCAGACTTCGCTGACCGCTATGCGTGACGGGGTTGTGAGGGACGGAGTCGTCAATGGCGCGAAGAACTTTGCAGCGCGCTCGAAGGTCCCTGCCAGCAAGCTCGTGATCGTCCACGGCGAAGACAAGAACAGCCACCTCGATCCGGTCTTGGCCGCGCCCCGGACGAACGACTTCATCAAGACAGTGATCCCGTTCCTGCGGGACAAGATCAAAACGCGTTGAGCATTC
>CAMDLG010000119.1 GCA_945901565.1 Bifidobacterium breve | reverse complement strand
GCCAGCGCCGCTGACCCAGGCCGCTGGCGCCTCGTTAGTGCAACGCCGATCAGGCTCAGCTACTGGCAAGGGATCACTAGCTTCACCGACGCTCAGGGCTCAAACCTGATCTTCACTGGGATCGCCAAGGGCGTCTACCGAACCGACTTGGCGTTGCGCGAGCGCGCCGAAAACGACCATGCAATCCCCAGCGATGTAGAGCGCAGCGAAGGCTTCAACCACATCGGCGACCCATCGTTCGACCCGGGCGGCCGCGGCCGCATCCTGCTGCCGCTCGAGTGTTACGGCGGCAGCGAACATTGTCGCCGCGCGGCGATTGGCGTTGTTGACAAATCAACACTCAAATGGCGTTACCACGTCAAGACCGACGCTGCCAGCAAGCTGATGTGGGTCGAGGTATCACCGGATGGGCGGCTCGCGTGGAGCTCATCGGGCGGCGATCTGATCGCCTTCACAGCCGAACAGATCAGCGCAAAGAGCGCAGCCGCTGGCGTCGCGCTGCGGCCGGTGCGCCGCCTCAGCGGTGTTCTGCGCCTGCTGCCCGGCGTCACTGGAGCAGCCTTCTGGCGAGGCCGTCTAATGCTCGCCGGTCAGCGCGGCAGCTCGTTCGAAGTCAACTCGGTCTCGCTCATCGACGGAAGCGTGCGGCTAGAGATCGAGCGCAAGATGACCGGTGAAAGCGAAGGGCTCGACAGCGTCAGCTTCGGCGGCGGCCTGCTGCAGTGGCAGATCATGCCGAGGCCCTGGCCATTCCCGCCGAGCTACCTGCGGCCGACGCTGCTCAGCTTCGCGCCGCGCTAGGGCGCACAGCGCCCATAGGCGAGGAAAAACTCGTTTGAAGCGATCAACTTGAACCCAGGCGGGGGAATCTGCAGCCGCACCCAACTAAGGTCAACGGCGTACTCGTTGATGTTGAGGTCAGGCCGCGACTCGTATGACGGGTTGATGACAATTGCGACGCCCTGCTTCTGAACGGGGAAACTGGTGTCAGAGCGAGGGATGATCTGTGGTGGCTCCAGTCGGAACGCCCACTTTGCTTCGGGCAGCAGCTTCTGGCTTGGCACGCTGACCGGGCCGCACTTGCGCGCACGCAGGACGGCCGGCTGAACCATGATCGAGCGGAAGTTGTCGCTGACTTGGCGGCGCTGCTTGATGTCAGAATCGATCTTCGAAACATTCAGGTGCGTGGCCGTCCAACCAACCCCAACGAGCACGCAGAGCAGCGCGCCGCCAGCCCACCACTTGCGCAGACGCCTCCCACGGTCCACCAGCGACCAGCCGGTTAGCGCGTAAGTTGCAAAGAGGATCAGGCCGATCGCGGCGACGAGGATGTAGCGCCAAACGTTCGCTAGACCGCCGCTGGCGATAACGAGATATGAGAACCAGGTGGCGGCTACCAGGACTGCTGGGATTATCAGCTGTCGGCGGCGCTGCTGAACCGCCAGCACTACCCCTAGCCCAGCGATCGTTGAGAGCGGAAGCTTAAGGACCGAGTTGGTCCAGTAAAGCGTGTAATAGGGAAGCGTCGCCAAGGGGCGGCTGCGCCCTAGATCGCCCGCATTGCGGCTCGTCGTCGTCATCGAGTAGAGCGGATTGCCGGTCACAGCAAAGTCGATCGAAAACCAGATCAGCGGCCCGATCGCGGCGTAACAAAGGACCCGCAGTCGCCCCGACCACTCAAGCGGGTAGCCAACCCAGAGCATGTACATCCCTGTCAGCAGCCAAGCCTCGGGGCGCAGCAGCCCGGCCATCGTCAGCAGCACCCAGACGATGCCGCCGCGGCGCGGCGAGCGGGCCTCGAGGAAGGCGGCCCAGAGGATCAGCGCCGCGTAAGGCGGATCAAGGAAGCCGACCCCAGCCAACCAGGCGACGTCGAGCCGTGTTGCCAGCAGGCCCAGCGCGACGATCCCGCCGAAGATCCCTGAGATCAGGACGCCAAAACGGAAGGCAGCGATCAGCAGCGCCACGTAGCCGATCAGCGACCAAAGCACCATCAACTGCGGGCCATAATCACCGGCTGGCTGGAAGAGCAGCCCAAGCGCCAGCATCAGCGGGTGCTGGGTCGGTGCACGGTAGGCGCCGAAATTCGGCAGGTTTCCTTCCCAGATGTCGCGCGCCCAGTTAAGCGCCGACTGCGAATCGAATGTCGAGCGCGGGCTGTAGATCAAGAAGCCAGCCAGAACGACCGCACCAAGGCCGATGATCAGCGCGATCACGAGCTGCTTTTCTAGGCGTGCCTCTCGGCCGTCGCTGCTGCGTTCGGTCGTTAACACGAAGGTTCAGATTAGCGATGCGAGCAGGCGCTCACAGCGCCGCCAGCCGAAACGGATGGCGACGCTGTAGAGCCCTAAGTTCAGCCGCGGCTTAGCGGTGGCCGCTGAACTCGATCGCCTGCTGGAAGGTTGGACGGTTGGTCCAACGCATCGAGAACTTGTTCCTGTTTACGCCAGTTGGCAGGTCGCCAGCCAAGCGAGGGTCGGGCGGAGCCAGCGGGCCAAAGCTGATCCGCTCAGCGTTTGCGTCGGCGTGCCAGTCGGCGGGGGACTGACTTCCGGTTGACTCCGTCAGCGAGCTCGCGGCTGCGTCGATCGCGTCGAAAAGCGCTCTGGCGCAGATGTTGACGTCGCCGCCGCCGCAGAAGTGATCGGTCCACGGTGACTTGACGTCTTCGCCGAGCAGGTTCCGCAGATCCTTATCGACGTATGAATACCAACCGCCGCCGAATGCCGAGCCGCCCGAACCAGGGTTGCCGGAATAACCGACCTGCTCACGAAGCGCGTCGGTCGATTCCACGCTCAGCTTGCCGCGGATCACAGCGCGTGCGATCCCCTGCCAGGCAGCGTCGATCACTGCAGCGCCCGGAGCATCGATCTTGCCGTCGTTGTTTGCATCGATCCGCGATGAACCAGCAGCCTGCCAGTCGCTCATCTGCTGAGCCGCGTCTGTTGCCATCTGGCTCGGCGAAGGCCGCGCCGCCAGCACACGCTTGATCACTGGCCAGCCGATCGAAGCGCGAATGTCGCGCGTCGCGGCGCCATTCATCACGCCAACTACATGTTCGAGCTTCGACTTCGCAGGGAAGCCGGTGAACATCTCAACGCGCTGGACAGAGCCAGCATCGTAATCACCGTCGGCTGAGCCCCACTGCGGCGCCGGCTTGTTGTTCCAGTTGAGGATGTACCCGGATGGCGGATCGGCCTGGTGTGGGTGCTGATTCTGGGAGAGGAAGCCCTTCCAGTCATACGGGCCGGTACCAAGCGTGGCGAGGCTTGGATCTGTGCCTGCAGCTCGGATCGGCAGCCTTCCCGATGAGAAGAACGCGATGTGCTTGCTCTCCGCATAGTGGATGTTGAAGGTCGTCTCAAGCTCATTTGCGACCTTGAAGAAGCTGGTCGGAGAGGTCGGCTTGTTCTCATTCATGTGCTTGAAGAAGAGCGCCGACACCGGCTCACGGCCGCGTGTTGCGCGCATCGTCGCAATCGCGTACGGCTTGCCGCCGATCGTCACAGTTCCGCCGACTGGGCCGTGGACGGTCTCGTTAAAGATCACCTCGCGTGCGGGTTCCGAGCCCTTCTTTGCTAGCAGGCCGGCGTCGAAGCGCTTCATCTTGATGCACTTCTTGTTGTGCTCGTAAGAAGTAGAGCTGCGCGTGGGTGCCCCGCCGCCCGGCTCGCAGAGCTTCTCGAGGAAGACGTCTGTGTTGTCGTTGCTGGCGCTGGTTAGCGACCAAGCAAAGTCCTTGCCACGGCCGAGCAGCACGTACGGCATCGTCGGTGGAGTGGCACCCGCCACGTGAATGCCATCCGGGCCATCGATCTCAACCTGCATAAGCAGTTCAGGGTTGAAGTAGCCGACCTGTGGCCCCATCACGGCCTTTGCGTTTGGCGTGGCCGACTTGCCAGGGCTAACCAGTAGCGCGTTGGAGGCAAGGCGGTGGCTAGCTGCGGTAGCCGCGAGCGTCTTCGCAGCAAGGCTTGACTTTGAAGCAATGTCAACCAGCGGCGAGCCCGGCAGTATGCCGTTAGCGACCTTCGGGACAGTGTTAAACGGGAAAGCCTTAGGAATCGAGGTAGTTGCCTCAGGCTCATTGACCTGGTGCAGCTCGCGGTAGATGCGGGTGCCGTCTACGGCGCCAAACTCGCCCTGCAGCCGCTTGAGGAACATCGAGCTATCAACGCCGCCGCCACCACCGTTGCCGAAGATTGAGCCGATGAAGGCGTAAGCAGCGATCGCTTCTGTTAGGCCAACCTTTGGCAGCCGTGCCGCCGGCGCCGCCTCACGCTCACCGAAGGCATTGACTCCGTCTGCCCAGCAGGTGAAGTCGGCGATGATCTCTTTGCCGTCCTTGCCGAACTTCTTCAGCGTCTTGGTTTGATCGGAGACAAACTTCCGCGTCGCAGCCGAAGGTGTGAACTTGCGGGCGGAAGTAACGAGTCCGAAGGCGTTGATGCCAGGGACGTCGAGCGTTGCGACGAACGCCGGCCCGAGCCCAAAGCCGAGCAGCACGCCGCGATCCTTGGCTGCAACCCAGCCCATTCCGAATGCGATCGAGCAGCGATTATTTGACTTGATGTGCGGGATACCGTCGGCGCCGCGGACGATTGTGAGGCCCTTGCGGCCGGTCTTCTCTGTCGTGACGATTGGGCCAGAGACGCCGAACTTCTCAGAGAGGAAGTGGCTCTTCAGGGCCGCCGCTGAAACGTTGCCGAGAAGCGGTGTGAGATCGTCGTAGAGGATGCCCTGATCGGTCGAATTGGCGTTGAAGCCCTTTGCTCCTACCGCGCCGTTGGA
>CAMDLG010000118.1 GCA_945901565.1 Bifidobacterium breve | reverse complement strand
CAGACAGGCATTCCGGCGATCGACCCGGCCAGCAAGTTCACGGCGCCAAGCGTCATCGCCAGGCGCCCTGGCTTGACGCGCTTTGCGGCCGGTCCGAAGTAGACCTTTGCTGCATCGGCCGTCGCTAGGCAGGAGTTGGCGAAAGTCAGCGGCAGCTGGGGGATTACGAGTACGACGAGCGCGCTGGCGAAGGCCGCGCCACTCAAGTCCGGCAGCGGTAGCCCCGACGGCCCGAGTTTCATCTCAGCGCCGGAGCGGACCAGCGCGATTGCCAGCCCAAGGATTACGAGCACAAGGGCGATCAGATGCTTCCGCAGCGCCATCGCTGCGGCCAAGACAACTAGCGCGAGCGTGAGCAGGATCCACGGATCGGCGGTTGCATCGCTAAACGACTTTGGAGCCGTCCAGACGAGCCCCCAAGCGATCTTCAGGAAGAGCAACCCGACCGTTAATTGCACGCCGCGGATCAGCGGTTTAGGGAATGCTCGTCCGGCCCAGTCGATCAGCCCGGCGCCGCCGAGCGTGAAGAAGATGACGCCCATCAGCAGCGCGCCCGCGGCGATCTCGTCCGCACCGAGCCCCTTGGCTATCGCGATCGCTCCGAAGGCTTTCAGCGGCTGGACTGGGATCGGCAGCCTGAAGGCGAACGCAACGATCAGGTAGAGGATTCCGGCCGGCAGGAGCACTGCCGTTGCCGTCAAGCCGTTCTTGATGATCAGTGCGGCGGCAATTGGAACGAGCACACCAAGGTCGGCCACGGCGCCGGCCAGCTCGCGTCGGTCGAAGCGCATCGCTAGCTGCGACGGGGCGAGCAGCGGGGGAGTGGCGCTCATCGGTCGGTGCGGTCAACCATTACCGAGGTGGCCTTCACGGCTGCGGTGGCTGCAACACCGGGCGCTAGTCCAAGTTCCTCGACTGCGTCACGGGTGATCACGGCTGTTACGCGGTGCGGCCCCGCCTCAATCTCGACTACGGCCATCACTCCGTCAACTTGGACTGAGCGAACGACGCCGGGGAAGCGGTTGCGCGCCGACAGGCTGTCGCCGGCCTTGTGACGCGGCGCGTGGCCGCTGAGCCGCTTGATCTCGCTCTGTGGGACCCGTCGCCGGTTGCTCTTGTCGCGGGTTGTCTTCAGTTTGCCAGTGCGGTCCCAGCGCCTGAGAGTGTCGGCGCTTACGCCGAGGGCGAGCGCTGCTTCACCGATTGAGAGAGACTTCATTGCCTAAGCATTGCATAGGCATTTTGTTGGTGCTCTCTAGCGCGCCCACTTCTTAAGCTGCGGCAGCGGATCGATCGGCCTCGTGCCGGACTTATCTCGCCAGCCGTCTGGCCACAGCTCAAAGTGCAGGTGGGGTCCGCTTGAATCGCCGGTAGACCCAAGTAGGCAGAGGCGGTCGCCAGCCTTGACGCGTTCCCCTTCGCGGACCGCCGCCGACGCGTACTGGCAGTGCGCAAAAAACATGTCCCAGCCGTTATTAGCGCGCATCACGATGTAGCGCCCGGCGCCACCGGCCTGGTAGTTGACGTAGCGAACCTCACCGGCCAGCGGGGCGACGATCGGAAGCCCAGAAGCGCCGACTATGTCTTGGCCTTCATGCGTGTGGCCGGTGCGGCCAGCGCCAAAGCGCGCGCCGGAGCCGCCGAAGGTCCACGAGCCGCGCACCGGGAAGACTCCCGACGATGAGGACGGTGGCGGCGGCGTTTGGCTGTCAGTGCGCGCCTTAACGCGCAAGCGCAGCGCGCTGCCGCGAACCACCTGCGCCGCCGAAGATCCGTAAACGCTAACGGTGATCCGGTAGCTGCCGCTTGTCAGCGCGGGAAGTTTGATCGAGTGGCTCTTGTTTGTGGTCAGCCGGCCGGCGTTGACGGTCAGCGTCTTCTTGCCGCTGCGGGCGATTGCGACTTTGACCCTTGCGCTCTTTGCCTTTGATCGGCTGATCCGCACGATCACGGTGGGGTGTTGGCCGCTCTTCAGCGTCGCGTCACTCAGCTTCTGAAGACGGAGCCGCGGGCGCCCGGGTACCACCGGTACCGGAGTCCCCGAGGAGGTCCCGCCGCTTGGGTCTTCAACCGGTGGCGTGGGGGCGGTGTCGCCTCCCGGCGAGGTAGCTCCGCTGTCGGCCAGCGCGCTGCTTGCGGCGAGCAGCAGCGCAGTAATCGTAAGCCCGGTTGTTAGTAGAGAACGTTTCATCGCGATGTAAATAAAACCCTGAAGGGCTGCTTTCGACGCGCCGGCCTGAAAACTGAACGAGAGATTGCAGACTCTGAGAGCGGCGCCTTAGGAGCCGGCGGCGAGCATCAGCTCAAGCAGTTCGAGCGCGCCTGCCTTATGCAGCGGCTCATTCAAGTTGCCGCACTTCGGAGACTGCACGCATGACGGGCAGCCCTCCGCGCAAGGGCACTCAGCAATCAGTCGCCGTGCGTCGCCGACGAGCTGCTCGAAGCGCAGGAAGCCTTGGCGGGTAATCCCCACGCCGCCTGGGTGTCCGTCGTAGATAAAGATCGTTGCCACGCCGGTCTGCGAATGGGAATTAGTCGAGAGTCCTCCGATATCCCAGCGGTCACACATCGCCAGCAGCGGCAGCACGGCAATCTGGGCGTGCTCGGTGGCGTGCAGCGCGCCGAGCAGCACGTCGAGCGGTAGTTCGCTGGCGAGCGAGCCCAGCTCGTACCAGAGGGCCTGCGTGGTGAACTGCGTACGCGGTAGGTCCAGCGCATTGATGTCGATCACCTCGTTGCCGGGCTGGCGCTTGCGCTGATAGGCGAGCACCTGCTCGCTGACGGTAACCCGCCCAAAGCTCAGCTTCACGCCCATCGTTTCGCGGCTGTCTAGGAGCTGCTCAATCCATGTGTCGGTCTCCTGCTTCGGCTGCGTAAACCAATCGCTGCTGAATGGCTCCACCAACGCCTCGCGGCGATCAAGATCGAGCGCAGTGACCGAGTAGGAGCGACCCATGTGCAGGTAGACCGCTCCGTCGTGGACGGTTGAGCAGGCGCGCGCCGCTTCGACCGTGCCGATCAGCTCACCCTGCTTTACGTCGATCACACTGATGTTGTCTGGCGAGGCCGAGCGCAGCGAGACGCGGGCCGCCGGAAAGTCTTCCGGCGAGCGCAACGTGAAGGAGCCGCGCCGTTCAACCATCGCACCGCTAGCGACAAGCGCCTCGCAGTGTGCGCGCAGACGCGGCCCAAGGATCTCGGCATCGTCATCTGGGTCGATCGCAGCTTCGTGCGCAGCGCAGGTCAGGTGGCTTAGGTGGATCTGCTCGTTTTCGTATTCAAGGATCGCTGTCTCAACCGGCCTGTCGAGGAACTCATCGGGATGGCGGCAGAAAAACTGATCAAGCGCGTCATCGCCGGCCACGTAAATAGCCAAGCCTCGGCCGCGGCGCCCGGCGCGGCCCCACATCTGCCGCAGTGAAGCGACAGTGCCGGGGAACGTGATGCAGAGCGCGGCGTCGAGCTGGCCGATGTCGATTCCCAGCTCCAGCGCGTCGGTTGTAACTACTGCCAGCAGCTCGCCGCTGACCAACTTCGCCTCTAGCTCGCGGCGCTGCTGCGGTGTGTAGCCGGCGCGGTAGGCGGCTATCCGGTTGGCGCTCTCTGTGTCGCCTCGCCGCCGCAAGTCCTCTGCGGCAAGCTTTGCCACAACCTCGACGCCCTTGCGTGACTTGATGAAGCAGATCGTCCGCGCCTCAGCGCGCACCAAGCTGGCAACGATCGCGGCCGCTTCAGTCAAGGCGCTACGCCGCGTCTGCAGCAGCTCATCTTCGATCGGGGGGTTCCACATCGCGATCTCGCGGCTGGCACCTGGCGCGCCATCGTCATCGACGAGAGCAACCGGCGCTAGCCCGGTCAGCCGCTCAGCTAGCTCAACCGGGTTGGCGATCGTCGCGCTGGCGAGCAGGAATCGGGGTTCGGTGCCATAGGCCGCCGCGATCCGTCGAAGCCTGCGGAGGACGTTCGCTACGTGAGAGCCAAAGACACCTCGGTAGACGTGCGCTTCATCGATCACGACGACGGCGAGGTTCGCGAAGAAGTCACCCCAAGCCTGGTGGTTGGGCAAGATCCCGACGTGCAGCATGTCGGGGTTCGTGAGGATCAGGTTGGAGCGCTTGCGGATCGCAGAGCGCTCCTCGCGCGCTGTATCGCCGTCGTAGATCGCCGGGCGTACCTGATCGGTTAGGCCAAAACGCGCGATCGAGCGGGCCTGATCCTGTGCGAGTGCCTTCGTTGGGTAGAGATAGAGCGCGCGGGCGTGGGCGTCGCTGCAGAGCGTCTCAAGCGTCGGTAGCTGGAAGCAGAGCGACTTGCCCGAGGCCGTTCCCGTAGTGACGATCGTTGTCCCCTGCCATGCCGCTTCGAGTGCTTCTAGCTGGTGGCTATAAAGCTCGCTGATGCCAGCCGCTGTGAGGCCCTCGAGCAGCTTTGGATGGAGATCGCTCGGGATCGGCGCCGTCCGCGCCGTGCGTGATCCCTCGTAGGCTTCGCGCACCAGACGGCCGTCGGCGCGGCCTGCATCCAGCAGCTCGCTCCATGGCTCTTTAGTGCGTGCAGTGCTCATCGCCTTGGATGGTATGCCCGATGGCTACCCTCGATCAGGTGCGCTGCGCATATGTCGACATGGATGGCACCCTTCTCGGCCCCGGCGGAGGACTTTTTGCGGGGCCAGACGGCGAGGTTGCGACGCTTGGCGCGAAGGCGATCGAGGCCTGCCTGCGAGCCGACATCGAGGTCGTCGTGATGTCTGGAAGGCGCCGCGCCGTCGCGGTCGAGGACGCTCGCCTCTTTGGTCAAGGC
>CAMDLG010000117.1 GCA_945901565.1 Bifidobacterium breve | reverse complement strand
GGGCAGACCTCGGTCAGCTTGGCGGCCAGCGCTGCATCGGCGGCGGCGCCGTCTTCAACCTCAACGGCGATGAAGATCCCCTCGGCGCGCATTAGCTCTTCCTCTCGTCGATCTTGGCCTGGATCAGCGCCGGAATCTCGCTGATCTCCTCGGCGACGGTAATCCCAGCCTCGGCGAGGCGAGCGATCTTCTCTGTCGCGGTGTCCTCTTTGCCTTCGACGATCGTGCCGGCGTGGCCGAAGCTCATCCCCGGCATCTCATCCATGAAGCGGCCGGCCATGAAGGCGACGATCGGCAGGCGCGAATTGTTCTCCGCGACCCACTGCGCGAGCTGCGCTTCCATCCGGCCGCCGGGCTCGGTGTAGATCACAATGCCCTCGGTCGCCTCGTCGGCCTCGAAGAGCGACATCAGCTCGGCGTAGCTGGAGCCGATGATCGCGTCGCCGCCGATCGAAACAGCGGTTGACTGGCCCATTCCGGCGGCGGTCAAAGTTGAGGACATCTCGGTCGTCATTCCGCCCGAGCGGCTGATCACGCCGATCGTGCCCGGGCTGTAAGCCTTAGCGGCGTCCTTCGCGGGGCCGCCGATGCCGCCCATCTTGATTACGTCAGGGACGATGATGCCGAGGCAGTTGGGGCCGATGATGCGGGCGCCGTTGGCGCTCGCCAGCTCGACCATCTGGGCCACGTCGCGGCGTGGGATCCGCTCCGTGACGATCACGATCAGTTTGATGCCGTTCTCAATCGCTTCGAAGACAGCGTCCTTCGTGAAGGCCGGGGGGACGGTCACAACAGAGCCGTCGATCGGGGCGCCGTGGTGAGCGACGGCCTGGGCGACGGTGTCGAATACCGGCACGCCGTGGACGTCGCGGCCAAGGCGGCCCGGCGTTACGCCGCCGACGATCTTCGCACCGGAACCGTAGTCGAGGCACTCGCGCGTGAGGTTCACGGCCTCGCGGCCGGTGATTCCTTGGACGATGAAAGTTGTATTCGCGTCTACGAGGATGCTCATGAGCCGGCGCCGATCTTGTCGACCGCACGCTTCGCGGCTTCGTGCATTGAGACGGAACGATCTGCGTACTCGACGCCATAAGCGTCGAGGATCAGGAAGCCCTGCTCTTCCCAGGCGCCCGGGATGCGGAAGATTGCGATCTTCTCGGCCGGATCCATTCCCAGCTCGAGGCAGGCCTTGATAACGCCGCGCGCGACGATGTCAACGCGCGTATTGGAGACGATCGACATCATCACGGCGATCTTGTCGACGCCTGGCTTCTGCAGCACCAGCTTGGCTAGGCCGCAGGTCTTGGAAACCGACGGGTTGCCGCCGATCTCGCAGTAGTTGGCGGGCTTGCCGCCGTGGGCGCGGACGGCATCGAAGAGCGTCAGTGAGCCGCCACCGGCGCCGATTACGAGGCCAAGGTTGCCGTCAAACTCGGTGACGTTGCCAGCGACGCCGCGGTGATCCTCAGCGTCGACCGCTTCGCCGGCCAGCTCGAAGGCCGTCGGTTCGCGGGCCTCGCGCGTCTCATCGTCGCCGACGCCAAGCTCGGCGAGCAGCTTCTTGTGGCGGCCCCGCGCCTCGTTCTCCATATCCATGTGAGCATCGAGCGCGATGAACGAACCGTCGGCGAGCCGGCCGATCGGGTTGATCTCGGCCAGAGTCATGTCGTTGTCGATGAAGAGCTGGGCGAGCTTCGTGACGATCGGGACCAGCTTGTTGAGCTCCGAGCCGGTGACGCCGGTAGAGGCGATCACCTCTTTGGCTTCGAAGCCGGTCAGTGGGCGAAGGTTTGAGATGTGGCGGCGGCCGACCTTGTCGGGCTGTTCTTCAGCGACCTGCTCGATGTCGATGCCGCCAACTGGACTGAAGATGATTACCGGCTGCTTGGCGGTGCCGTCCCAGACGACGCCGGCGTAGTACTCCTGCTCAACCTCGGCCTTCGTGTCAACGAGCACGCCGCGCGGCATCTGGCCGCCGATCTCGATCTTCAGGACATCAACGGTGTGCGCTGCCGCCTCGTCGGGCGTGTCGGCGAACTGCACTCCGCCGGCCTTCATGCGGCCGCCGCTAAGTACCTGACTCTTGACGACGCTGGGGCCGTCGATCTTCTCGGCAGCTGCCTTTGCTTCCTCGGGCGTCGTCGCAAACCCGAACTCGGTGACGGGGATCCCGGCGCGGCGAACGATCTCGCGGGCCTCGTATTCGTAAAAGCGCATAGGCGGCGCCGGACTCTACCGGCTACGCTGCGCCGGTGTCTGCTGAGAGGACAGAGGGGCGAGCACTAATCATCATCGCGGTTAGTTTGGCGCTGATCGCCGGCGCCTGCGACGGGCTTGCATACCTGTCTTTAGACGGGCTCTTCGTCGCCAACCAAACCGGCAACACGGTGCTGCTCGGGCTCGCGATCGCGCGCGGCGACGGCTTCGCGACGCTCGAGTACCTGATCGCGATCGCCGCCTTCATCGTCGGTCTCGCCGCCGCGGCGCTGCTGATCGAGCGCTTGACGCGGCGCGGTGTTAAGCACGTCCTGACCGCTGCGTTGGTGGTTGAAGCGTTGCTGATTGCGCTTGGCGCGCTAATCATCGAAATTGCCGGCGGCAGACTTTCAGGCGGCAGGTCGGAGCTGCTGGCCGGAGCTTCGTTGGCGCTGGCAATGGGGATGCAGACGAGCTCGTTCCAAAAGGTTGGCGCGTGGGCAATTCGCACGACCTTCGTAACCGGCCTGCTGACCGACGGCACGCTTGACCTAGTGGCGCGCGGCCTCGACGCGGTTGGCAGCTCGGCCCGCTCTGCGGCGATCCCGAGCGAGCGGCCGGTGCGGATCGTGCTGCTTGGCTTCGGCGTTGTTGCCACCTATGCGCTGGGAGCGCTGGCGGCGGGACTGCTTTACAAGTGGAACGGCGGCACGACGCTCTTTGCCGTCGCCGCATTCGCGTTGCTAGTTGCGCTTTTTACAGTCCGTATGAGGCTGCCAGCTCGGGATCGTCAGCCGACACCATCCGCGCAAGATCAACCATGACCTTGCACTGCTTCCAAGTGGCGTCGTCCTGCATCTTGCCGTCGATCATGTGAACTCCGCGCCCGTCGGGGATCGCTTCGATCACCTTCAGCGCAAACTTCACTTCATCCGGGTCTGGCGAGAAGACCTTCTTCGCGATGTCGATCTGCACCGGGTGCAGCGACCAAGCGCCAACGCAGCCCATCAGGAAGGCCGAGCGGAACTGCGCTTCGCAGCCGACGACGTCCTTGATGTCACCGAAGGGGCCGTAGAAGGGGAGAATGCCAGCGCTAGCGCAGGCGTCGACCATGCGGGCGATCGAGTAGTGCCAAAGGTCCTGCTGTGCGCTTGGGCGCTGCTCGTCTGGATCATCGGTCTGAGGGTCCTCGATCACGCGGTAGCCAGGGTGGCCGCCGCCGACGCGGGTCGTCTTCATCCGCCTTGAGGCGGCAAGATCGGCAGGGCCGAAGCTCATCCCTTGCATCCTTGGGCTGGCGTAGGCGATCTCTTCAACGTTTGCTACGCCAAGAGCCGTCTCAAGCAGTGCGTGGATCAAAATTGGCCGCTTGATTCCAGCCTTTGCTTCAAGCTGCGCGAGCAAGCGGTCGACGTAGTGGATATCCCAGGCGCCCTCAACCTTCGGCACCATGATTACGTCGAGCTTGTCGCCTATCTCGGTTACTAGCGTCGTGATGTCGTCGAGCACCCATGGCGACTCAAGCGAGTTGATCCGCGTCCAAAGCTGAGTCGATCCAAGATCGATGTTCTTGCCGATCTCAACGAGGCCGGCGCGGGCAGGCTCCTTCTTCTCGACTGAGACGGCATCCTCAAGATTGCCGAGCAGAATGTCGGTCTGCTTGGCGATCTCGGGCAGCTTGGCTGCCATCTTTTCGTTGCTCGGATCGAAGAAGTGGATCATCCGAGAAGGCGTGAACGGGATCTCCATTACTGGGTCCGGAGCGCCGATTGCGAGGGGCTTGAAGAAGTCTCTTGGGTGTCTCATAGCCACCACGTTATTAGACGTCGCGCCGAATTGTTCGCTCGTATGGCAGGCTCCTAGGGAAGAAATTGTTAACCGCAACTCAGGAGACGCCTGAAGCGAATGTCAGAACCCGGTTTCACCACAGACCAACGCGAGCGCGAGAGCTCAGGAGCGCACCCATACGGACGCTACCTAGAAGAGTTTGAGGTAGGTGATGTGTACAAGCACTGGCCGGCCAAGACGGTCACTGAGTCAGATGATCATCTCTTCTGCCTGATCACGATGAACCACCATCCGCTGCACCTCAATGACGTTTACGCGGCAGCGTCGCAGCAGAAGCGCAACGTTGTCGTAGGCCCGCTGGTTTACTCGCTGGCTCTAGGAATGAGCGTTAGCGACGTCTCCGGCAAGGCGATTGCCAATCTCGCCACAGAGGAGCTGAGCCACCCGGCCCCGGTATTCCACGGCGACACGCTCTACTGCGAAACCGAGGTCTTGGAGAAGAAGGAATCGAAGAGCAAGCCCGACCGCGGCGTCGTGAAGGTTCACACCCGCGTCTTCAATCAGGATGGCGTTCTGGTTGCGGAGTTCAAGCGGCTAGTGCTGGTGCCGCGCCGCGAGCCCGGCGAAGCCGCTTAGGAGATTCACGGATGACCGATACGGCCGTACCAACAAAACACGAAGCGCTCGTCGCTTGGGTTGATGAGATCGCCGCAATGGCGAAGCCAGAGAAAGTCGTCTGGTGCGACGGCTCGGCCGAGGAGTACGAACGCCTCTGCCAGCTGCTCGTAGAGCAAGGCACGTTCCGCAAGCTCAGCGATGTCAAGCGCCCTAACTCGTACC
>CAMDLG010000116.1 GCA_945901565.1 Bifidobacterium breve | reverse complement strand
CCGAAGGGAACGTCGGGCAGCGTCCGCTCGCCGGTCAGCTCGAGTGGCGGCACGCCGTCCGGCTGGCCGGACTGGAAGATCCGCGGCGCGCCAGGGTCGGTGCGCTCTGGCGGTTCGCCAACACTCATCAGAGCGCTAGGGCGCCTTGCTCTTCACCGTCGCGGCCGCCAGCTTCAAGGCGCCTGACGAGCCGCACGCGGCCGCCATGGTCGGGCACGATCGTCAGCGAGCGGCGCGTGATCCGCTCAGGCCCACCGACGGCCTCGATCTCAAAGCTGGTCAGCACGGCGCGCAGGACGGCGCGCATCTCAAACAGCGCGAATGCCGAACCAACGCAGCGGCGCATGCCGCCACCGAATGGGATCCAGGTGTAGGTGCCGGGCGGCGTTTCGATGAAGCGTTCGGGTCGGAATTCGAAAGGCTCAGGGTAGATGTCATCGCGAAGGTGGACGAGCATGATCGCCGGTGCGACGCGCGTGCCGGCCGGCAATCGGAAGCGTCCTTGGCCGACGGTGATCGGCTCCTTCAGCACGCGGATCACGATCGGCAGGACCGGCCGCAGCCGCATCGTTTCCTGGATCACAGCGTCTACGTAGGCCTCGTCGTCGCCGCCGCGCAGCTCCTCGGTCAGCCGCTCCAGCGTCTGCGGCTTTTGCGTGAGCTGCTCGAAGGCCCACGAGAGTGAGCTGGCAGTCGTCTCATGGCCGGCCAGCAGCAGCGTCATGAGTTCATCGCGCAGCTCCTCGTCGCTGAGCGGCTGACCGTCTTCGTCGCGCGCCAGCAGCAACATCGAAAGGATGTCGCCGCGCTCTTCAAGGTCAGGCGCGCGGCGGTGCTCGGCGATTACGCGGTAGAGCTCTTCGTCGACCGGCCTGAGAACCTCATCAAGACGCTGCTGGAGCCGCTCCGAGTCTGGGCCAAGGATCAGGCTCAGCGCCATCTGGCGCATGTCGGTTGTCTGCTGGAGCATCGTCCGCAGCAGCACGCGCAGCCGCTCCATTTCCAGCCCGTCTTCAATTCCAAATACGGCACGCATGATCACCTCAAGCGTGATCGCCTGCATCCGCGGCAGCATCTCGATCGTCTCACCCTCTTGCCAAGTCGCCAGCTCGCGCCGCGTGGCCTCGGCCATGATCTGCTCGTAGCGCAGCATCCGCTCGCCGTGAAATGGCGGCAGCAATAGCCGCCGATGGCGCAGGTGCTCAGCTTCATCGAGCAGCAGAATCGAACGCGAACCGAGGACCGGCGCGAGCAGCTTGTTCGCTTCGCCGGCGTGCATCACTTCGGCCGAGCCGGTGAAGACTGTGCGGACGTCTTCCGGGTCGCTGAGAACTACGAGCGGTTGCCCGTCGATGAACTCCAGCGTGAAGACGTCGCCAAAGCGCTCGCGTTGGCGCACGGCGAACTCCTGCGGCCGCATCACCCACTGCAAGGCCTGCGCGTAGCGCGGCTGCTTTGGGCCAGGCGGCAGGTCAAGCGTTGTTGGAGCCTCGGTAGCCATCGATTCAGTTTCGCAGCTTCTGACCGAGCGGTCAGCGAGCCGCGGATTTCTGCCGATCGCTAGCCTCCCCGGGCGTAATGCCAGAACCACAGACTCCAGACGAGATCCGTGACGTCAACACCCGCTACCACACCGGCGCGGCGGCAGCCTACGACGCCAAGTGGGGAATCGACTGGGGAATGATCGGCCGCGACCAAGTGCTGACAAAGGTCGAGAAGGCCTTCGGCGGCAAGCTGCCCCACTTCAGCCGTTCGCTCGAGATCGGCGCCGGCACCGGCTACTTCTCGCTGCACATGTTGATGGCAGGCGTGATCGACGAGGCGACCTGCACAGACATCTCGCCCGGGATGATCGAAGCGCTGCAAGGTAACGCCGATCAGCTCGGCCTCGACGTCACGACCGAGGTCTGCGACGCCGAGGCGCTGCCGTTCGAGGACGAGAGCTTCGACCTTGTGCTCGGCCACGCCGTGCTCCACCACATCCCCGACCTGAACCAAGCCTTCGCCGAGTTCTTCCGCGTTCTAAAACCGGGCGGCGTAGTGATCTTCGCCGGCGAGCCGTCGCGCAACGGCGACCGCATCGCGCAGCTTCCAAAGCGCGCAGCTACCACGGCCGCGCCGCTCTGGCGTGCGGCGCTGCGGGCCGCGCCAGCAACTGTCGGAGACAGCGATGGCGGCGCGCATAACCACGATCTTGAGCAGCACGTTGATGTTCACGCCTTCGTGCCGTCGGAACTTGAAGTGATCACCGACGCAGCAGGCTTCGAAGAGGTCCACGTTCGCGGCGAGGAGCTACTGGCGAACTGGTTCGGTTGGACCAACCGCGCACTGGAGGCAACCGCCGCGCCTGAGGATGTGCCGATGTTCTGGCGGCAGTACGCCTTCCGCGGCTACCTCGCGCTGCAGAAGCTTGACCGCGGCCTGCTCGAGGGCCGCCTGCCGGCGACGATCTTCTACAACCTGCTGCTCAGCGCGCGGCGTCCGGACTGAGCCCGGCTAGTTCGTCGCGGGCCAGCGCGGCGCGACCCTTGATCGCCTGCTGCTCAGCGGCATCGAACTTCTGCCAGCCGCGAACCGGCATCGCCATTCGGTGATTGCCGGCGAAGCGATCCTCGTTGCGGCCGATGAAATCCCAATAGAGAGCGCTTACCGGGCAGCCATCCTCGCCGGTGCGCTTCTTCGGCGAGTATTGGCACGACGCGCACCAGGCGCCGCCGCTCATCTTGTGGATGTAGTTGCCGCCGGCGGCGTACGGCTTCGTCATCATCGCGCCGCCGTCGGCAGAGAGCGCCATGCCGGCGGCGTTGGGAGCCATCACCCACTCGGCTCCGTCAACGAAGGCGCGCTCAAACCAGCCGACCACCTCCCACGGTTCAAGCCCGGCCAGCATCGCGACGTTGCCGAGCACCATCAGGCGCTCAATGTGGTTGGCGTAACCGTGGCGGCGCACGCCGTCGACGACGCCATCAAGGCAGGCCCAGCCCGACGGCTCGCCCCAGTAGGCGGCGGGGAGTGGAGCGGTGGCGTCAAGCGCGTTATCGCTCTGCCACTGCCCGCTGCGCAGCCAGTACATCCCCCATACATATTCGCGCCAGCCGATCACTTGGCGAATGAAACCCTCAGCCGCTTCAATCGGCGCTCGGCCTTCTTCCCAGGCATCCTGCGCGGCCTGTGCCACCTGTAGCGGCTCTATCAGGCCGAGGTTTAGTGGAACGCTGAGCAGTGCGTGGAAGAGAAATGGATCGCCAGGAACCATCGCGTCCTGCCATGCGCCGAACTGCGGCAGGCGATGCTCGACAAAGTCGGCCAGTGCAAGCTGGGCTTCGGCCGCCGTCACAGCGAAGCGGCGCGACTCGTCCTCGCCCCAAAGCTCGAGCTCCCAGCCAGCCAAGTCAGCCCGCACCTGCTCGTCAATCTGATCCTCGCTCGGTCGCCAAGCGGCGGGCGCCTCAACCCCGCTCTTCGGCGGCTTGCGGTTCTCAGCGTCAAAGTTCCAGCGGCCGCCGGCCGGTTCTCCTTCGCTATCAACAAGCAAACCGAAGCTTCGCCGCTGCTCGCGGTAGAACGGCTCCATCGTCAGCGACTTGCGACCGTCGGCCCAGGTCGCGAACTGCTCCGGCGAAGTCAGAAACTGGTTGCTGCCGATCAACTTGACGCCACGCGCTGCCAGCGCCTTGGCGGCTGAAGCGCGGTTGGGCTGTGCGCAGACGATCTCACCGCTCTCGCCGTCAAGCGCCGCTTCGAATGAAGCCGCCCCGCGGTGCTCAACTACCTCAAGGCCACGGCCACGCAGCTCCTCGGCGTAGTGGCGCATCGCGCTGAGGACGATCTGGGCGCGCGCGCGATGAATTGGACCGCGCCCGAGCACCGCGAGCGACTCGATCATCACGACCCGCTCAGCCCCCTCGAGCGCAGGGTTGCCAGCCATCAGTTGGTCGCCGAGAACGAGTGCCGTGTGGCCCACTGCCAATCAGTCCTTTGGCGGTGAAACCGCGCGGTAGCGCTCGATCGTCGCGAGCCGCGCGGCCGCGTGATCGACAACCGGCGCTGGGTAATCTCGCCCGATCACGCAGCCAGCCTCGGACTGCTCGTCGTCGCTCATTAGCCACGGCTCGGCCAGTCGCTTCGTCGGCACGCTGGCCAGCTCCGGCACCCAGCGGCGGACGTAATCGCCATCTGGGTCAAAGCGCTGCTGCTGCAGGATCGGATTGAAGATCCGTCGGAAGTAGGGCGCTGGGTCTACGCCGGTCGAGGCGATCCACTGCCAGTTGCCGTTGTTCTGTGAGGGCTCGGCGTCGAGCAGCATCTCTTCAAACCACTGCTCGCCGCGGCGCCAGTCAATTTGCAGATCCTTCGTCAGGAACGAGCCGACAACCATTCGCGCGCGGTTGTGCATCCAGCCGCTTGCGGCAAGCTGGCGCATTCCGGCGTCAACCAGCGGGTAGCCGGTTTGGCCTTCGCACCAAGCCGTGAAGCCCTGTTCGTCGCTGACCCACTCAAGCTCGCGGAACTTTGCTTGGTATTCGAGCTTGATGTTGTCCGGGAACATCAGCAGCACGTGGGCGTAGAAGTCGCGCCAGGCGAGCTGACGGACGAACGCCTCGGCCCCCTCGCCGCCACGATCCTGTGCGCGCTGCTCTGTCTCACGCGCTGAGATACAGCCCCAGCGCAGCCAAGCTGAAAGGTCGCTGGTGCCGCCGCTGAGATTGTCGTGGAGCTCAGCGTAGGAGTCGATTGGGCCATCAAGCCAAAGCTCAAGCGCGGCCCGTGCGGCAGGCTCACCGGGCTGGCAGAAAGGCTCAGCTAGTTGCTCGCCAAGCTGCGGCGTGGCCGGCAGCTCGCCGCAGTCGAGCCCGTCTGGCAGCCGCAGCTTTTCTGGTTGATCGA
>CAMDLG010000115.1 GCA_945901565.1 Bifidobacterium breve | reverse complement strand
AGACCTCGATCGGCATCATGCAGCTGCTTAATCGGATCAACCGAACTGGGACCACGGTCCTCGTCGCGACTCACGATTCGGCGATGGTCGACCGTATGCGCCGGCGCGTCCTGGAACTTGCCGACGGCGTAATCGTCCGCGACGAACTCGACGGCCGCTACGCACCGACCGACATTTCGACCGCTGAGTTTGGCGCCTTACTTCGTGAGCCTGCGCCTGAACCGCGTCGCGCTGAGCAGCCACGTGAGCCAGGCGACGACTTCGATGAGGCGTTCCGAGACTAATGAAGCTGAGTTTCTTTACCCGAGAGGCGTTTACATCGATCGCTCGCAATGCGGTCCCAAGTTTTGCTGCCTTGGCATCGGTCCTAGTCACGCTTCTAGTTCTCGGTGTCTTCATCCCGATCGTTCAGGCGACGACAGGAGCCGCAAACGACGTTCGCGGTCAAGTAATCGTCAACGTCTACATGAAGAGCGACGCGACGCCAGCAGATGCGCAGCGGGTCCTCGCGCAGGTCAACAAGATCGACGGCGTCAAGTCGGTTCAGTACGTCAGCAAGGACGCCGCTTACGCGAAAGAGCGACGCAAGAACCCTGAGGCCTACGACCTGCTCGGCTCGAACCCGCTGCCTGACACGCTCCGAGTCACGCCAACCAACGCGGATAACGCGCTAGCGCTAGTCAGCGCGATCCAGCCGCAAACGCCCGGCGGAGGGCGCACGACGATCGACCCTTCGATCGACTCGGTCGGTTCATCGAAGGACAACACCGAAAAGATTCTCACCGCGACGCGAGTCGTCAAGCTCACAACCGGCCTGCTCGCAGCGCTACTGATCGTTGCCTCGATCCTCCTCATCTCCAACACGATCCGCCTCTCGGTCTTCGCGCGGCGCCGTGAGATCCAAGTGATGAAGTTGGTTGGCGCGACCGACGGCTTTATTCGCTGGCCGTTTGTCATGGAGGCCGTGATCCTTGGCGCGCTAGGTGCTGTGCTGGCGGTCCTCCTACTCGGTGTGATGAAGGTTGCGCTCGTCGATCCGCTCGTTAGCGACTTTGCTCTCCTCTCGGCCCCAAGCACGATCAGCTTTGGCCTGCTCGTTGCGATTCTGCTGGCTGCCGGTGTAGCCGTCAGCGCGCTCGGTTCAGCGATCTCGCTGCGCCGCTTCCTCCAGGTCTAGCGGCGTCGCTGCGCGGCCCTGCCTTGAATCTCCCTACTCTCTGCTGAGCAGCCGATAGCGCTGCTTGCACAATGTCCTCACGCCGCGTCGTCATAACCATCCTGCTCGCTGCCGCTGCGCTCGTAGCGGCGCTGTTGCTGCTCACGCTCGGCGTCTGGATTGGCGGTCGCAACGCCGACATCGTGCCAGCGCCAGTTCGTAGCGCGCTAGTTGGCACTGACGATCAGATCGTCGTCCGCGAAGCGCTCAACGACATCAACGACACCTACTACCGCAAGCTTCCCGCCGGTCAATTGGCAAACGACGCAATTGGCGGCGCCGTCAAGGCGCTACGCGATCGCTTTTCGAACTACTTCACGCCCGCTCAGTACGCAAAGTTTCAGCAGCAGCAGGCCAGCAGTTTCACGGGTATCGGCGTCACCGTCGAACGCGCTAAGCGTGGACTGGTAATTCGCTCTGTCTACAAAGATTCGCCAGCTAAGGATGTTGGGATTGTCGTTGGCGACCAGATCGTCGCGGCCAACGGTCGCTCACTGAAAGGCCTGACAGCCAAGCAATCCTCGGAGCTGGTCAAGGGGCCAGCCGGCACGAAGGTTCGTTTGAAGGTCGTCCATGACGGTGAGGAGCGCGTAGTTGTAGCAACGCGCCGCGCGATCAGCGTGCCGGTCGTAGCGTCGGCGATGAAGACGGTCTGCGGCAAGAAGATTGGGATCGTCGCGCTGTCGACGTTTAGCTCCGGTGCGCACGCTGAGGTTTACGCGGCGCTGAAGAAGCTGAAGCGCCGCGGGGCTCAGGCCTTCATTCTTGACCTCCGCAACAACGGCGGAGGATTCGTCGACGAGGCACAGTTGATCGCTAGCGCGTTTATCGCTGAGGGTCCGATCCTCACGACTCGCGGTCGCAGCGTTCCGGCGCGAACTCTCCGCGCGACCGGCGATCCAATCGTCCCCAAGGCTCCGCTCGTCGTGCTGACGAACGGCGGCACCGGCTCTGCCTCAGAGATTGTCGCCGGTGCACTGCAGGACACAGGTCGCGCAACGCTGGTCGGCGAGAAGACCTTCGGCAAGGGAGTCTTCCAAGAGGTGATCGAGCTGTCGAACGGCGGCGCACTGGACATCACGGCTGGGCAGTACTTCACACCGAATGGCCGCAACCTCGGCGGCAAGGGTGTTTCACAGGGCTCCGGACTGAAGCCCGACTTGCTGGTCAAGCAGCCGCGTGATTCGAAGCGCGACAAGGCGCTTCGAGCAGCGCTAGCCAAGCTCGGCGGCTGTAATAGCGTGACCAAGTGACCCCGCCACCCAAGCCGGAACGCGCAGCCGGTGAACCGCAGGTCGTGCTGCTCGAAAAGCGCGGCCAATTCCTTGTAGGCGAGCCGTTCTTTGAGCCCGGACAGCAGATAAGCATTGGCAAGCCGCCGGCCAAGGCAAAGGCCGGCAAGCTGGCTTTGATCGCGACCCCTGGGGGTCGTTCGCGCAACGCAAGGGCAAAGGTCTTGCGGCTGCTTGGCAGCCCCGAGATTGCGCGCAACGTAGTCGAGGCGCTGATGCTGGACCGCGGCCTACGCCGCCGCTTTCCAAAGACCGTCCTTGCGGCGGCCGAGGCCGCGCGAGAACACCCGCACCCGGAGCCCAGTCGGCGCGATCTGCGCGAGCTGACGACCTTCACGATCGACCCCTCGAGCGCACCGGACTTCGATGACGCGATATCGGCCGAGAAGCTGAGCGACACGCGCACGCGGATCTGGGTCCACATCGCCGATGTAAGCGCCTACGTGCGGCCCGGCGATCCGGTCGACCGCGAAGCGCAGCGCCGCGCTACTAGCGTTTACGTGCCCGGAGCGGTCGAGCCGATGTTGCCCGAGGCGCTGTCGAACGATGCCTGCTCACTGGTTCCGGGGGAAGACCGACTCGCAGTCACGGCCGAACTTGAGTTCGAAGGCGCAAAGCTCGTCGCCAGCAGCTTCTACCGCTCGACGATCCGCTCCGACAAACGGCTCAGCTACGAGGATGTTGACGAGATCTTCGCTGGTGAAAGCGAAGCGCAGGCGCCCTGGGCTGAGCCGCTCGCAGCTGCGCGCGAGGTGTCCGCTCAGCGCGACGAAGCGCGCCGCGCTGGCGGAGCGGCATTGGCAATCGAGTCGGTCGAGCCTGAGTTTTCGTTCGACACGCAGGGCCACGTCGCCGATTCGGTCGCCAGTGTCCAGACCGAGTCACACCGCTTGATCGAGCATCTGATGATCGCCGCCAACGAGGCCGTCGCGACGCTCTGCACGGAGAAGAGTTTGCCGACGCTTTATCGGATTCACGAGCGCCCGGAGACGGAGTCGGTCGAGCGGCTGCTTGAGCAGCTGGCATCGCTTGGTGTCGCCACGCCAGCGACAGCTGAGCACCTCTCGTCACGCGAGGCTGGCGAGGTCGTCGCGGCGGCTTCACTGGCGGTTGACGAGCACGTCAAGCGCACCGGCGTTGCGCGAATGGGTCTCACGTATCTAGTGCTTCGGTCACTGCGTCAGGCGCGCTACTCGCCAGATAATCTTGGCCACGCGGGGCTTGGCCTCGCGAACTACTGCCACTTCACTTCGCCTATCCGGCGCTACCCCGATCTCCTCTGCCACCGCGCGCTGCTCAGCGCCGTCGGCTGCGATGAGCAGGCGCCGCGCCCCGACCAGCTTGAAGAGATGGCTGCCTGGACCAGCGAACGTGAGCGCGACGCGATTCGAACAGAGCGGATCGCCGACTCCATCGCTGGCAGCTTCTTACTAGAACGGCGCCTGCTTGAGCGCGGCCCAGACGAACCATTCGAAGGCGAGGTGACCGGCCTAATCGGAGCCGGCATATTCATCAGCTTCGATGGCGGCGCTCATGAAGGCTTCTTGCCGGTCCGCCGGATCAAGGGGGATTGGTGGGACCTCAACGAGCAGGGGACGATCATGACCGGCAACAAGAGCGGTTCAACGATCCGCTTCGGTGACCGTCTGCAAGTCAAGGTTGATCGGGTCGATAAGGCGCGCGGCCGGGTCGATCTTGTACTCGCCGAAGATCCTCCCGCTCGCTAGGCTCGCCCTAGATGGCTAAAGCAGGCAAAAAGAAGGTCGCCCCCGGCGACGTCGCAACCAACAGGCAAGCTCGCCACCGCTACGAGATCGTCGAGAAGATCGAGTGCGGCATCGAGCTCCACGGGACCGAGGTCAAGGCGCTGCGCGAGGGAGCCGTTCAGATCAAGGATTCGTACGCCCAGGTTTGGGAGGGGGAGATGTGGCTGCACAACTGTCATATCTCGCCCTACGCACCGGCTGCTGACAACAACCATGAGCCTGAGCGGGTCCGCAAGCTGCTCGCCAAGCGGGTCGAGAGTCAGCGGCTAGCCGGGGCGCTTTCGCAGAAGGGCTTAACGCTGGTGCCGCTGAGGATCTACTTCAAGGGTCAACACGCGAAGGTTGAGCTAGGTCTGGCGAAGGGTCGTGATCGCTTCGACAAACGTCAAGCGATCAAAGAGCGCGAAACCAAGCGCGACATGGACCGGGCACTACGCGAAGCCAACCGCTAGTCGCCGCGCTCGGCCAAGACTTCGTCGGCGGCGGCCTCGGCCTCTTCCAGCTCTGCTGCAACCAGCTCCAAGCCTGACTTCCAGAAGCCCGGGTCGGTTAGGTCAAGACCAGCGATCTTGGCGAGATCTTCGGGGCTGCGCGAGCCGCCGGCGGCGAGCATCTCAAGGTACGAGGGAACGAACGCTTCTCCCTCTTTGAGGTATTGGCCGTAGACCGAGAGGGCTAGTAGCTGGCCGTAGGCATAGG
>CAMDLG010000114.1 GCA_945901565.1 Bifidobacterium breve | reverse complement strand
CTCTCCTAGCGTCAGCGACGCCGACGTGTGGCGGATGAAGAGATGGCAGAGGCCAATTGAGATCAGTTCCAGCTCGTCTAACGCTTCCAGTACCTCGCCGGTAACAAGGTGAATACCGCGCGGACGCGGCTCGAGCGTGATTGGAAACTGCGCCCACATGGGTTGATCTTCGCAGACAGGGTCATTGCGCACGCAACCAGTCCTGCTATTGTTGCGCTGACAACTACCTTGAAAGGCACAACAGATGACTAACGCAGTCGCATCACACACATGGAACGTCGTTCAGTCGCACTCAACCGCAGCATTTGTCGTGCGCCACATGCTGGTCGCCAACTTCCGCGCCAGTTTTGACAACATCGAGGCAACGCTGACTGAAGTTGACGGCCAGATCGCCCTTAGCGGCAAGGTTCGCACCGACTCGATCGTCGTCAAGGACAAGAACCTCTACGGACACCTGCAGGGTCCAGAGTTCTTCGACACTGAGAACACGCCGGAGATCAGCTTTGTTTCGACCTCCGTGACGCGCGATGGTGAGAAGGCTGAGGTCGTCGGCGACCTAACAATCAAGGGAATCACTCATTCCGTAACTGCCACCGGCCACATCACCGACCCAATCGAGGACGCGATGGGGAACACAAAGCTTGGCGTTGGTCTCGAGACAACGATCAACCGCAACGACTTTGCGCTCGATTGGAACGCACCGTTGCCAAAGGGCGGCTTTGCACTCTCGAACGACGTCAAGATGACGATCGACCTCGAGTTTATTTCCGTCTGATCAGCGCTCGCCGGGGGTCTTATCGGGGAACGGGCTGACCTCTATCTGAGGATCCAGCGCGTCGGCGAGGATGCGCTGCTGCTCGGCGTTATGGGCAGCCGGGTAACCCTCTCCCGGTGAGGCCCTCTCCGGGCGGCCGATGTAGCCAAGCTCAAAGCCCTCCGGGAGGATCTGCATCAGGCGCGGGAACATGTACTCGCGCGCGCCCATGTTGCGCGGCTCCTCCTGGACCCAGACGACCTCTTCGAGGTTCGGGTAGCGGGCGAAGAGCTCGCGCATGTCGCCCTCAGGGAAGGGGTAGAGCTGCTCGATGCGCCCGATCGCAACTCGCTCGTTCCCTTCGCGGCGCTCGTGGCCGACGAGGTCGTAGTAGATCTTGCCGGTGCAGAGCAGCAGCCGCGTGATCTTCTCCTCTGGCACGCGTGGCTCTGCGAGGACGGGGTAGAAGCGCTTCTCCGTCAGGTGGCTCAGGCGGTTCGTTGCCTGCGGCAGTCGCAGCAACGACTTCGGCGTCATAATCACCAGCGGCCGGCGCTTGGCAACCGTCGCCTGGCGGCGCAGGAGATGGAAGTACTGGGCCGGCGTAGTCAGGTTTGCGACCCGCATGTTGCCTTCGGCGCAGAGCTGCAGGAAGCGCTCCAGCCGCGCCGAGGAGTGCTCAGGGCCGGCGCCCTCGTAGCCGTGAGGCAGCAGCAATGTCAGGCGTGAGCTCTCGCCCCACTTGGCGAGGCCGCTGGCGATGAACTGGTCGATGATTACCTGCGCGCCGTTCGCGAAGTCGCCGTACTGCGCCTCCCACAGCACCAGCGTGTCCGGCGATTCCTGCGCGTAGCCATACTCGAATCCAAGGCACGCGGCCTCGGAAAGTGGGCTGTTATGAATCTCAATCGGCGCCAGCGCTTCGGGCAGGTGTTGGATTGGCGAGTAGGTCAGGCCTGTCGTCTCATCGTGGAAGACGAGGTGGCGCTGGCTGAACGTGCCGCGCTCGCTGTCTTGGCCGGTCAGGCGGATTGGCACGCCTTCGGTCAGCAGTGAAGCGAGCGCCAGCGACTCGGCCTGCGCCCAGTCGATTCCGCCTTCGTCGCCAATCGCAACGCGTCGGCGCTCCAGTTGCCGTTCCAGCTTGTCGTGTGTATCAAAGCCTTCAGGGACGGTCAGGAGCTGCTCATTGATCAGGCGAAGTGATTCGTCGGAGACCTTCGTGTCGATCTTCGGGCTCTGCGTGCGGTCAAGCAGGTACTCGCCGGTGACCTGTTCCGCCATCTCAAGCGCTGCTGCTTCCTCGATTCGCTCCTTCAGCTCTTGGTGCTCGCCGCTGAGCTTGTCCCAGACCTGCTGCTGCCAAGCATCAACTTCATCACGCGTCACGACGCCGGTCTCTGTCAGCTTTGCGGCGTACAGCTCACAGGCCCGTGCGTGCCGCTTAATCTCGGCGTACATCTCAGGCTGCGTGTAGGCAGGTTCGTCGGCCTCGTTGTGGCCGAAGCGCCGGTAGCCAATCAGGTCGATCAGAACGTCATGCCCAAACTCGGCTCGGTAGGCCATCGCTAGATCAACGGCCGCGATGCAGGCTTCGACATCGTCGGCGTTGACGTGGATGATCGGCACGTCGAAGCCCTTCGCCAAATCCGAGGCCCAGTGAGTCGAGCGTGCGTCTTCGATGTCGGTAGTAAACCCAACCTGGTTGTTCTGAATCAGGTGCAAAGTGCCGCCGACCTTGTAGCCGTCGAGGCCTTGAAGGTTGAAAGTTTCAGCTACGACGCCCTGGCCGGGCATCGCCGCGTCACCGTGGAGGATCAGCGGCATCGCCAAGGTTGGGTTGCGCTCCGCCACTCGGCCGCTGCGGTTTGTCTGGGCGGCGCGCGTTGCGCCGATTACGACCGGGTCAACCGACTCCAAGTGGCTCGGGTTTGATTCCAGCTTGACCACTACGCTGGCGCCCTCGCGCAGCGTGAAATCACGCTTGTACCCGTGGTGGTATTTCACGTCGCCGGTACCGCCTTGAGGAATCTCGGTGACGGCCTTGACGACTTGGACTGTTGAGGTCCCTTCGAATTCGCCAAAGATCGTCTCGTAGGGACGGCCAAGGTTGTGGGCCAGCACGTTGAGGCGGCCACGGTGAGCCATCCCAATTACAACTTCGCGGGCGCCAGCCTCTGCGGCAAGCTCGACCGCTTGATCGATCATCGGCACGGTCATATCGAGGCCTTCAATTGAGAACTGCTGCTGCCCGAGGTAGGCCTTGTGCATGAAGCGCTCAAGCGCGTCGACGGCCAGCAGGCGGCGCAGCAGCGCACGCTGCGGGTCGGGCTGCAGTGGCTGGCGGTAGACGCTCCCTTCGATCCGTTCGCGCAGCCACTGACGCTGGCGGTGGCTAGCGATGTGTTCGGTCTCGTAGGCCATCGTCCCGGTGTAGACGTCGCGCAGGTAAGGCAGCGACTCCGCGAGATTCTCGCCGGGGACGAAAATTCGCAGCAGCTTCGATGGGATACGCCGCATCATCGCGTCGGTAAGTCCAAGCCCATCGGGGTCTAGCGCCGGGTCGCCGACCGGCTCAGTGCCGAGCGGATCGAGCGTCGCCGCAAGGTGGCCGTGTGTCCGGAAGGCCTTGACCAGCGCAGTCGCCTTCTGCACAGACTCCATCAGCTCAAGGTCGTCGCCGCCTGGGCTAGCTGTGCTGCTGGCAGTGGCTTTCGGTGCGCTGGCGGCGGGGCCAATTGGAACGCCAAGCGAAGCGAAAAGCTGGTCATAAAACTCCTCGTCGCCGCTCAGCCGCGCCTCAAGCGCCTGTAGGAAACGGCCCGACTCCGCTCCTTGAATCACGCGGTGGTCGTAGGTCGAGGTGACCGTCATGACCTTCTCAGCGCCGATCGCTGCGCCGGCGTTCTCAAGGCCGACCGGGTAGCCGATCGAGCCTGTTGCGACGATCGTGCCCTGCCCCGGCATTAGCCGCGGCACCGAAGCGCCGGTCCCGATCCCGCCGGGGTTCGTCAAGGTCATATTCGCGCCGACAAGGTCATCGGCGGAGAGCGTGTTGGTGCGCGCCTTATCGATCAGCTGATCGAAGGCCGCCTTGAATTCGACGAAGTCCATTGCTCCGGCGTTCCTGATCACCGGCACCATCAGTGTGCGCGAGCCGTCCTTCTTCTCGACGTCGACGGCGATCCCCAAGTTGACGGCGCCGTCGTCGGCGCGCATCGGCTTGCCATCTTGCTCGACGAAGTGATGCGCCATAACTGGCATCTGGTCGGCTGCCGTGCGCGCAATCGCCCAAGCGATCAGGTGCGTAAACGAGACCTTCTGGCCTGCCTCTTTCAGTTCCTTGCGGCGACCGTCCATCTGCGTGACGGGGATTGTGCGTAGCGAAGTGGCGGTTGGGATTGCAAGGCTTTCGTCCATGTAGCGCGCCAGCATCGCCGCGCCGCCACGCAGCTCTGTAATCCCTGCGCTCGGCGCTGCGCCGTTACCCCCGGAGCCCGCCGCGAGGACGTCGGCCTTCGTGACGCGACCACCCGCGCCGCTACCGCTGATCGAGCTGAGCTCCACGCCTTCGGCCGCTGCGACGCGGGCTGCGACCGGCGAGACGCGCACTCCGTCGGGGACCACAGCGGGGCTTGCGCTGCCGTTGCTGGAGGAAGGTTTGTCATCGCCGGCTGGCTTTGCGGCAGCTCCCGCGCCGAGTTCCATCCGTGCGATCAACTGACCGACGGCGATCGTGTCACCGGACACGGCGAGCAGTTCAGTGATCGTGCCGCTGGCCGGGGCGGGGAGTTCGATATCGACCTTGTCGGTTGAGAACTCAACGATCGTTTGGCCCTCGTCGACGCTGTCGCCGGGCTTTACGAGCCAGTCGAGCAGCGTGCCTTCGCTGATCGATTCACCGGCAGATGGGGCGACGATGTCGACCGTCTTGGCTGGCCCGTCGCTCGTTTCAGGGGCCGGAGGCGAGCCATTCTGCGCGGCCGCCTCTCCAGCTTGAATCTCAGCCAACAGGGCTCCGATCTCAACGGTTTCACCGCTGGCCGCATGAATCTTCAGCAGCACGCCGCTGGACGGCGAGGGGATCTCGGCATCAACCTTGTCGGTTGAGATCTCGACCAGCGTCTCGCCAACTTCGACTTGATCGCCCTCTGCCTTGCGCCACTCAAGAACGGTGCCCTCATTCACCGACTCGCCCATCGCCGGGAGCGTCACCTGAACTGTTGTAGAAACCGCCATCTATCGATCTTCAGTTGATGCTAGCGGCCGCTGAGGCTGCTGCCGCCTGCCGCAACGCCAGCTTCACTCT
>CAMDLG010000113.1 GCA_945901565.1 Bifidobacterium breve | reverse complement strand
GGAGCCCAAGCGGCAAGCACGATTAGCGCCGCAAAGAGAAGCTCAGCGCTGCCGGTCACAAGCGTCAACTGCGGGTAAGGCTCGAAGAACGCGAGTCCGCTTAGTAGTCCAGTCACTAGTAGCGCGACCAGTCCAAGCCCTGCCGAGAGCACTATTCGGTCGGCTCGCGAATAGGTCAGCCGGTCGGCGCGCGGCGGCGCCACACGCGTCGCGTAGCCACGCAGTTCAAGAGTCGCGGCAACGTCTACCGCACGGTCGAGCGCCCCGGAAGCAACCGCACCGACCATCAGCAGCTGTGCGCGGCGGCCGCTGCCTCCCCCGTCAGGGCGGCAGCGCCGCGCCTGATCCATCCGCTTCGCATCGCGCGTCAACACTCCGATCATCCGTGTTGCCAGCGCAGCCGTCAGCGCTGAACGGAAGGCCGAGCGGCGCATTCGGCGCAGGACGTCGTCGGGGTTGACGATCGCCACAAGCAGCGCACTCGCGGCGATGATCACTACAACGCGAAGCGCCAAGAGGAATCCGTACGCCAGGGCCTCGGCCGTTACATCGACCTGTCCAAACACAGGCAGCTCACCGAAACGCCAGATCACGGTCGCGCCGTCGCGGACGAGCAGAGCATTAATGACTGCAAGCATCACCGCCAGCGGGATCGCGAACCGCACTGCACCGCGTAGCTGCTGCTGGCAACCGCTGAGCCTCGCCGCGCCAAAGGTCGCCGCCGCTACCGCAGCCAACACCAACGGATGGGTGAAGGCCAGCGCCAGCGCCACCAGCGACAAGCCGTAGAGCGCGGCCACTGAAGACCTCGCCCGGACCAAGACCGAGCCGCCCGCGCGCTCGTTCACTTTGCGGCCCTCGCTAGCGGCAACGCGACCGCCTGCGATCCCGCGTCAAGCGCAACGGCGTATCGCCGGCGCAGCTGCCGCGCGTTGAATGCAGCAGCGGCGGCCGCGATCCCTGCGGCGTCGGTACCGGTGATCGCCCAGACCGGCGGCTGATCTCTGAGCGTGGTCGCGGCGACGAGCCCCGCTCCAGCGGTCAGCGAGCGCACCCGCTTACCGCTCGCGTCCAGCAGGTCAATTTGATCCCCGGTCGAGGTCGGCTGCGCGTAAACGCCGCTGAGCTGCGGCCCAGACTCGAGCTGTGCGAGCGCCTCGTCTTCCCGTAGCGCAGCCCACTGGCCGACAATCACGCGCAGTGTTTCTTCAGTGATCGAAGCGCGAAAGAGGCCGGTCGCGACCGGCACGCCGAACGAGGCCAAAGTCTTCGACACCTTCTTGCATGGCGCCGAGGAGATCTCAACGCACTCAACGCGCACCGGAAGCTTCTTCGCCGTCCCCGGTCCGTGGACGAATGGTTCGGGGAATGATCCGACTACGGCATGAACGTGTTCAGCGGCGCTCCAGTCGCGCCAGTCCCACCAGACCGAATCACCATCGCGAACCTTGGTCGCCGCGGCGCCGAGCGGCGCTTCGCTGCCATTCACGAAGTAGAACCAGTCAACTTCGCGGCCGCCGCTGGTACCCCCGCTGACACCGTCGATCGAATCGACGTAACCACCGCCGTAGCTCGTTTTCAGCTTCGCGTTCGTTGACAGCAGCCGCATCACGGTCTCCGACGCTGGTAGCCCGCTGACAGAACGCTGCAGCATCTGAACGCGGCCGAAGTCGCGTGTTACCGCCAAGCGGACACTCCCGTCGCCCGGCCCTGCGCCGGCGCCGCAGCCGCTGACCAGCGCTGCAAGCAGCGACGTGGCCAGCACTGCAACGTAGAGCCGATTCATTTGACTAGCGCAGAACTACCGATTCGATGTTCGAACGGATTGCGCCTCGCTTTGTGGCGCCGAGAGCTCGCTCCGAGCCGCTCCGCAGCGTCAACCGTGCGAAGCCGTTGGCGTCGGTCGTTGCGCCACCTACCCGGGCACCGGCAACTCCCTTGCCGGTTGTCCCGCTGGTAACGCGAACGTTAAAGGCGCGACCTTTGAAGGCAACCGTCGGAGCATTGAGCCGCAACGCCGGCACTCCATATTCGCCGCTAGCCCAAAGCACCTTGTCGCCCTCCTTGAGCGCGGCGGCGCAGGCGCCAACTTCGCCAGGCTTGAAGTTCACCCAATACTGCCAGTAGTCGTCCCCGCTTGAAGCTTCGCCGCCGACCCTGCCGACAACAAAGTCCCCGAACGACTCGTACCACTCGAGGCCAATCGGACCCAGCCTGCGACCGAGCGGCATCCCGGAGGCAGCCAGCAGCGCGCGACTTGGTGTGGCTGCCGCGCCACCGCTGCCGCCATTTGCGGCAACGTTGCATAGGTGCGCCGCGCGATCCTTACCTTTGTTCGAAGTCAACTTCCCAGCGCTGGCGGAGACGTCGCCTTCAAAGAGCGTCGCCTTCGCCCCTTCGACGCGGACGTTGACCTTCGTCGCCGCCGCGGCTGAAGCCGAGAGCGCAACTACAAATACTGAAGCGAGCGCGAGCACTCGCAAGAGCGAACCTTTAATCATTGAGCAACCCCTTTCCTCGAGGGTTTATGTGCTTTTCGGCCGGAGGCAGGTTTCCTGGCTCCCGGGCCTGTCACTTCCACGCCTTCCCAGATAGCTGCCGCTATCCAGTGGCTGCGCTCTCGCGCTGTGGACGACTCTTGCCCGGTCACAGTGGCGGGTCCGCGCCGGATTCTCACCGGACTTCCCATACACCACCGACCCTTATGGCGAAGACCATACAGGGTCGCTAGGCTCGACGGTAAATGACCGTCAACTTGACAAAGATCTACACACGCCTCGGCGACGATGGCCAGACGCACCTCGGCGACATGAGTCGCGTTGCGAAGGTCGATGCGCGCATCGAGGCCTACGGAACCGTCGACGAACTAAACGCGCAGATCGGCGTAGCACTGACGACCGCCGGCATGCCGGAGCAGTACGTCGCTTGGCTGCGGCAGATCCAGAACGACCTATTCGACGTTGGCGCCGACCTGTCAGTCCCCGAAGCGCCAGCCAAAGATGGCGAACCCGCGAAGGAGAGGCTGCGAGTACTGCCCGAGCAGGTCAAGTGGCTCGAAGAACGCTGCGACGAGGTCAATGACACGCTCGAACCGCTGAAGTCGTTCGTCCTCCCCGGCGGCACCGCGTCCGCAGCGCAGCTCCACGTTTGCCGCACGGTCTGCCGCCGCGCCGAGCGCAGAACACTGCTGGTAGAGGGTTTCAATCCTGAGGTGGTCCACTATCTCAACCGCTGCTCAGATCTGCTCTTCATTCTCAGCCGCGGCGCCAATGCGGGCGATGAGCCGCTATGGGAGCCTGGCCGCTTCCGCTGAGCGACAGAAGTTGCACATTAGTCGCAGCTCTCGGCTGAGTAAAAAGTTCGTGAACCATTGCGTAACGAACGGCATACGCTGGTAAGTCTCTAGGCCATGACTACCGAAGCCGTTTCCCTTGGCCACGCAATCGACGACGCAAAGATGTCGAAGCGGCACCGACGCTTCTGGCTGCTCGCCGCGCTCGGAATCTTGCTCGACGGCTTCGACTTCTTCATCATCGGCATCGTAAACCCGCTGCTCAAAGAGCAGTACGACCTCAGCCCCACGACACTCGGCTTCGTTTCAGCGGCGGCGATCGTCGGTGCGATCTTCGGCGCCGGGCTGCTCGGCCCGCTGGCCGACAAGATCGGCCGGCGCCGCATCTTCATCTTCGACCTCTGGCTCTTCGTGATCTTCTCGATCGCCTGCGCCTTCGCACCGTCGATTGGTTTCCTGATCTTCTTCCGCTTCATGGTCGGCATCGCGATCGGTCTCGACTATCCGATCGCCGCCAGCTACCTCGCCGAGATCCTGCCGAAGAAAGCCCGCGGACGCTGGCTCGTCGGTGCTTTCAGCCTCCAGGCCGTCGGAATTTTGCTGGCGGCAATAGTTGGGCTCGTAATCCTGCTGACCCTCGCCAATAAAGTCGGCGCCAACGCAACCGACGCACAGATCAATGTCGCTTGGCGATTGATGCTCGGCTTCGGCGCGATCCCCGCGCTGGTGATCATCTTTGTCCGCCGCAAGACGCCGGAAAGTCCACGTTGGCTTGCTCAGAACGGGCGCGAGGACGAGGCGATCGCGATCACCGAAACGCTCACCGGGGCAAAGGTTGAGATAACCGAGCACGATCGCGAGAAGGCCGTCGACCCCGGCGAAGGAATTAAGGCGCTGTTCCAACCAGCCCTGTTCAAGAAGAACATGATCCGGCGCACGATCTTCACCGCCGTGCCCTGGTTCCTGATGGACATCGCCGCCTACGGCGTCGGCATCTTCACGCCAACCTTGCTGGCTGCAATCGCCGTCAAGGGGGCCAACACGAGCTTCCTGACCGACGACATCACAGCAACGGCGGGCACCGCGATGCTCGACATCTTCCTGCCGCTTGGATTCCTGACAGCGATCCTGCTGGTCGATCGCGTAGGCCGAGTGCCGCTGCAGATGTTTGGCTTCGGGATGATGACGATCGCGCTCTTGATCCTTGCCTTCGCCGAGGGAATAAGCGGTGGCCCTGAAGAGCACCTGCCGCTGGTGCTGGTCGGCTTCGCGATCTTCAACTTCTTCATGAACGCGGGCCCAAACTCGACGACCTACGCGCTTCCAGCGGAGGTCTTCCCTTCCGAGATCCGCGCCGCTGGCCACGGCTTCGCGGCGGCCTGCGCCAAGCTCGGCGCTGCAGTTGGCGTCTTCCTCTTCCCGATCTTGCTCGCTTCGATGGGTACCAGTGCACTGCTCTACTGCGTTGCTGGAACTACCGTGCTGGCACTGATCATCACGCGCGTCTTCCGAATCGAAACGACCGGCAAGTCGTTCGACGAGATCTCCGGGCGCAAGCTGACCGAGCTCTCGCCGCGTCCCTCGCCGCCTTGATCCGCGGCACGAGCTTAAGTACCGCCAAGGGGATTCGAACCCCTGTTTCCGCCGTGAGAGGGCGGCGTCCTAGTCCCCTGGACGATGGCGGCTTGCGAGGCGCAGAATAGCAATCTGCGCGGTGCTATTGTCGCCGTCAGCTACGCGGATGTGGCGGAATTGGTAGACGCGCACGGTTCAGGTCCGTGTGGAGGCAACTCTGTGGAGGTTCGAGTCCTCTCATCCGCATCTACCC
>CAMDLG010000112.1 GCA_945901565.1 Bifidobacterium breve | reverse complement strand
GAGCCGGCCTTCCCTGGTTCGGATTCCTTCAGCGGCCAGCAGATGCATGCACATTCCTACATGCGCCCCGACTTCCTCGATGGGAAGGACGTCGTCGTGCTCGGAATCGGCAACAGCGCAATGGATATCTCGGTCGAGGCGTCGTATATCGCCGAGAACGTCTACCTCTCAGCTCGCCGCGGTTCGCACATCGTGCCCAAGTACATCTTCGGTAAGCCAACCGACCAATTGGGCGGATGGGTCAACCCGCGGATTCCATTCAAGATCCGCCAGAAGGCTGTCGCCACGCTGATCAATACCTATGTCGGCAAGGTGACCGATTTCGGTCTGCCGGAGCCCGATCATCAATTTGGCGAGTCGCATCCGACCGTTTCGAGCAGGATCCTAGATCGAATCACGCACGGCGCAATCAAGGTCAAGCCGAACATCCGTTGCCTCGACGGAGACGAAGTTGAGTTTGAGGACGGCAGCCGAGTTCACGCCGACGTCGTCATCTACTGCACCGGATACAAGATCACGTTCCCGTTCTTCGACGAGGATTTCATCTCAGCGCCAGACAACGAGATCGATCTCTACCGGCGAGTCTTCAGCCCTGACATCCCGAATCTCTTCTTTATCGGTCTGCTCCAGCCGCTCGGCGCAGTGATGCCACTCTCGGAGGCTCAAGGAGTTTGGGTCGCTGATTACCTCACCGGTCGTTATCAGCTGCCCAATGCGCACGAGATGCGCACTCTGATGACTGAGGATCGCGCCGCGATGCAGAAGCGCTATGTGGCCTCAAAGCGCCACACAATTCAGGTTGATTTTGACGACTACCTCTACGCGCTGCGCAAGGAAGTCGCGCGGGGTGAGTCCCGCGCTGAGGCCAGCGGCTACCGCCGGCCTGTGGAAGCTGTCGTTGTGCGCGACGGCGCCGCAGCGTAGGGCGAACGCTAGTCGGAAGCGGTTGCAGTGAAGCTGATCTGGTTACAGCTCTCGCAGACCTCAGCGGGAACGATCCCTGCCTTCATGAGCAGCGCGAAGACCTTGCAGCCGACACAGATCCCGAAGACAGATTCAAGCGTCGCGAAGGCCGCCAACACGCCGAGCACGACATAAGCCGCACCCGTCTGATCAAAACCGATCGCGAGGACGGCCGCTGTGACTGAGAAGAGGGCACCGATCGACTGCGCGAATCGCTTCGGCGGGCCGGGGACGAGCTTCTCGTCAAATGGGAGCGCGGGCGTTAGGACGCGGGTTACGAATTGGCCTAGGGGACTTAAGGTTGGCCCGCTGAGGACGCGAGCCACGAAGCCAAACGCAAGCACTAGCGTGATCCACGGCTGATCGAAGACGATCGCAGCGAGCGCCATCAATACGACTCCACCGGCAACTAGCCGCGCTGATACTTCGTTGACGGGATTGGGGAACGAAAAGAGAGAAGCGAACATCTAACCGATAAAATAACACAAGGCCGATCGGTTTTACTGTGTATGTCTGTTATCGCGGAATCTGCCGGTATTTGCGGGATATTTGGAACATGGCGAGGGGAAGTTCACTGCCTCGGCGTGCTTTAGAGGGCAGCAGCGATGGAACAGACGAGCCACAGACATCCACTAACTGGCAGCGCAGCCAGGCAGCAGCAGCTTGACGAGCTCGTGATCCGAGTGGTCCAGCGCGATTCGGCGAGCCTTTTGAGGCTTTCCCGCCGCCATAGTCTCTGCGCCGACGATGCCGAGGACGCCTACCAGCGAGGTCTTGAGATCTTCATCAAGAACGCGTCGCGGCTAGACCCGGAACGCGCGGCGGGGTGGCTGCGAACGGTCATCAAGCATGAGGCGATGGCGATTCGCAGCACACGCCAGCGCGATCTGACCGCCAACGAAGTCGATTTCGACCAGATCGAGGGGGACCGCCTAGCAACGCCTGAAGAACAGGCGCTCGGGTTTGAGCACATCGCTCGCTCGGCCGAAGCTCTCGGAAGACTCAAGCCGCAAGAGGTTCGCGCTCTCTGGCTGCGCGCCCAAGGCAACTCGTACGACGAGATTCAAGAGCAGACAGGGTGGACCCGAACGAAGGTCAACCGCTGTCTTTACGAAGGGCGTCGCGCCTTCCTGTCGCGGTACGCGGGGATTGAGTCGGGCGAAGAGTGCAAACGCTGGTCGCCGCTTCTGTCGGCGCTCGTCGATGGCGAGGCGACAACTGAGCAGCTCGTCGAGCTTCGCCCGCACCTGCGTCAGTGCGGCGCCTGTCGCGGCGTTGTGCGCGAACTGCACCGAGCCAACACGCCGCTCGCGGCCGTCTTCCCGGTTGGCCTCGTGGCAGTCGTCGGAGCGCAGAGTGACGCCGCGGGAAACGTCTTCATGCGGGCCTACGAATCTCTTACAAGCTGGGCGACTGAACGCTCGGCATCCTCGCTGATCAAAGCACAGGCGCTAACTGAAGGACTGATCGGGGCGGCCGGCAAGGCTACAGCGGTAGTCGCCGCCACGGCAGCTGCTGCAAGCGGAAGCGCTGTCGTTCTAGACCAAGTTGTAGGCCGCTCGACGAGCACCGCGAAGCTCGCTCTCGTCACTGCCCAGACGGCCAACAAGAAAGCCGGGAATCAGCAGCGCAGGGCGGAGAGGCGTGCGCAGCATCAATCACGCCAGCGTTCGCAGAGGGCCCAGCAGGTAGCGCTCACATCGCTTGCTCCGCCCAGCTCAAGCGAACCTGCTGCTCAGCCGCAGGGTCAGAGCGTGCCCCAGTCCGCTGAGCCTTCTCAGCCCGCGCGCGCAGAGATGGGGCTGGAGTAGTCCATTTCGCCATGCCGTCCGCCGCGGCGCGTAGTTTGCCAGTGATTCGCTGATTCCCCTGCCCTCGGAGATGCCGTTGTCCCTCTGTTTTATTGAGCCTCAGGATGCGATTCGTGTGATCGCTGAATCTGTGGGTCGTGACGCCAGACGTCAGCTACTTGGAGAGCTGGTGCGCGCCTGGGTTGACGAACTTCCTGAGACCGACCTTGAAGCCCATTACGTCAAAGCGGTCGCCGACTTAGACGAGCACGACCTTTCGATGCTCGCCGCTTGGCACGCCTCGATGGAAGTCGGCCAGCCGGTCGCCAACCGTGACTTTCTGCTCGGCGCGTTCGGCGCGCTGGGGGAGCACCGCCGTGAAGCGTTGAAGATCGCTGCTGGGTTCCGCGGCGAGGAGGCATTCGACGCCGGCGTCTCCGAGGAGCAGCTACTTGAGACGGTGCTTCCGTCGCTAAGCCGCGAACGCTGCAGCGAACTGGCCGACGAGTGCGTGGATCTGTACCTCTGGGACCGCATGGGGTCCGACAACTAACTAGCGCCGCTGCGTTAGTTGAGTGCTGTTGGCTCAGGCTTTACCTCTGTCGCGGTGCCCTCGACGTCGTAGTCACGGTTCGGCGTCTTCGTACGCGCGTACTTGGCGGCCTTTGAACCGAAGAACGCTCCGCGCAATGTCCAGCCGGCAGGGCCACCGACGCTAGTCGCTGCGTAGGCGACTGCTTTTGTAAGCGCAATCCGACGGATGATGTCGCGCGTGGGCTGGAAGAGGAACATCAGGCCAATGATGTCGGTTAGGAATCCGGGGGTGAGCAGAAGAGCCCCTCCGCCAATAACGAGCGCGCCATCGGCAGTCTCCTTCGCTGGCACCTTGCCATCACCAAGTGCACCTCTGAACCTCAGCCAAGAGCGCGAGCCTTCCCGCATCAAGAGCCAAGCGCCTAGCAGCGAGTCGGCGATCAGTAGAGCGATTGTCCACCAAACGCCAATCATCGTGCCGACCTGAATAATGATCGCCAGCTCGATAATCGGGACGATGACAAGCAGCAGTACCAAGATGAACATGATCGCTAGTTAATGGTAGTGAGTGGCTTGGCTACAATCGCCGCTATGGCGAATGTCGATGAAGTCGAAGCAGCCCTCACAAACGTGATCGACCCTGAACTGGGGCTTGATTTTGTTGAACTGGGGCTGATCTACGGAATAGAAGTTGACGGCCCCAAGGTGCACGTCACATACACGCTTACTACGCCTGCCTGCCCGATCGGCCCGATGGTTGCGGAGCAGATCGAAGAGTTCGTCAGCGTCCTCGATGGCGTCGAGTCAGTGGAATCGGCGATGATCTTCACGCCGCCATGGACGCCTGAGCTGATGAGTGAAGACGCTAAGTTCGCGCTCGGCTACTGAGCAGCTGCAGCGTCAGCCGATAGTTCGAGCAGCTCGTCGATCGAATTCGACAGTGCATCGGCGAGTACGTCGATGTCATCCATTTGGTCGTAATCGCCGAGTAGTCCGAAGCTGAGGCTGCCGTCGTAGCTCATGATCGCGATAGCCAGGGCATGCTTCTTCGGGAGGAACGCCACCGGAGCGATCGAGACCAGCCGTGAGCCGCCAACGTAGAGCGGGAACTGTGGCCCGGGAACGTTGGTCACGATCAGGTTAAATAGCCGCGTCGAGAAGTTCAGTCGTGATGCCTGCGCGAGAATCGTTGGCGGCGCAAAGTTTTGCGCGCCGCTGATCACCTCGGCGCCAAGTGCCTGCTTCGACTCCTTGAGGCCATCCATTGAGCTGCGCACCATCCCAAGGCGGGCGATCGGATCGTCGATGTAGACCGGGAGTGGACCGCGCATTGCCGCGATCTGGTTACCGAACTCGTGGTGCGCGTCCTTCGGTCTAATTGAGACAGGTACGAGCGCGCGCAGCTCCAGGCCCTCAGTGCGCACTCCGCGCGAGTGGAGCCAGCTTCTTAGCGCTCCGCTGACGACTGTCAGTACGGCGTCGTTGACGGTGCCGCCGAGGGCGTTCTTGATCCGCTTGAAGTCCTCGAGTTGCGCGTCGACGACACGGAAGCGGCGGTGCGGTCCAATCTCAACGTTCAGCGGGGTCGCAGGCGCTGCGTTGAGCCCCGCCCAAGCAACTTCGCCGACGCCTTCGATGCCGTCGCGGAGTTGGTCAAAGACGGCCGCCGGGCTAGAGACAATCTGCGTTGCTCGCTTGACACTGTCGATCGTCGTGCGCGCGATTCCTAGCGCTCCTGAAGCCAGCAAGTCACGGTCACCTGGCTCACTTGCTGCCTGCCACGGCTCGGCGGGATGGTCAATTTTCGTTCCCTCTGGCGACAGATCGAAGATCACCGTTGCAAGATCCAC
>CAMDLG010000111.1 GCA_945901565.1 Bifidobacterium breve | reverse complement strand
CCGCTGGCTGCCATGCCTTCACTGCACTTCGCCACATCCGTGATGTCCGCGCACGTCCTGTCGGATGTCGGTCGGACGGAGGGGAGCATCGCTTGGGTCTACGCGGGAACTCTCGGCTTCGCTCTCGTTTATTTGGGCGAGCACTACGTGATCGACCTATTGGCTGGTCTGGCGTTGGTCGAAGGGCTCCGCACCGCCGCGCCGCACCTGACGCCAGTGGCCAACGGCATCTCCCGACTCATCCAGACGCTTGAGCACCGCGCACAGGGCGCATGACAGAGCTGCCGCAGAGCGAGGTTGACGCGCTGGTCCCGGAGGGCTCCAACGATGAGCAGATGCCAACGAGGCGTTTCTCACGGCGTCACGCATTCCTTGCCGGGTTCTTCGTCGTAACGGTTGTAGTTTTTCTCTACTTCGGCTTGCCTCAAATCGCGGGCATCAACCAGACTTGGAACAGGATCCAGGATGGTGACCCAAAGTGGCTGATTGCCTGCGCTGTCTTTGAGGTCATCTCATTCGGCGGCTACGTCTGGCTGTTCCGAGGCGTCTTCGTACGGGGCAGTAAGCGGATTGGTTGGGCCGTCAGTTACCAGATAACGATGGCAGGGCTTGTCGCTGCGCGGCTCTTCGCAGCCGCCGGAGCTGGCGGAGCAATTCTCACCGCCTGGGCGCTGCGCCGGTCGGGGATGCCAACCAGGACCGTCGCCACCCGGATGATCGCGCAGTACGTGATCCTCTATGCCGTCTACATGTTCACGCTTCTGATTGCCGGCGTCGGACTTTACGTCGGCGCCTTCAACGGTAGTGACGAATTTGCGCTGACGATGGTTCCGGCGATCATCGGTGGGACGGCGATATTGCTCTCTCTCGCTTTCACGCTGCTGCCGGAGCAGATCGACCGCAGGGTTGAGCAATGGGCGAAGGAATCAGGCCGTGTAGGGAGGGTAGTCGGGAGATTGGCGACCGTCCCCGACACCGTCGCGGTCGGTGTCCGTGAGGCGCTGATGATCTTTCGCGAGCGCGACGGCGCCGTTTTTGGCGCCGTGATCTGGTGGTATTTCGACATTTTTACGCTCTGGGCAGCATTCCATGCGTTCGGCGATCCGCCGCCGTTCGCGGTCCTCGTAATGGCTTACTTCGTTGGAATGTCCGCCAATCTGCTCCCCCTGCCGGGCGGGGTGGGAGGAGTCGAGGGAGGGATGATCGGAGTGCTCATTGCGTTCGGGGTACCAGGCAGTCTCGCGATTGTCGCGGTCCTCAGCTACCGCGCCTTCTCGTTCTGGTTGCCAACGATCCCCGGCGCGATTGCATACTTCCAATTGCGCCGTACTGTTCAAGGTTGGCGCGACGAGGCAAACGACCCAGCGGCTACGCTATACAAAGTAAAGTCACCTGCTACCTGAGTGGAGAAGACGATGTCCGAAGTTGAAGAGGTAATCATTGTTGGCAGCGGACCAGCCGGCTACACGGCCGCTCTATATACATCTCGCGCTAATTTAAAGCCGCTCATGATCGAGGGCTGGCAGTGGGGCGGATTGCTTCAACAGACGACCGAGGTAGAGAATTATCCCGGCTTCCGCGACGGCATCCAAGGACCCGAGTTGATGCAGACGATGCGCGACCAGGCTGAACGCTTCGGTACGCGATTCATCACAGATCTCGCAACGAAGCTCGAGCTGTCAGATCAGCCCGGCGGTGTTCACAGCGTGTGGGTTGGCGAGCAGCAGTACCAAGCCCGCACCGTGATTCTTGCGATGGGCGCCGAGCATAAGAAGATCGGCGCGCCAGGAGAGGACGAACTTTCGGGTCGAGGCGTTTCTTACTGCGCGACCTGCGACGCGGCGTTCTTCGTTGATAAGGAGACGATCATTGTTGGTGGCGGCGACTCGGCGATGGAGGAAGCAATCTTCCTCGCCAAATTCGCCTCGAAGGTAACGATCATCAACCGGCGCGGCGAGTTTCGTGCCTCGAAGATCATGCTCGATCGGGCGCGTGAGACGAAGAACATCGAGTGGGCGACGCCGTTTACGGTTGCGAGCTTTGATGCGGGGGAAAACGGCGCGTTAGAGAGCGTCAGGCTGGTCAATGCTGAGACAGGCGAGGAGCAAACTCTGCCCACGCAGGGAGCGTTCATCGCGATCGGTCACGAGCCTCAGTCGGAGATTGCGGCCGGGATGGTTGAGATTGATGATGAGGGCTACGTGATCACCGATGGGCGCTCGACCCGAACCAAGCTGCCGGGAGTTTTCGCCGCCGGAGACCTAGTCGACCACACATACCGCCAAGCGATAACCGCTGCGGCGCTCGGTTGCCAAGCAGCGCTCGACGCAGAGTGGTACCTGCGCGACACTCCGCAGCGCTCTGAGTCAGTTGGTAGCAGCGCAGCCTCCTAGCTCGTAGCTTCGAGCGCCAGCAGGGCTTTCTTTCGCTGCTGTCTATCCTCGCCGCCGTAACCCCCGAGGCTCCCGTCGGCGCGAGTCACACGATGGCATGGGATCAAGAGTGCGATCGGGTTTGTCCGCAAGGCATTGCCGACAGCGCGTGCCCCGCCGGGCGTCCCGATCTGCTGAGCCAGCTGCCCGTAGGTGAGGCGCTCGCCGTAGTCGACCTGTGAGCACTCCCGCAAGACCCGCAGCTGGAAGTCGGTACAGCCTTCTAGTTCCGTAGTGAGCGAAAACTCGGTGAGCGAGCCAGCGAAGTAGGCGTCTAACTGATCTTGGACGCTCGCCGCGTTGTCAGCTTTGGCAAAGCTAGCGTTGGAGACGCCGGCGTGGCCGACGAACTCCAACCCCATGACCTTGTCGCCCCGTGAGCTGAGCAACATCTCACCCAGCGGTGTTCGTACGATTGCTGAGCTGAGAGCCCGATCCAATGGCTTAGTGCGGCTAGACGGTTTCGCTCGTCATCGGCTTCAGCGCGTCGATACCAGTTACCGCGCGCCCAATAATCAGCTGCTGGATCTGTGATGTGCCTTCGTAGATCGTCGTAACCCTCGCATCACGGTAATAGCGTTCGACCGGATGCTCGCGGCTATAGCCTGCGCCGCCGTGCACTTGAATCGCCTTGTCTGAGCACCATACGGCTGCCTCGGTCGCGTAGTACTTAGCGATCGATGTCTCGAGTGTGCTGGGCTTGCCGGCATCCTTCACCGAGCCCGCCTTGTAGACGAGCAGTCGGGCTGCCTCAGTCTTCACGACCATGTCAGCGATCATCGCCTGGACTAGCTGAAAACCAGCGATAGGGCGGTCGAACTGTGTGCGTTCGTTGGCATAGGCGATCGACTCTTCGAGTGACGCGCGGGCGAGCCCAACGCAACCTGCGGCAACCGAGTAGCGGCCCGAGTCGAGCGCGCTCATTGCGACCTTGAAGCCGTCGCCAACCTCACCCAGCATCGAGTCGGCTGAAGCGGTTACATCGTCAAGCGCGATCTCCGCTGTGTCGGATGCCCAGAGACCCATCTTTGCCGTGATGTGTGAGGGAATGAAGCCTGGCTGGTCTGTCTCGACGAGGAAGCAGGCGAGGCCGCGGTGACCCAAAGATGGGTCGGTCTGGGCAAAGATCAGCGCAAGGCTGGCGTTGTTGCCCAGCGAGATCCACATCTTCGCGCCGTTGATCAGCCATGATCCGTCATCCTGCTGAACAGCGCGCGTTTTTTGATTCGCGGCGGCAGACCCGGTTCCGGGTTCAGTGAGGCCAAAGCAGCCGAGCCACTCGCCAGAGCACAGCAATGGCAGGTATCGCTGTTTTTGGTCCTCGGTTCCCCACTTAAGAATCGTTGAGCAGACGAGCGAGGTTTGTACCGACACGACCGTCCGCATCGCTGAACAGCCGCGGCCAATCTCTTCACAGATAATTGCGTAGGTCGTGTAATCGAGTCCCGCGCCGCCGTACTCGCGCGGAACGATTGCCCCGAGGAAGCCCTGCGCGGCGATCTTGTCGACTAGAGAACGGTCGAAGAAGTGGTTCTCTGAGTTCTCGCCTGCGACCGGCATGATCTCACCGTTGGTGAACTCACGGGCGGTCTGTTCGATCAGCTTCTGTTCGTCTGTTAGGTCGAAGTTCATCGACCAATCCTACGCGATTGGATGCGCTCAGTAGCGCCTCCAGTCTTACTTGACGAGCTGGTACGTGTTCTGGAGCTCGTCTTGGACGACAATCGTCGCGCCGACGGTTTTCAAAGTCATGTCCTTCTTGATGCGAACCGTGCGGTAACGCCAGCCGGCGGGGAGCTTCAGCTTCTTGCGGAGCCCGGTGAGCTTCGCCTCCGTCAGCTTCTTATCGACGATCTGTGAGTACGCCTGCATCGCGTAAACCTTGCCACTCGGTGCGATCAGTTTGTGCACCGGGTGCTTGCGGCCGAAGACGAAGTCGGTGGTCCGGTTGACGGTTGCCTCGTAGTAAGCGGGGATCCCTAGCTTGCCGTTGATCTTTGGGACATCGACGGTCGTCAGGAAGCGCATCTCGAGCCCACCGAATGATTGAACGTCGCCGGCGAGCGGGAAGACGTGCTTGTCAAAGGTGATTGAGGCCCGCTCGATAATCCAGTAGCGAGGGCCGTTCATCTTTATGACCGCTGCCCCGAGCTGTTCCTTCACTGCAGCTATGTCGGTGGCCGCCCACTGCTTTGTAGGGCATTTGTTGAGGCCGTAGGTATTCCAGACATCTGCAGCTAGCCCGTTTGGCCCATTCTTCACTCCGAGGTACTCGCAGTAGCGCTGGTTGTACATGCCTTTGGTGGACTGGACCCGCACGAGCGGGTCGGTTGCAGCGCTGGCGCTAGCGGCAGACACGCTTAGAACGGCGAGGGCAGCGAGCAGAACCTTGAGTGAGGTGCGCATTCAACGAAGACTACCGACAGGGCGGGGTGAATGCGACAGGTGAGCGTGCTGGCCGTACAATCGACGCGTGGATCCCCTAACGATTGCGATCTTTCTCATCGTTGGCCTTTCCTTCGTGGGAATCATCCTGCTCGGGCTTTTCTACCCTGGTTCGGGAGCGGAACAGGTTGATTGGAAGCAGACCCGCTCGCCTGAACTCGAGGCCTCAAACGAGATCGACGACCTCGCGCAGATGGAGAGTGCAGTCAACGCGAAGCGCCGCGCGCGAGGAGTTGCGGAGATCAGCCACCGCGAACTGAAAGCCGAGATTGA
>CAMDLG010000110.1 GCA_945901565.1 Bifidobacterium breve | reverse complement strand
ATCGCCGCTGAGCACTGCGCCTTGGTTGCCTTGCTTGCGTCGACCCCTTGGCCGAGCATTACGAGGCCGGCCGAGTCGCGCCACTCGCTGAACATTGAAACCCGCCCTTTGAAGGCAGGATCGAAGAGGTCGTTGATGCTGTTGAGCTTGCGTCCCGTTTTTGTCGGGTCGTAGCCGATGCCGGTGATGCCCGATTGCCAAGGCAGCGTGAAGTCGCGGTTCTTGTCGAACGGCGGGTTCTGCAGACTCGGCAGCAGGTTCTTGCCGTTGGGGACGTTCTTCTTGTCGATCGGGATCGCGTAGCCCTGATCGATCCAGCGCCCGGCCATCCAGTCGGTCGGTGCGACCAGATCGCGGCCGATTCCCTGCCCTTGCTCTAGCTCTTGGCGCACCTTGGCGTAGAACTCTTCGTTGTCGTTGTAATCCTCGAGGTAACGCATCTTCGCGTCGTTGGCCTTCTCCCAGCCGGGGATGACCTTCTCGTCGATGTAGAGCGGCCAGTTCGAGAAGACGAGCGTGCCAATCGGTGCTTTTGGATGGTTGACGTTGCTGGTGTCGGCCTTACCGTTATCTGAGCTGGTCCCTTCGACACCGCCGCAGGCTGCGAGGAAGGCGCTGGCTCCGCCGACGGCAACGCCGCTGGCAGCCATCTTGCGCAGCACTGAGCGCCTTGAGATCGGCTCGCCGCTGACGAGTCGATCGAAGAAATGGTCTAGTGATTCATCCGGCATTTGGTTCCTCCCTTTCGACAACAAATGTGTGTTCTGGATCCCAGCCGACGACAACCCGGTCGCCCTCTTCTAAAGCGCTCGTCCCGTTGGCACTGTTCTGAACAAAAACTTGAAGGTCAGCTCCGCCGTCGGTGTGGACTACATATTGGGTCGCCAAGCCGATGTAGGCGGCGTCGACGATGTGACCGAGCAGCGCATTGGACTCGCCCTGCTGAGCCTTGCCGTTGGCTGCCTCGAGCGTCATCTTCTCCGGCCTAACCCCGATCCGAATCTGCGCCGACCCCGCAGCCGCGACTGGCTCGGACGGAACCTTCAACCGCGCCCCACCGTCGGCGTCAACTTCAGCGAACGCGCCTGAGTTCGACACGACGTCGGCATTTATCAAATTTGAGTTGCCCAGAAAGTTGGCGACAAAGGCGGTCCGCGGGTGGTCGTAAAGATCGGTCGCTGAACCGAGCTGATCGATCCGCCCATCGCGCATCACTGCGATCGTGTCGGCCATCGTCATCGCCTCTTCCTGATCGTGCGTGACGTGGATGAAGGTGATCCCGACGTCGCGCTGGATCTGGCTCAGCTCGAGCTGCAACTGCTTGCGCAGGCGCAGGTCGAGCGCGCCGAGCGGCTCGTCGAGCAGCAGCGCGCGCGGCCGGTTGACGAGCGCGCGCGCGAGGGCGACGCGCTGCTGCTGACCTCCGGACATCTGCGTCGGCCGCCGCGAAGCGAGCGAGCCAAGCTCAACGAGCTCAAGAGCTTCAGCGACGCGAGTTTTGCGCTCGGCCTTGTCGACCTTCTTTCGCTCCAATCCGAAGGCAACGTTCTCGGCGACGGTCATGTGCGGAAAGAGCGCGTAGCTTTGGAAGACGGTGTTGACGTCGCGCTTGTGTGGCGGCTGCTGGGATATCTCCTTGCCGGCCAGCTCGATCGTTCCGGCGGTCGGCTCCTCGAAGCCACCGATCATCCGCAGCGTTGTCGTCTTGCCGCAGCCAGAAGGTCCAAGCAGGGCGAAGAAGCCGCCGCGAGGAATGTCGAGGTCGAGGTTGTCGACGGCGACCATCTCGCCGAAGCGCTTCGTTAGCCCTCGTAGCGACACGTCCGTTTCGCTCACCGCACCCCCCCCTCTCGTCGGTATCGGCCAAACAATAACGGCTACCGACTACTGAGCGCGGACGACCACTACCGGGCACGGCGCAAGAGCCAAGAGCTTATTCGCAGTCGAACCAAGAACCCAGGCCTTCAGCGGTGCTTCGCCACTGCCACCGACAACTATGTAGCGCGCCGCTTCCCGCTCGGCAACGGTAGCCAGCGTCTGCGCTGCGGGGCCCTCGATGTACTCGGTTGTGAGCTCGGCGCCAGCCGCGCGCCCGATCTCTACCGCATCGGCAAGAACCCGCTCGCCGATTGCCTCGACAGCTTCATCGAGGTCATGCGACTCGCCGCCGACAACGACCTTCTCGTAGGCAAAGAGGACGGTCACGTCGCCGCCAATCTCGTTGGAGAGTTTGATGGCCTCTTCTAGCGCAACCTTGCCACCGTCGCTGCCGTCATATCCGGTGATGATCTTGTTAGGCACTTCAGGCACCTCCTGCCGGTGAGCGCGCAACTAGCGCGGGGTCTGCGACCTCTAATTTGCGTCCGAAGAACTCAGGGTGACCGCCGATCCGCCAAGCGATCATCAGCACGACACCCATCAGCAGGAAGCCGAGCCCAATCACCAGCGGAGGGCCGAAGCCAAGCCACGACTGACCGGAGGAAGAGTTTGCCGGGTCGGAGAGGTCGAAACAGGACTTGATGAAGATCGCCGTCAGCATCAACCCGCCGAGTACCGGCGCGACACCGATGAAGAAGAAGTTTCGCGCGCTCTTAAATAGCTGGCGCCGGTAGTAGATAGCGCAGGCGTAGCCGGTGAGGCCGTAGTAGAAGGCGATCATCAGACCTAGCGCGGCGATCGCGTCGAACAGCATGTTCTCAGAAATTAGTGTCAGTCCGACGTACCAAACAACCGAAACGATCCCCATTAGCCAGGTCGCGAAAGCTGGCGTCATGTACTGCGGATTGACTTCCCCGAGCTTCGCAGGCAGCGCCTTGGCGCGCGCCATTGAAAGAGCGGTTCGCGCGGTTGGGAGAATCGTCGTCTGGCAGGACGCCGCCGCCGAGCTGAGCACCGCAATGATCACAATCTTGCCGAGAAGGTCACTGCCGAAAACGGCATTGGCCAAGACGCCGAGCACGTCGCCGCTCTCATCGTTGGCGAGGAACGCGGGCCCGCCAAAGGCGATCGCCGCGACGGTCACGATCACGTAGGTGAAGACCAAGACGAAGACCGAAACGATTGCTGCCCGCCCCGGCGTCTCTGCCGAGTCCTCCGTCTCCTCGTTGACGGTGACGGTCGTGTCCCAACCCCAGTAGATGAAGACCGCCAGCAAGACGCCGCTCGTTAGTGCCGTGACCGAGCCGATGCCGACGGGATTGAACCACTCAAGCGACGGTTTGACAGAGCCCGCTGGGGCGTCGCCTGCGTAGACGCGAACGAGCGCTACGACGGCAAAGATTGCGAGCGTAATCAGCTCAGCGGCGAGCAGCCCGACCTGCGTCTTCGCGTTCAGTTCAATCCCAATAACGCAGATCCACGTCATCCCGGCGATGAAGAGAACCCCGACCGCGGTGACGGCAATCGTTGACGGCGCGTCGATGCCGATCAGAAGGAAGAGGTAGAGGCCGGCGATCTGCGCGAGGTTGGCCATCACAATCACGTCGGCAACGATGATCGCCCAGCCACCGATCCAACCGAGACCAGGGCCCATCGCCCGAGTCACCCAAGAGAAGGTCGTTCCGCAGTCTGGATCGGCGCGGTTCAGCCAGTAGTAGGAGGCGGCAATCAGAAGCATCGGAATGAATGCGGCAATCATGATCACCGGGGCGTGCACGCCAACGCCGACAACTGCAACTACAAGCCCCAACGAAGCGGCCAGCGAATAGCCTGGCGCAGTTGAGGCGACGCCGATCACGACGCCTGAGACGAAGCCGATCGCGTTTGACTTGAGGCCCTTGTCGCCCGGCTCCGAGCCGGCCGGCATCGCTGATGGTGAGGAAGCTGACTGTGTGGTCATTCACACAAACTGCCTCTTGGAATCGCCTGGATATAGCTTTCAACGGCATCTTGTCGTGTGCGCAGCCTGTAACCCTACTGGCGCGTCTGGTGGTCCGGGCTGGTAGATTAGATTTAGAGGTACGTCTAGGCATCTGTTGGCGCGCGACATTGGTCGCCTCCACTGACCTTTGACAGACCAACGTTGTTTGGGATCGGGGATGAGTTGATGACTAGGTTTTTGGCTTTTGGTGGGGTTCGGTTTGTGTTGGCTGGCGTGCTGGCTTTTGCGCTCGCTGCGTGTTTTGTTGGCCGTGCTGAGGCTGCTTCGGTTTTCTCGTCTTCGTTTGCTGCGCCGGCCGTGTTTGCTAATTCGGCTGCGTCTGGTGCGCGGGTTGTTGCTGGCGATCGCGCGTTGACTCTTTCTTGGGGTGCTGTGAAGGGTGCGGCTGCGTATCGAGTTAGTTGGCGTGGCCGCGTTTTGAAGGGTGGTAAGCCAACGGCGGCTTGGTCTAAGAAGTGGCTTGGGTTGAAGGTGCTCAACTCTTCCGTGCTTTCATACAAGGTCACTGGGCTGGCGAACGGTGCTCAGTATCAGCTCAGGTTGGAGTCGAAGGCGAAGACTAAAAAGTCGCGGTGGGTTGTTAAGTCAACTTTGGTTGGTTCTCCAAGCGTGGCGTCGTGCGCTAATGGTCGCGGCGTCTGTGTGGTCGGTGAAACTGGCCCTGGCGGCGGCAGCGTTTTTTATGTCCTTCGTGGCTCAGAGACCGTGCCGGGTGCGGCGTGTGGTTCAAACTGTCGTTATCTGGAGGCTGCGCCGGTTGGTTGGAATTCGGGTGGCAGCCCTGATCCAAGCCTTCAGTGGGGTGGCGGTGATGGCGCCGCGGGGCAGTGCAGTAATAAGTTTATTTCTACTGGCACCGGTATCGGTTCTGGTAAGGCGAATACCGCCGCGATTATGGCTGCCTGTCCTGATTCCAGCGGCAATAATTCAGCTCCTGCTGCGCTTGCTGCCTCAGCCTACGCACCGACCGTCAATGGTGTGGTCGTCACGGGCTGGTTCTTGCCATCGCTCGATGAGCTCAACCAGCTTGATGTTTCCTCTGTTGGTGGGTTGACTCCCTTTGTCCGCTACTGGCCGTCGTCGCAGGACGATGCGGTCCTCGTCTGGGTCCAGGGCACCGGGCACGGCGGCGGGAACGACTGGCAGCGCCGTGATTTCAAGAAAAGCACCAACCTTGTGAGGGCGGTCCGGGCCTTTTAGCTATCTGCTGGTAAGCAGTTGGGGCCGCGCCAGTGATGGCGCGGAGTTTTTGGTCGGAGAGCCCTCGGGCTGGCGGTGGTGGTCATGGTTGCTTGCCGGCGCACCTGGTGGTTCGCGGCTGGTAGTTTGTCTTTA
>CAMDLG010000109.1 GCA_945901565.1 Bifidobacterium breve | reverse complement strand
GACGCGCCATCGACCGGCGAAGTGCTGACTGCTGCCGCTCTCTCACGGATTGGAGCAGGTAGCGACGTTGCGGCAACGTTGGTCCGATCGCTCGCGAACGGGCCAGGCCCGATCGTCGAGGCTGTCACTGCTCTCTTGTCGCTCTTCACGCCGGGGCAGCGAACAGCGCTTGAGAACTCAGCCAGCTCGAGGCGACGCACCGCCTTTAGTTCTATCCCGATGGGCCGCCTGCAGGAGGCCGCCGAGCGCCACTCCGTCACCGTTAACGACGTGCTGCTGGCGACCAGCGGCGGCGCGCTGAGCGCCGCTTTGGCGCGCCGCGGTGAACAGCCCGAGGGAATCCGCGTTCTGGTCCCGACTACGGTTCGTCAACCCGGCGAAAAAGCGGCCGACCACGCCAACCGAATCTCGATCATGGTCGTTGAGCTACCGCTCGACGCAACCGACCCAGGCCGCGTCCTACGCACTATTGGCCGCCGCACAAAGACACTGAAACGTGCTGGCTACGCGGGCAGCCTAGATACCGTGATCCGCGCCGCCGATCTTCTCGCGCCGGCGGTCCGTAACGCCGCCGTGCGAGCCGCCGCTGGCGCGGCCCGATTCACGGTCGTGATCTCAAATGTTCCCGGCCCAAGTGAACCGCTTTCGTTGATCGGCCGCGAGCTAGATGGCATTTGGCCCGCCGTGCCGCTGGTTGATGGGCACGCGCTATCAATTGGAGCGATCTCCCACGGCGGAATGCTGCACATCGGCTGCTTCGCGGACGCTGCGCTAGTGCCAGACGTCGAACTAATTGCGGCCGACATCAGCAAGACCTTTGAGCAGCTCTGTGAGCTTCCCGCTCAGGCCGCCGCACCTTGGCAGCAGCGCGCGCGCCAGCGCCGCGATGCTCGCCGTGTCGCCTAGCCGGCAGCGATTCGGCTGACTGAACCGCCGAAGGAGACGGTGTAAATCCTTCCGCGGGCATCCTCGCCGAATGATGAGAGCAGCTTCACTTTGCCAAGCCCAGAGACCGGTCGGTCGTCGACCGCACCAGCGCTAGTTAGCCTCGCCGAGTAGACCACCCCCTTGCAGAAGTCGCCGTAGAGGTATTTACCCCGCAGGCTCGGCAGAGCCGGATCACGAACGACGTAGCCCCCAGTTATGGAGCACCAGCCGGAGTCGTGAGTGTGCGTGATGACCGGCGCGACGGCCTGCGGAGCGCTCCCCGCTTCGTACGGCAGGTTGCCCTCCCGTACGCGCCAACCGAAGTTCGCTCCGCGCGCCGCCGTCAGAGTCGTGAAATCGACCTCCTCAACTGTGCCTTCACCAACGTCGCCGATGATCATGTTGCCGTTGGAGCGGTCGAACGACCAACGCCAAGGGTTGCGCAGTCCGTACGAGTAGACCTCCGGCTTCGCGCCAGAACGGCCGACAAATGGATTTGATGACGGGACTCGGTAGCGCCTAGAACCGCTGCGGCGCGGGTCGATGCGCAAGATCTTCCCTAACAGCGAGCCGAGGTTCTGGGCATTTCCGATTGAACCGTGCTGGTCGCCGCCGCCGCCGCCGTCGCCGGTTCCGATGTACAGCAGCGCTTCGCGGTCGAAGTTGAGCTGACCGCCGTTGTGGTTCGATTCTTCGTCCGCCATCACGAGGACACTTCGATAGGAGCTGGCGCTGGCCCGATCGCTAGTCGAGCGCTTGAACTCGGCGACTTCCTGATTGCCATCGCGCCGCGTGAAGTAGACGTAGAAGAGGCCCGTCTTGGCGTAGTCGGGCGCGAATGCAAGCCCGAGCAGTCCTTGCTCTCCTCCTTCTGTAACGCGTGAGCTGATGTCAAGGAATGGCTTACTCAGCACCTTGCCGTCCCGCACGACAACAATCTTCCCGCCCTGCTGAACGACCATTACGCGCCTCTTGTCGCTCGGCGGCGCGGTTACGTAGAGCGGCTTTGCAAAGCGGCCGACTGTGACCAACTTGACGCCATCCGCCGCGCTCGCAGCCGGTGGGTCAGTTGCGGCCGAGGCACCGCAGGCAGCCAACGTAAGTGCGCAGGCGGCAGAGGCAAGAAGAGCGATCCGCATGCCCCGATGATCGCAGCCTCGCCGCCATTTGGCGCAGGTCCTCCGTGAAATCTAGTTGACTGCAGGGGGTGGCTTATGGCCTTGGAGCGGTCTCGTCCCATGACTTGATTGAGCCGCCCTTATTCCACATCTCTTGAATCTCTTCGAGCGAACGGCCTCGCGTTTCAGGCACGTAGCGCCAGACGAATATGAAACCAAATACGCACATCACAGCGAACAGGAAGAAGGTCGCCGAGTTACCAATGCCCTCGGTCAAAGTGAGGAAGAACTGAGCGACGAGGAAGGCCGCGCCCCAGTTAGCCGCGGTCGCAAACGAGACAGCTTTCCCTCGTACCCGGGCCGGATAGATCTCGGAGATGATCGTCCATACAACCGGCCCAAGAGAGAAGGCGAACGAAGCGATAAAGACGACAAGCCCGACCATCGTGATGATCCCGACAACCGATGCTCCTGCGCCCGTGTCGAGCCGCGACTGAGTAGCGAAGCCGAGTCCGACGGCGCAGAGCGAGACGAACATGCCAACGAGCCCTAGCAACAGCAGCGGCCTGCGACCGAAGCGGTCGATGTAGGCAACGGCGATGAAAGTCGCCAGCACGTTGGTGAGGCCCACGCAGTAGAGCGTTGCCGTTGTTTGCGACTCGGTGCTGACGAGTCCGGCGCTGGCGAAGATCTTGCTCGCGTAGTAGATGATCGCGTTGATGCCGGTGATCTGCTGGAAAATAGCTAGCCCTACGCCGACGATCAGCGCTTTGCGGACGCGGGGGCTGAAAACTTCGCCCCAGCTCGCCTCGCCCTCGGCCGTTTCTGCATTTACCTGCGCCTCTACGTCGGCTAGTTCCTGATCGACGTCGCCCGGCTCAGTGACCTTCGCGAGCGATTCACGGGCCTCCTTGTTGCGGCCGACTTTGACATACCAGCGGGAGGATTCAGGGACGATAAAGACGCCGATGATCAGGATCACGCCGGGAACAGCAGCGAGCAGGAACATCGTCCGCCAATCGGCGGAGCTGAGGACGTCGCCGACGATGTAGGCGAGAAAGATGCCAAAGGTGATCGCCAGCTGATAGGTCGAAACGATCCGTCCACGGATCCGCTGCGGCGCCATCTCAGCGGCGTAGAGCGGCGCGATGACGGAGGCGAAGCCGACGCCGAAGCCAGTTACGAGGCGCCCGACAGCGAGAATCTCAACGCCTGGGCTGACGGCTTGAATGATTGCCCCGCCTATGAAAAGAAAACCTGCCGCCATCAGAACCGGACGACGACCGAAGCGGTCGGCCGAAATACCCGCAACCAGGGCGGCGATCAGCGCGCCAAGCGTGACCCATGAGGTGATTACCTCTTGAGCAAAACTGCCGACCTCAAAAGAGCGGCTAATCCCCTTCAGCGCGCCGGAGATGACTCCCTGGTCGTAACCGAAGAGCAGACCGGCGAAGAAGGTCACCAGCGCGATCATCAGGATCCACCTGAAGACAGACTTGCTGCGTGGAGTTTCTACCTGCGGCGCGCTCTGCTCAGTTGACACTGGCTCTCCCCTGATTGACCTCTTAAGCGAAAACCTAGAGCCGCGACCGGTCAATAACAACCGCTGTGGGGGAAACCGTCGTCTAGTTTCGCGCCAGACCGGCGTCGTTGAGCACCAGCGCTAGGTCGCTAATTCGGTCTTGGCCCCAGAAATGCTCGCCGTCAAAGACGAATACGGGCACGCCCCAATGGCCAATTTCGACCAATTCCTGCGTGTTTGCTTCAACTCGGGCGGCGATTGCTGGGTCGTTCAGCGCAGCGCTGCAGCCTGCCCAGTCGAGCCCGGCGTTTTCGCAGATAAGTCGTAGCCCCTCTTCGCTCGCTGGATCTGTTGCCTCGCCCCAGATTGCCTGCGACGCGGTGAGCACAAACTCACGCACGCGGCCAGCGTCGATTGCGTACTCGGAGACTGCAAGGGTGCGCGTCGCGCCCTCGCCGAGCGGGTCATGGATTCGGCCGAACGGCATACCTAGGCGATCCGCTTCGCGTTTGACGTCGCGCATCGTGTGGAGCCGCTTGGCAGTCGGTACAGACTCGCCGCGCATCATCATCGGAATTACGCCGCGGAACCGAAGGTCTATCTCGAACTCGTCGGCGAGCGCGAAGCCGCGCGGGCCGGAGAGATATGAGTACGGGCTACGGAACGAGTAGAAGTAGTCAACTCGCGGCGCACTCATCACTTAACCCTCCAGCCGAGTTCATCGAGCCAGTCAGCGATCTGCGCCGAGCGGTCCTGAGCAAAAAACCAGCGCCCAGCGACCCAAGCCGCCGGGGTCTCATAAGGGCCGCGGCGCGTCATCTGCTTTTCGTTTGCGCGCACCGCTGCCTCATCGCCAGTCGGCGCTGAACCGAAGCACTGGTGCCAGAGGGCCTCGTACGGCGCAGCCTCTAACGCGCCATCGCTTTCGAACCAGATCATTCGGCACGCCGCATCGCAGAAACGCGTTAGCGCAGCGCCGCGCGGCGCCGCTGCGACCCACGCAGCGAGAAATGCTGCCTGGCTCGGGGCGATCGGTTCACTTCGCGAGAGCGTCAGCCCAATCCTTCTGCCAAGCCGGCGACCGTCAACGATCGCGTAAGCATGCTTGCGCTCCAGGGCCGGGTCGCCTTCTATGCCGCGCTCAACAACCGGCTTTAGATCGAAGATCAGCTTGCGACCCTCCAGCCTCTGAGCTAGATCGATCACTGCGAAAGCACTGGCCGGATCGTCGAAGCCGAAGTACAGCTCGAGGCGGCCTGAGCGACCGCTCGCGCGACGAGCGGCGGCGGCGATACGCGCTGGTAGCGTCACCGTCGAGGCAGCGACAATTAGCCTTGGTGCAACTTCGCGTTCGATCTTTTCGCGCACAGCGCTACTGTATGTGATGCGTTCAGCGTCCTGCTGGACGGAGCTCAGCTTTCTTGGGTCCCGCCACTAACGGCGGTTCGGGTCAGTTGTTCTCTCCCGAATCGCCCCGTTCCATTCCGGTACGGGCACACCAAGGAGTTTTTAGATGTCTACGCAGTCTTTCGCCGATCTCGGCGTATCCAGTGCGGTTTCGCACGCTCTGAAGGAGCGCGGTTTTACTGCGCCCTTCGCAATTCAAACGAAGGTCATCGGCGACGTGCTCGCCGGTAAGGACGTGCTTGCCAAGTCGCCAACCGGCTCCGGCAAGAC
>CAMDLG010000108.1 GCA_945901565.1 Bifidobacterium breve | reverse complement strand
GAAACCGCTGAGCCGGCTGCGCTCCACCAAAAGTTCCCGTAGGTCAATTCGACCGCCGTCGGGGCGCTGCTGCTTCCGGACGTGAAGAGCACGACAGCTACCTGATCGAGGTCGTGGGTTTGAAGCAGGAGTGCGGCAGGGTCCTGATGGCCGTCCAAAGGGCGTTCGACGACTATTCGCGTCGCTTCGATACGCGCCTGGAGTTGCTCCGGCGGTGTGCGCGGATCGAGAGGTACAGCGACCGCCCCAAGCAACAGCACGGCGTGGAATGTGACGACGAAATCTGTGCCCGCAGGAAGCACAATCGCAACCCGATCACCAGCAACGACGCCGAGCGCACTAAGCTGGCGCGCGGCGCGCTGAGCATCTACGAGCAGTTGGCCGTAACTTAGGTTATTGACGGCAATCGCCTGCGGCGCTTTTGCGGCGGCGCGCGGAAGCCAAGCATCTACAAGCACAGATAGAAAGCTAGCCTCTTGAGCCAATGAGCGATAAAACGACAATCAGACCAGCGGCCGAATGGACAGGCTCAGGCGAATACAGCGACATCCGCTACGAGCTGAGTGGTGACGGGATCGCAAAGATCACGATTAACCGTCCCGACGCGCGCAATGCGTTCCGGCCGCAGACGCTCTTTCAGCTGAGCGAAGCCTTCAATCGCGCACAGAACGACCCAGAGGTTGGAGTGATCATCCTGACCGGCCAAGGCGATATGGCGTTCTGCTCTGGCGGCGATCAGCGGATCCGTGGTGACGATGGCTACATAGGAGACGACGAGATGGCACAGAAGGGCATCGGCCGCCTGAACGTGCTCGATCTTCAAATCCAGATGCGCCGCTGCCCAAAGCCAATCGTTGCAATGATCGCCGGCTTCGCGATCGGTGGCGGCCACATTCTTCACATCTGCTGCGACCTATCGATAGCGGCAGAGAACGCACGCTTCGGCCAAACTGGGCCGCGGGTTGGTTCTTTCGATGGCGGTTTTGGATCTGGCCTACTAGCTCGGCAGATCGGTCAGAAACGAGCAAAAGAGATCTGGTTTCTTTGTCGCCAGTACGACGCACAGACAGCACTCGACTGGGGCCTAGTGAACAACGTCGTCGCGATCGAAGCGCTCGAGGAAGAGACGGTCCAATGGTGCCGCGAGATGCTGGAGCTTTCGCCGATGGCGCTGCGGATGCTAAAGGCTTCGTTCAACGCCGCCGACGACGGTTTAGCCGGAGTCCAACAGTTGGCCGGCGACGCGACGCTGCTCTTCTACATGTCTGAAGAGGCCCAGGAAGGGCGCGACGCGTACGTCGAAAAGCGCAAACCCGACTTCTCGAAGTTCCCGAAGCGGCCTTAGTCAAAGTGGCTAGCGAGAGGACGCAGAAGAACCCGGGCTCGCTGTCCAGCTTGCAGATTTGGCTCATTGCAGCCCGTCCCCGGACGCTCCCAGCCGCCGTTGCACCGGTGCTCGTCGGCACCTCTCTGGCCTGGACAGTCGGACCGCTGGATTGGATCGCCTTTGTCGCTGCGTCGCTCGGCGCGCTCTTTATTCAAGTCGGGACGAACCTCTCCAACGACTACTCCGACGCCCGCCGCGGCGCCGACACCGAGGAGAGGCTTGGGCCGGTTCGCGTCACGGCGGGAGGGCTAGTGCCTCCCAAACAGGTTCTCTTCGCGACCTATGCGAGCTTTGGCATGGCTGTCCTCTGCGGCATATACCTGATCATCATCGCCGGTCCTGTGCTGCTGTTGATCGGAGCGGCTTCGATATTGGCGGGAGTGCTCTACACCGGTGGTCCTAGGCCTTACGGGTATGAAGGTTTCGGGGAGCTGTTTGTCTTCACGTTCTTTGGAATCGTCGCCGTTACTGGTTCCTACTACGTTCAGCGCCAAGCACTCGAATGGGAGGCGTTCGTGCTCGCTATCCCAGTCGGCTTGCTTGCTTCAGCGATCCTCGTAGTTAATAACGTCCGTGACCTCGAAACCGACCGACGCGCCAACAAACAGACGCTGGCCGTGCGGATCGGAAGGGCAAACACTCGGAGGCTCTTTGCGGTGATGGTTGCGCTCGCCTACCCCACCGCTCTGCTGCCGACGATTCTCGGCTCGTTCAACGCGTGGCCGCTGCTGGTGCTGCTGACAATTCCGATCGCCGTCGCGCTGATCAGGACGGTCGCGTCGCATACCGATGGCCCAACGCTAAATGCGTCTCTGGCCAAGGCTGGGATTTTGGAGTTGAGTTTCTGTGTCCTGCTGACTGCTGGGCTGCTGCTCAATTAGCGATGAAGGCAAGCCTGGAACGGATCACGCTCCCACTCAGCGAGCCGCTTGTGAGCGCAGGCGGCACGATTGACCAGCGGGAGCTAGTCCTCTTATGCCTGGAAGACGAACACGGCATGATCGGTTGGGGCGAGTCCGCGCCGCTTGAGGCCTTTGACGGCGTCAGCGACAGCGTTTGTTTTGCCGCATTGGAACGTCAAGTTGCGGCAATCGAAGCCTCGCCGAAACGCACTGGCGGCCCGGCACTACTCGAAGCTGCTCGAGCCGCTGACGCGACGCCGCAGGCGCTCGCAGCGGTAGATACTGCCCTCTGGGATTTGGCTGCTCAGCGAGATGGCGTGCCGCTTGCCACGCTGCTGGCCGCAGAGCCTCTCGCAAGGGTTCCTGTCAATGCCGTGATTGGTGCTGAGACGCCGGAGGTAGCGGCAGCGCAGGCCAAAACGGCTGTCGCCGCAGGGTTTTCAACACTGAAGGTTAAGGTCGGCACGGCCGGAGACGTTGAACGGCTCGAGGCGATTCGAGTGGCGGTAGGACCAGCAGTCAATCTCCGCATCGATGCCAACGGTTCTTGGACTGTCGATGAAGCCGTCGCAGCGCTGGAGTCACTCCAACCGTTCGGTATCGAGTTTGCTGAGGAGCCTGTCAGCGGCATCGACAAGATTGTGGCGCTGAGGGCTCGCGTCGACGCCCGGATTGCGATCGACGAAAGCGTCGGAGAAGACGGCGCGCTGGTGAGCGGCGCCGCGGATCTTGTATGCCTGAAGTTGGGACGCGCTGGGGGAATCTCAGCATTGCTGGCCCAGGCAGCATTGGTTCGCAGTAGCGGCTCCGAGGTCTACATCGCCTCGATGCTCGACGGCCCAGTTGGAATAGCTGCAGCGCTGCACGCAGCAGCCGCCCTACGGATCACGACGGCCTGCGGCCTCGCGACTCTCGATCGCTTCGATGGCGTCGATGGCGGCCTCTTAGCCCCGAGCGATGGCGCAATAACACTGCCGCTTGGGGCCGGGCTCGGTGTCGGGCCAGCAGAAGCCTGACATCTTCTTAGAGCAGGCCTGCAAGCGCTTCGCTGGCGCTGCGCGGTAGCGCATGACCGGCTCCTTGAATGATCTGCGTCTCGCTATCACCGATTGCACTGCTCATCTGTTTCGCTAGCGCTACATAGGTTTCGTCGTTCTCGCCTGCGACGACGGTTGTCGGCGCACTAATCTCACCGAGGCGCTCCCAGAGTGGTTCCATCTCACCAACGCTGAGCCCACGCAGGGCGCAGGCGAGGTTTGCAGGAGAGTTCTTCTCAATCTCGTTCCGCGCCAGATCCTGAGCCTCTTCGGAGTCTTCGACGAAGAGCGGTCCGGCAAGCCACTCAGACGCAAACTGCTCAATCGATAACCGGTCGAGGCGATCGGCGAGCGCGAGGTCGCTCTCGAGTCGCGCTGCGCGTGCGGCATCATCCTCGATCCCTGCGCTGGTCGAGATTAGGACTAGTCGTTCGATGCGCTGAGGCGCAGCGAGCGCGAGCTGCAGCGCAAGCCGGCCGCCGAGCGAATAGCCGACTAGTGTGAAGCTGGCAGGCGCCGCTACGAGCAGGTCGTCGATGCAGGTCTCAAACGAGATCGGCCGCAGAGCTGCATTCTGGCCGTGTCCTCTCAGATCGACAGCGATGGGTCGGTAGCGTTGTCGATCTAGATGATTGGTAAATAGGTCCCAGCTTCCAGCCGTGCCAGCAAACCCGTGAACAAGTAGAGCCGTATCCATCAGTAGAACCATCATGACGCCAACCAACGACAGTCACCTTCTCCTGCGTGCATTCTGCGACGAACTACGCCGTTGCGGAATCTCCGGTGCTGTCACGTCGCCAGGTTCGCGTTCGACGCCGCTAGTGGCTGCGTTGGCGGCAGACGGCGGGTTCCCTGTCTACTCCCAGATCGACGAACGGTCGGCAGGTTTCTTCGCACTTGGTCTAGCTAAAGCAAGCGGGCGACCCGCACTACTCGCCTGCACTTCAGGCACGGCTGCAGCGAACTACCTTCCAGCCGTCGTAGAGGCGTACGAGGCGCGCGTCCCGATGATCATCTGTACCGCCGACAGGCCACCTGAGCTCCGTGGGATCGGTGCAGGCCAAGCGATCGATCAGCTGAAGCTCTACGGCGACAGTGTTCTTTCATTCACTGAGGTAGGTACAGAGAGCCTTAATGAGCAGACGGCGCAATGGATACGCTCGCTTGCGTGCCGTGCGGCCTGGACAGCACTTGGGCGACGCCGCGGCCCGGTACATCTCAACTTCCCGTTCCGCGAGCCACTGTTGCCAGAGGCTGAGCTACCTGAGCCGACCGCGTTCGAGCAGGGGCGCAGTGACGAGCGCCCCTGGACAGCGCGGGTGGAATCGCTCGGAGACCCGCAGGTCGCCGCTGAAATGCTGCGGCCGATCGTTGCATCGGCTCCCAAGGGGATCGTCGTTGCTGGCAGAGTTGAAGGCGCGCTTAACGGTCCACGCTTTACGGCCGCAGCAAGAGCCTTCAGTGAGGCAACCGGCTGGCCTCTGCTGGCCGACCCCCTAAGTGGTGCGCGATGCTCTCCTCAATCCGTTGCTCACTACGACGCACTGCTGCGCGCTGCACCGCTAGCGCTCAGCGCTCAGCCGACGGCGGTACTCCGCTTTGGTGACCTGCCGACGTCGAAACCGCTGCGCAGTTGGCTAAAGACGCTCAATGCGGTGCAGGTGCTGATCGACCCCGAGATGACCTGGGATGACGCGTCGCAGCAAGTTGACTTAGTTCTGACCGCGCAGCCTGCTGCGGTGCTGGAACTTGTCGCTGCTAAATGCTCCCCGGCCGATCCAGCGTGGTTGGCAGGATGGCAGCAGGCCGATGCTCTCGCAAACGAGGCGATCGACGAACTCCTCGGGGACCAGCTAAGCGAACCTGCGATTGCACGCCAGCTTGGCGCCCAACTTCCGGATGATGCCTCGCTGGTCGTCGCC
>CAMDLG010000107.1 GCA_945901565.1 Bifidobacterium breve | reverse complement strand
GATGGCCGAGGAAGGGTCGTCGCGCGCAGGGAGCTCGAGATTGAGATCCCGCCGGGGATCGACAATGGTCAACGGATCCGAATTGCTGGCAGTGGCCACGCCGGCGAGCGCGGCGGTCCGGCCGGTGATCTTTACGTTCAGGTCGAGGTCGAATCAAGCGAGCACCTTTTGCGCGATGGCGACGACCTAATCTGCGTACTTGACGTCGATGCCCCCAGCGCAGCGCTCGGAGTAATCCTTGACGTAGAGGGTCTGGAAGGGCCGGTCTCGGTGAAGGTTCCTGCAGCTACGCAGCCCGGCGAGATCATTGAGCTCGGTGGCGAAGGAATGCCGCAGCTCCGTCGCCCTGAGCGGCGCGGCGCTCTGCGCGTCGTCATCAACGTTGTGATCCCACGCCGCTTGACCGACCAGCAGCGCAGCCTGAATCAGCAGTTGGCGGACTCACTCACAGAGGAGAACATGGCCGCGCCGGAAGGCCTGGGAGCGAAGCTGCGACGGCTACTGAGTAGCGGGCGGTGATCCGTTTAGCGCTGCGCGTAGCGGAGGCTGACGCTGAGCTTGTGCTCGCTGAGCTGCTGGAGTTAGCGCCGTCGGGTGTCGAAGAGCGCCGCTTGGAAGATGGCGCTATCGAGTACGCGGTCTACGGCGCGGCAGGCGAACTGCCGTCGCTCCCTGCCCTGCAGGCTGCGGCTGGGGGTCGACTAGTCGAGATCACGACTACCGATGTTGCCGACGACTGGGATCAGCAGTGGAAGGCCTTCCACAAGCCAGTGCGGATTGAGAACGGCGGACGAGCCCTCCGAGTCCGCCCGCCCTGGGAAGCGCGCGTCGCCGGTCAGGACGAGGCCGACTTGGTGATCGATCCAGGACAGGCATTTGGCACCGGCGCGCACGCAACAACGCGGCTCTGCCTTGAGCTGCTTCTAGCGCTCGATCCCGCCGATAGCTGTGTCGACATTGGCTGCGGGTCAGGAGTGCTGGCAATTGCCGCCACCAAGCTTGGCTGGCTTGACGTCTTGGCGCTGGATTACGAAGCCGAAAGCGTTGAGGCGACCCTCACAAACGCCGCGGCCAATGAAGTAACGCTTAGAGCGCAGCACTTCGACCTGCGCAGCGGTAACGCCGCGCCTGGAGCAGAGCTCGTATTAGCAAATCTTTTGCTGCCGCTACTGGTCGAGCTGAGCGCCGTGGGTTTCGCGGCTCCCGAGCCGCAGACCGTGATCGCCAGCGGCTTGCTCGTCGAGCAGGCCGACGAGGTCTCCGAGAGCTTTGCTGCAAAGCACGGGCTCGTTGAGGCCGACCGTCGAATCAGCGGGGAGTGGGCCGCCCTGCTGCTCGTCCGCGGTTCTTAACAATTATCTGCGATTCATGCAGCGCATCCGCGTAGACTGCAGCCAGTGGCTACAAGACTTATTTGCGTTCTCTCTATCTGCGCGGTCAGCGCCGCGCTAGTGGCGTGCGGCTCTAGCAGTACTAGCTCTTCGACGGTTAGCTCGGCCGAGAGTGTCTCGACGAGCGCTCCGACAGACCCTGAAACTACGGGTACGAAGACCGAAGCGGTGGTGTCGGCTGAGGGTAAGAAGGTCTTCGCGGCCAACTGTGCCCAGTGCCACACCTTGAAGGCAGCAGGCTCGAACGGCAATGTCGGCCCGAACCTCGATCAGAGTTCCCCGGATGAGGCGCGCGTCAAGGCTCAGGTGACAAACGGCGGTAATGGTATGCCAGCCTTCATCGATGTCTTGACCGATGCTCAGATTGACGCTGTATCCGCATACGTGGCCGGAAGCGCTGGGCAGTAGCGTAGTTCGCAGCCTATGAGCGAAACCCCAATCAGCGAAACCCTGAAAACCGAGATCACGGCGGCCATGAAGGCCGGCGACAAGCAGCGGGTTTCAGCGCTGCGTCTAATTCTCTCTGAGCTCCAGAAGGACGCCAAGGAGGGGGATGGCGATGAGCTGGCCGTTCTGCGCCGCGAGCGCAAACGCCGCTTTGAGGCTGCTGAGGCATACCGCGAAGCAGAGCGCCCTGAATTGGCCGAAGCGGAGGAGTCTGAGGCCGCGATAATCGAGGAGTACCTACCCGCCGAGCTTGACGACGAAAAGTTGCGCGAGATTGTTGGCGCCGCGATCGCGGAGAGCGGCGCCGAGAGCGCGAAAGATACCGGCCAGGTGATGAAGCTGGCGATGGCGAATGTCGCTGGCCAGGCAGACGGCAAGCGTGTTGCGGCAATCGCGCAGGAGCTGCTGCGCGGCTGATGCGTCAGACGATCGAGCTTTCGAACCGGGCGGCAAGCGCGCTCTGCGGCACAAACGACGAGGTCTTGCGGCGTGTCGAATCAACAATCGATTGCCAGATTGTGGTCCGCGGCAACATTGTCACGCTGGACGGAGATGCGACGGCCGTTGCCAACGCGCTAGCAGTTGTCGCTGAGATGGCCGACCTTGCCGAGAACGGGCTCACGCTGGAGGAAGGAACTGTTGACTCTGTGACCGGCTCTCTTGCGCAGGAAATAAAGCCTGCGAGCGTTCTCGGTGACGTCGTTTGGAGTCATCGCGGCCGCAAAGTCGGACCGAAGACCCCGAACCAAAAACGCTACGTAGACTCGATCCGTAACAACACGGTCAGCTTCGGAGTCGGGCCAGCCGGCACTGGAAAGACGTTTCTCGCAGTTGCGATGGCCGCCGCCGCGCTCTCGCGCGGCGAAGTCAATCGCGTAATCCTCACGCGGCCCGCGGTAGAGGCAGGGGAGAGGCTTGGGTTCCTCCCCGGCGACCTGATGGCCAAGATCGACCCATATCTAAGGCCGCTCTTTGACGCGCTCAACGACATGCTCGACCCCGAGAAGGTCAGCGATCATCTCGAGCGCGGCGTGATCGAAGTCGCGCCGTTGGCTTTCATGCGCGGGCGCACGCTGAACGACTCATTCATCATTCTTGATGAGGCACAGAACACGACGGCAGAGCAGATGAAGATGTTCCTGACGCGGCTCGGTTTTGGCTCGCGGATGGTGATTACAGGAGATATCACGCAGATCGACCTGCCCAAAGATCAGGACTCGGGGTTGGTCGTTGTGGCCGACGTTCTCAGCGAGATTGAAGGGATCGACTTCGTGCGCTTCGGCGCCGACGATGTTGTCCGTCACAGACTCGTGCAGCGAATCGTCGAGGCATACGGCGCCTTTGCCGAGCGGGCCGCGCCGGAGCTCCACGCACAGCGCGACCGTCGTCAGGCCTAATTCGGATGCTCGAGCTGGATTACATCGGCGCCGACCTAAGATCGGGCCACCCACCGGAGCCTGAGGTTCAACGGTTGCTGGCTTTGGCGCTTGCTTCGGCCGGGATCGAAGACGGGCATGTTGCTGTCGAGTTTGTCGATGAGGAGCGGATCTCAGAGCTCAATAACGAGTTCCGCGGCAAGGAAGGGCCAACCGACGTAATTTCATTTCCCGTCGATGGCGCGCAGCAGGACGTTGGCCCGCGCGAGCTGGGCGACATCATCATCTGTCCTGAGATGACGGAAGATCTTCGCGAGGCAATCGTCCACGGCGCACTTCACCTCGCCGGAATGGACCACGAGGTCGACGACGGCGAGATGCTGGCGCTGCAGGCCGAGATCTGCTCGTGGTGACTCACGCAGGGTTTGTCGGTCTGGCCGGCCGCCCAAATGTCGGTAAGTCGACTCTTGTCAACCAGATCATCGGCGAGAAAGTTGTGATCGTCTCCGACAGGCCGCAGACGACTCGCCGTGCGATTCGCGGGATTGCGATGCGCGAGCAGACGCAACTAGTAATGGTTGACCTACCTGGCTTTCAGCGCCCGCGAGACCTTCTGACGGAGCGAATGCAGCATCGCGTTGAGCGCGAGCTTGCTGACAGCGACGCAGTGCTCTTCGTGCTCAATGGCGAGGAGGGAGTGGGCGCCGGTGATCGGTTCATCGCGAACTTATTGCTAGCCAGTACTAAGCCGGTTCTGATTGCCGTCAACAAGTGCGACCGGCTGAACCGGTCGCGCACGCTGCAGGCCTTGCTTGGCGGCGAAGAGTTGGGTGTTGATGCGGAGATCTTCCCGATCTCGGCAAAAACAGGGGAAGGCGTCGAGCCGCTGGTTCAGCGGCTCGCCGAGCTGATGCCCGAAGGCCCCTTCCTGTTCGGTGTTGACGACTTGTCTGATCAGCCTCTGGGTGTTGAGATTGCGGAGCTGATCCGCGAGCAGATCTTGAGGCGGACGTTTCAGGAGTTGCCACACGCCGTAGAGGTGATCGTCGAGGAGATCGAAGAGCAGCGCCCGGGGCTGCTCAGGATCAAGGCCTTGGCCTGGGTAGAGAGCGAGTCGCAGAAGGGGATTCTCGTCGGGCGCGGCGGCAAGATGGTTCGCGCCGTCGGCAGCGCAGCCCGAGTTGAGATTGAGCGCCGGGTAGAAAGTCAGGTTCACCTCGACCTCTCGGTCCGCGTACGCCGCAGCTGGCGCACCGATGAGGGGCTGCTGGACCGGCTTGGGATCGACTGAGCGTTACCCGAGCGTGTCTATCGCGGCACCCAACGCCGCCGCTAGTGAATCGACTTCATCGGGCCCGATCGCGTGACCAGTAATCGCTGGCAGCTCGATCACGGGCGCAGTGACCGATTCGAGCAGTCGCGCCAGTTGGTCTCGCTGCAGCTTCTCTTTGCTGTGGACACTGCGGACTGCTTCAACAACGGTCGCGTCCAGATTCTCAGAAGCCTTGCCCAGCTGAGCGAGCTCAAGGTCGCTGAGATCGTCGTTTGCAAGGCCGTTTGCCACGATCAGGTTGATCTCGCGGCCTAGCTGAGTGGTTAGAGCGATCTCAAGTTCGATTGTCTCGTTAACGGGTGTCTCTTCGAGCGTTGTGGCTAGGACGATTGCGCAGCGCGTCGGGTCGGCTAGTAGCGACTCGACCTCGCGAGCTTGGCTCGCAATCGGCCCGACGCGTGCAATCTCGGCGAAGGTAGTAGGCGTGCGCAGCATCGCGAGCGCGTGTCCCGATGCGGGCGCGTCGAGAATGACCGGTTGATAACGCTGCGCCTGGTCGTCCCAGCGGTCCTCACGCGAAAGCTCTGCTGCCTTCGTGATTGTCAATAGCTCCCTGCCTCCGGGTGCGGCATTGATGAAGCCGCTGAAGCTGTTTGACCCAACGGCCAGATCGAGCAGTGCCCGCGGACGGATGAGTCGGCCTGCCCACTCAACGAGCGCGGCCTCCGGGTCGATCGTTGTTGCACTGATCTGGGGAGTAAGTCGCTGCTCCTCACCGGG
>CAMDLG010000106.1 GCA_945901565.1 Bifidobacterium breve | reverse complement strand
CGCGCAAAAGTGATCCACATCGGCGTAGACGAAATCGCTGGCGCGGCACCGACCGAGCCCGTCAAGCCCGAGCCGCTGCTCTCGGTTGATGAGCAACCATTTCTGCTCTGTCTCGGTACAAACTTCACCCACAAGAACCGCGTCTTCGCTATCCGGCTGCTTGATTCACTGCGTAAGAAGGGCTGGAGCGGCCGCTTAGTCTTCGCAGGCAAGGGAGCGTCGGATGGAACTTCCGAGCAGGCTGAGCGCGAACTGCTCAGCTCAATCGGCGAGACGGCGAACGCGGTGACCGACATCGGCCCGGTCGACGAGGCCGGCAAGCTCTGGCTGACAGAACACTGCAGCGCCGTCCTCTACCCAACGACCTATGAGGGATTCGGCCTAGTCCCGTTCGAGGCGGCCGCGGCCGGCGCGCCGTGCATCTTCGCGTCGCACAGCTCACTGGCCGAGCTACTCCCCGACCGGCTGGCGACGATCGTGCCTTGGAACGCCGACGAAAGCGCCGACAATGTGCTGGCGCTGCTGAACGACAAATCGCTTCAAGAAGAGCATGTGGCAGCGATCCAGTCGATCGCAGCAAAGCTCACTTGGGAGCGCTACGGCGAACAGCTAATCGAGGCCTACGAGGCCGTTCTGCAGCGACCCAGCGCAGCCTCAACTGCCGTATCGCTACTCGGCCGCGGCGGCGGAGCGGTCTCGCGTGAGGGCTTCTGGCTAGTCGGGCCGGACGGACTGCTTGACCCCAAATACGAAAGACCGCTGCTGGCGATTGCGAACAGGCCGCTGCTAAGAGCGCTGATCCTCCAGCCGATGCGCTGGCTCTACCTTGCTGGACACCGCGTCAGGCTGTTAGTGCGGCCCTCGGCGCGCGAGCGAAACCGGGCCGCAAGGCCAGCGAAACACGAATAAGTCATTCTCTAGGAGGCTGATGTTCTCTCGCTTTCGCTCCAGCGGTTACACGATTACGGCAGACGCATACCGCAAGGTCGCCTACACCGCTCTGGTGTCACTCTGGCTAATCGTCCTGACCGGGGCTGCCGTGCGACTGACGGGCTCCGGACTTGGCTGCCCGGACTGGCCGAAGTGCTACGGAGGGGTCATCGCGCCGCTGCAGCTCCACGCTTGGATCGAGTACGGCAACCGCTTGCTCTCCGGCTTCGTTGGCCTAGCAGCAATCGCTGCCGGCGTGCTCGCTTGGCGACGGCGGCCGTTTCGGACCGAGCTGGCGGTCTTCGGCGCGCTGCTGCCGCTGGGAGTCATCGCGCAGGCCCTGCTCGGCGCACAGACAGTCAAGAGTGGCCTAGCTCCGGGATATGTGATGGCTCACTACATCCTCTCGATGCTGATCCTCGACGCGGCGTTCGCGCTGGCCTGGTGCTCAACCTATGAATCAGGCGAGCGCGCACGGTCGACCGACAGGCTCAGCGTCTGGGCCGTCCGCTGCCTGCTCCCGATCGGTGCGCTGACGATCTTCGCTGGGACCGCTGCCACCGCCGCGGGTCCTCACGCCGGCGGCGCCGGCACCGGCGACGTGATCAAACGCCTCACCTTTGAGGGCTCCGACACGCTCTCATGGGTCGTCACGCGCCACGCAGCGATTGCCGTCACCTTCCTGATCTGCGTCATCGCAGTGACGCTGATGCTGCGGTTTCGCGCTTCGGCCGACCGCCGTGCGATCAAGCCGCTTTGTGTCTTGATTGGTCTGCTGGTAGTCCAGGCCTGCGTGGGAATCATCCAGTACAACGTTGAGCTGCCAGCCGAGATCGTCTGGGTCCACGTACTGCTCGCAACGCTCGTCTGGCTGACGATGCTCTGGTCGGTCGGTCGCGCCGGGCTGCTGGTGACGACCCCAGACAGAGGCTTTCGCTCGATCCCCTGAGCAGCCGTCGCGCCGTAACGGGCGCGCAACTGAAGCGTTTGCGACTATAGGCGAGGTGTCTGAGCCCAACTCATCCAGCGCGGCGGTAGTTGTCGAAGGCCTGTCAAAGTCGTTTGACCGCCCTGAGCACCAAGTGAGCACGCTCAAAGAGCAGGTCTTGCAGCCCTTCCGTCCACGGCGCTCACGGCACCTGCGCGCGCTACGGGAGATCTCGCTAAGCGTCGAGCGCGGCGAGTTTCTCGGCATCGTCGGGCGCAACGGCTCCGGCAAATCGACGCTACTGAAATGCCTCGCTGGCATCTACCGCGCCGACGAAGGCAAGATCTGGATCAACGGCAGTGTTTCGACCTTCATCGAGCTAGGGGTCGGCTTCAACCCCGAGCTAGCGGCGCTCGACAACGTGATGATCAACGCCGCGATGCTTGGACTCTCGCGCCGCGAAGCGAAGCAACGCTTCGACGCAGTGATCGATTTTGCCGAGCTTGAAGACTTCACCGACCTGAAAATCAAGAACTACTCATCGGGGATGCGCGTCCGGTTGGCCTTCTCGGTGATGATCCAGCTCGATGCCGATGTACTGCTGATAGACGAGGTACTCGCGGTCGGCGACGCAGCCTTCCAGCAGAAGTGCTTCGACGAGTTTGAGCAGACGAAGCAGAAGAACAAGACGGTCCTCTTGGTAACGCACAACATGGGCGCCGTCGATCGCTTCTGCGACAGGGCAGTGCTGCTCGAACGCGGCAGGATCGCGGCGATCGGCGAGCCCGAGGCAGTTGCTCAGCGCTACGTCGACCTCAACTTTTCGCCCGCCGCGCGCACCGCCGCAGCGAAGGCCGAGAGCGCCGTCAACCTCGCGCCGGACGCTGACGACATCCTCTCCGGCGATGGCCGCGCCGTGATCGAGGATGCCTGGTTTGAAGATTCAGACGGCAAGCGGCTGACGACGCTGACGAGCGGAGCGGATGTCGCATTCAGCGCACGGGTTCGCTTCGTTGAAGCGGTCCGCAACCCGATCTTCTCCGTCACTCTGAGCAGCTCGGCGCGGATACCGCTCTTCTCGGCTTCTAGCGAGTGGAGCAAGCAGCCAAGCGGGCAGTTTGCTGCCGGCGAGGAGCTGGTCTGGAAGGTCAAATTCAAGAACGCGCTGGGGCCCGATCGCTACGGCGTGACGCCCGCCGTGACGCTCCGCGACGGCGCAACGCTGGCAGCGCGCGAACGAATTGGCTCCGTCGTTGTGACGCGAACCAATCCTGGCCCACTGGTCGACATTCCCTTCACGCAGCAGCTCCTACGATCCACACCTGCCGACGCGAACCAGGGCTAGCTGGCATGACTACCGACCCACACCCACACGGCCGCCCGATCACCGGCCCCGGCGCATTCGGCGATGACGCGCAGCACTTCTGGCGACTGGTTTGGACGCTAGCGACGACCAGCTTCAAGCTGCGCTTCTTTGGCTCAGCGCTCGGTTACCTCTGGCAACTGATGCGCCCGCTGATGTTGTTTGCAGTGATGTACGTGATCTTCACGGTGATCCTCGGCGTTGGTGATGGAGAGCCGCTGTACGGCGTTGCGCTGCTGCTCGGAATCGTCTTCTTCCAGTTCTTCACCGATTCGGTAGGCGTCGCGGTGCGATCGATCATCGCCCGCGAAGCACTGATCCGGAAGGTCGACTTCCCGCGGCTTGCGGTGCCGCTGGCCTGCGTGCTGCAAGCACTCTTCAACCTCGGGCTGAACCTAATTGTCGTGCTGCTGTTCCTGATCTTTACGGGCGGCCACCTGATGCTGAGCTGGATCCAATTCCCCTTGATCTTGCTGATGCTCATCTGCTTTTCGAGCGGCCTAGCGATGATCCTCTCGGCGATGTACGTGCGATTCCGCGACGTTCAGCCGATCTGGGAAGTGATCACGCAGGCGCTCTTCTACGGCACGCCGATCCTTTACACGATCTCGATGGTGATTGACAAAGCCGGCCTGCCAGCGGCTCGCATACTGCTGATGAACCCTGTCGCCAGCGCGATTCAGCAGGCGCGCCACGCGATGGTCGACCATTCGTACGACGCGGTCGGCAACGTCTACGGGACGCTCGCCGGTGACCTGATACCAATAGGGATCTCGGTCGCCACGTTGATCATTGGGCTGCTTTACTTCCGCGCCGCCGCGCCGCACATGGCAGAACGGCTCTAGAAGTTAAGTTCAGCTTCTAACTCTTCAAGGCTCGGCGCGCTGGCGTCGCGCTCCGAGACGGTGATCTGATCGCCAGGCAGCGGCCACTCAATCGCCAGCCGCGCGTCATTCCAAAGAATCGCGCGCTCGCTCTGCGCGTCGTAATAAGCAGACTGTTTGTAGACAACGTCGGCAACGTCGCTCGTGACGCAGAAGCCGTGCGCAAAACCGCGCGGCACGTAAAGCGACTGGAGATTGTCGTCGGTTAGATCGAAGCCTTCCCACGCGAGATAGGTGTCCGACTCGCGGCGCAGGTCAACGATGACATCCCAGATCGCGCCGCGCGCGCAACGGACGAGCTTGGCGGAGCCCTCCCCGATCGCAAAATGTAAGCCGCGCACGACGCCATGAGACGAGCGCGAATGGTTGTCCTGGACGAACTCGTCGGTGATCCCATACTCGGCCAACCGATCGGTTCGAGAGGTTTCGGCGAAGAAGCCCCGCTGATCGGCGAACGCAGTTGGTGAGATCAAGAAGGCACCTTGAAGAGTTGTCGGCTTGATTTCCACGAACCGGAAGCCTAGAGCCACACGCAAGGATGCGGCCACCGAAGGGGCTATCAGGCAGGTAGCCTGCAGGCCGTATGCCGCGCGCACTGATAACCGGGGTCACCGGCCAGGATGGTTCCTACCTAGCCGAGCTGCTGCTCGAAAAGGGATACGAGGTCCACGGCATGGTGCGGCGCTCGTCAACTGAGACCTTTGAGCGGATCGAGCAGATCCGCGACCGGATCACCCTCCACCAAGGAGACCTGCTTGACCAAAGGTCGCTAGTCGACGCGCTGCGCGCCAGCGAACCAGACGAGATTTACAACCTTGGCGCGATGAGCTTCGTCGCTGCATCGTGGGTGCAGCCGACCCTCACAGCCGAGTTCACCGGCGTCGGTGTTACCCGGATCCTCGAGGCGATGCGCGAAGTCTGCCCAGAGGCACGCTTCTACCAGGCGTCGTCGAGTGAGATGTTCGGCAAGGTGCTCGAGGTACCGCAGACCGAAGAGACGCCTTTTTATCCTCGCTCCCCGTACGGCGTAGCGAAGGCTTACGGCCACTTCATCACCGTCAACTACCGCGAGTCATACGACCTATTTGCGACGAGCGGGATCCTCTTTAACCACGAATCGCCGCGCCGTGGCCTTGAGTTTGTGACCCGCAAGATCACCTGGCATGCGGCGGCGATAAAGCTGGGGCT
>CAMDLG010000105.1 GCA_945901565.1 Bifidobacterium breve | reverse complement strand
GCTAGTGGGGCAGCACGTAGTAGAACGCGCGCGCTCGCAGGTCCGGCCTGCGGTTGTCCACGTCACTGTCGTGGTGACAGAGCGTGGCTTCCTTAGGTGCACCGATGCCTTTCGGGTCGTACAGGACGCGCCAGCCAACCGGGCAGCGGCGCTTCAGGTCGGTCCAGCTGGTCTTGACCATCAGCCGAATCATGTCGGCGCAGGAGACGTCATCGACGCGAAGCTTGACGGCAGCGCCCGCTCCCCGACAAACCTGAGATCCACGGACCTCTGAGCGCAGCTGGCGCCGGTTCTTCGCGGAAATCTTCGGGTTCAGCATCTCGATCGTGAGAGCTGCAGCACGGTAATCACGCGATCGAGCGGCCAGGGCGGCACTCCCGCCCGCGCTCTCGGCACGCCCGGGAACCGCGAAATTGACCCGACGAGGCGCCTGCGAAGACCGGGCAGACTTACCGGTGATCGTCAGCGTGATCGTGGCGTCGTTTCCCTTACCGCCGGAGGTTGTGCAGGAGAGCCCGCGGTACGGCACGCACGAGTAAGAATTTGACCCGACCAGCGGATTCGAGAACGAGAAGTTCACCCACCCGATCTGCACCATGCCGTCGATACCACCACCGTTACTCAGCACCAAGAAATCGTTAGTGCCCCCTGGGGCGACCGAATCGGCTGGCAGCGAGGACCACTCACCAGAGTCGAGCCTCGCATCGTTGCAGGGGAGCGGGGAGCTCGACTGGTTTACCACGTGCACGCGGATTGTTCGAGCAGCGCTCTGCTCACCATTCGGTGGCGAGAGAGCCCGACGTGCCGTGCCGTAAGGCCCGCACTGCGTCCAAGGAGTGTTCTCGCGAAGCGCGTCCCAGATCTTCGCTCCACGGTCCGTGCCGTAGCGGTCGAAGATCCCGGCGCGGTAGTCGGCCCACAATGAAGCGGCTGCGTATGCGGCGCCTTTCGCTGCGCGCTGGAAGTTGTCACCGGCGCCATCGGAGCCGGCTGCAGACCGAACGGAGTGACCCTTGTCGCCGAGCGGAATCTGGCCGGTGGTCCAGTTGATCGTGCCCTTGCCCTCGTCCTTGTTGAGGTAGTCGTCGTGAGTGACCCGATTTGCCCCATTGGGGAAGGCGCCAGTGATGACCTGTGTCTGATCGATGAACGCAGCAATCTCTGTGTCGCTACGCGGGTAACCCAGCGCGCTGGGCACGTTCTGTAAGTCGTTGTGCAGCCCCTGCGGGTTCTTAATGTCGAGCGAGTCTGGATTCAGATCAATCCAGTTGGAGTGAGAGAAGAAGTCCTCGGTGATGTGGAGCGCCCGGCCGAAAGCGATCAGCGCGTTGCACTTTGCCCAGCCACGGTCGTGCGTCTTGTCGGGGTGCAGGTCGGGGTCGTAGTCAACGTTGCAGTCCTCACTGAGATCGGACTGAGGGGCGTCTAGTTGACCATCGGACTTAACTAGCAAACCGGCCTGCTCCACGGCGACGCCGACATACCTCTGCAGCAGATGTAGGCAGTCGCTCAAGCCTGTTGCGCGCTGTCCGAAGCTACGGGGATACGACCCGAAAGGCCCCTGCGACTGCGGGAACCACGCGTCAGCGTTATCGCAGTGCGCGCGGTCGCTCGACGAGATGACGGCCTCGTAGAAGCGGTCGGGCGCACCCGCGCCGCCGAAGTAACCATCCGCCCCCGCCAGCATCCGCATTGAGCGCTCGAAGGCGAACCACCACGGCTGTTTGACGGAGTCGCCGCTGGAAGGCAGGCAGAGGTCGCGCCGCCAGTTGAGGCCCGCGGGGGCAGGCCTGTTCAGCGCGCTGTTGCAGGCGATACCGAGCCGCGTTATCCGCTCGTGCTCGGCGTTACCCGGGGCGTTCCAGGTCATGAACGCATTGGCGGTCGTCGGAACCAGCATCAGCGTTGTGAGGGTGAGGGCTAGGAGCGTCCAGCGGCGCATAGGTTCAACCTACTCGATGCTGTCGACCAGCGCGCTGGCTCGACCCAAGCCCTCCATCGGACTCGAACCGATGACCCCTTCCTTACCATGGAAGTGCTCTACCAACTGAGCTAGGAGGGCGCTGCGCGGGAGGATACCTACCCGCGAGAGGTGTCGGATCGACCGCTCAGGATGCTGCTGGCCGCCGATTGGCGCTAGCGACGAATTCTAAGCGACTGAGACTGCGTCCGACCGTAGTCGGCGAGAGTGGCGCGGACGCCCTTGTAGCCAGCTCGGGTGATGCGGCTAACAGATGGCCGAGTCAGCCTGACCGAGACGTAACCGGTCTTCCCCGCAGCGAGCGCCGGGCTCTTAACGCGAAGCGCACCGCCGCCCGAAAAGCTCAGCCGGAAGGCCCGCGGCGCGCAGTCGCCAGCAGCAACGCAGGAAAAGGCGAGGCGCACGCTGCGGCCTTGGAGTTTGATTTTCTGCGGTGCGGTGCTGGCAAGCTGAGCGATCCCGCGCGGCGGCTCTAGCGGGGCGGGAGTAAGCGAGTGGGCAGCCTTCTTGACTACCTCAAAGGAAGCCTTGCGACGTACCTTCGGGTCTGACGGCAACGGGTCCGCGGTGTCGAGGATGCCCTCTGAGGCGAAGTTTCCTGGACCCCAGTCGCGCTGAGTTACGAAGATCAGCTCGCCGCCACCGCCGAGAATTCCCGGCAGAGTCGCGGCCAAGTAGGAGGCCTGCGCAGCTTCACCACTCTTGTACTTCGGGTCGTACTGAAAAGCCTTTGCCGACGGATAACCAAACTCAGTTAGCCAGAGCGGGCCGCGCATCCCGTGATCATCGAAGTACTGGCGCCAGAGGCTGACATTCATCGCCGTTGTGTAGCTGCTGCTGCGCAGGTGCATCGTGTTGATGTCAATCTTGCTCGGCAGCGAAGGCTGCGCCGCGAGGACAGCGTCGGTGAACTTTGTCTCCGAGATCCTCGCGATGCCGCCGATAGCTACGCGGCCGCGCGGGTTGGCAGCATGAATCGCGTCAGCAGCGGCCGAGAGCATCGCCGCGTACTGCGCCGGCGTGCCATAGAAAGAAGCCTCGACGTCCGGCTCGTTGATGATCTCAAAGTCGTTGATCACGCCGGCGTAGCGAGCGGCCACAGTGCCGACCATCTGCTCGTAGCGATCTAGATCGCCTGCCGCGCAGCGAAGCGGACTCCTCGTAGGAGCATCGGCCGGACAGTCGGCGATGAACGACGGTGTTGAATAGATAACCGCCAACACCTTCACTCCGTACTTGTTTGACAGGTGTGCGTACTCGTCGGTACGCGTCCAGTTCTCGCCATATATCGGCTGGCCGTTGAAGGTTCCGCGCAGGAAGACCCCGCTCAACGCTAAGTCGGCGCGAATGTAAGAGGCCCCAACTGCTTTGGCCTGGCGAAACATCTCCTCCTTCGCGCCGTAGGGCGTGTCGGTGTAAAGCATCGAGTGCATGCCGACGTGGTTGGCGGAGACGGCGCTGAGACTCGCCGATGGCACGTAGTTGCTGCCTGAAGCTGCCAAGGCGCCGGCCGGCGCGGCCGCAAGCGCCGTTGCGGCGAGAACCGCCATAAAGGAGAGTGATCGAATCGCTGTAATCATTGTTTCTGTGCGCCTCTACCCAGATAAACACGGCAAAACCGCAATCGATGCGCCTAAGCAAGCGTCGCCGGCGCACCGATCTGTCCGCTACCGTGTTACGGAGCTGATGACTTTGCTTCGCGCACCACATTCTCTGCGCGGCGGGCTGCTCGCTGTGCTCGCCGTATTTGCTGTCACGAGCCTTGCTCCGGCCGCCGACGCCTCGGTGATAAAGAGGGAACGCTGGCTAACAGGCGTGACGATCACTGAGTATTTCCCGGTACCGGAGAAGTGGTTCGTCGGTAAGCGGGTGCGAACACCTGGCGTTGCGCGCCAGAGCAAGGTCGACTGGCTTTACTCCGCGCGCGGGATGTCGATGGAAGGTGACGGGATCGGCACGAATGGCAAGCGCTACCACATCGAGAACAGCTCCGGCAGTTGGATTACGTCGCGCGGCAAGAGTGCAAGCTTCGGCGTCGGCGGTGTCTTTGCACCGTTCTGGCTCAGCAAGGGCTATTGGAAGACGAGCAGCGGCCGTGTTACTTTCCCGCTCGAAACTGGCGGCTGGGCGAACGGCACAGGTCGACGCTACGTAGCGGCAACCAATGTCAGCTTCGGAAGCGGTCCTTCGCGCGACCTGAGCTTCTACCGCAGCGTCGCGGTTGACCCGGGCCTGATCCCGCTTGGCAGCCTTGTTTACGTATCGGCCTACAAGTCAAAGAACAAAGATGGCTGGTTCCGCGCAGATGACACCGGCGGAGCGATCGACGGCCGTCATATCGACGTCTATCGGCCGCCCCCATCACGTTCCTCGGACTCAGGCAATTACTTCAGCGGGCGCAAGATCTTCGTCGTGCCGAAGAACCGCGTTTCGGCTTACTTGAAGTCCCACTAGCTCCGCGGCGCTACTTAACTAGCGAGATCTTCTCGGAGTAGCCGAGCAGATCTGTCAGCGTGACGAACTTGTAGCCACGCGACTTGAGCTTCTTGACGATCTGCGGCAACGCGGCCAAGGTCTGCGAACGCGGGCCGCCGCCATCGTGCGAAAGGATGATGCCGCCGCCGCGAGTCTGGCCGACGATCGTGTTGACGATCGAAGCGGTGCCGGGCGTGCGCCAATCGAGCGGATCGACGCTCCACAGAACAGAAGTCATCCCCAGAGCGCGCGAGCGCCTGACTAGGTCCGAACTGGTTGAGCCATACGGCGGTCGGAAGAGGCAGGGCGTAAAGCCGGTTACGCGGCGTATTACTGCGTTCGTGTCACGCATCTGAGCGCTAGCGCCGGCGCCGCCTCGGCCAAGATCGGCGTGGTTCCAAGAGTGGTCGCCAATCATGTTGCCGGATGCAAGGACACGCCGCACGAGCGCTGCGTTACTCGACACCTGCTGACCGACCATGAAGAACGTTGCTGGCACATTTAGCTTGTCAAGCTCCCGCACGAAGCCAGCGGTATAGGTCGATGGGCCGTCGTCATAGGTGAGAGCGATCCGCTTGCTGGCCGAGGCCCGGCTCACCTCCGCGGCGCCGTGGCGCTTACAGCCGGTCAGCTTGGTCTTCCAAACGCGGCCCGAGTAGCTGCCGACGCGCGGCGCACGATGCTCGCAGGAGACGGAGATAACCGACGTCGAGACGATCGCCGCGCCGGACCACGAGATTTTCTTCGCAGCTGGCGGTGCAGTCGTGCAGCCAGCCGCGTGAGATTCGACGTACCAATCCGACGAGCCGGTTCGCAGTCCAGCAGCAGCGGGCTCAAACCGCAGTCGCAGCTCACG
>CAMDLG010000104.1 GCA_945901565.1 Bifidobacterium breve | reverse complement strand
CAATAAGCCCGCAAAGAGACTGAGGAAGATGTTGACCGCTGCGCCGCTGGTGTGACCCTCATGCGCTAGCCCTTCGCTATCGGCCATCCAGGCCGAGAAGGTCGTGTATGAACCCAGCAGGCCGCCAGCCAGCAGCACCTGCGTGGTGCCTGTAAGGCCAGCGCCAAGCAGCAGTCCCAGTACCAGCGAGCCACTGAGGTTGACGACGAGCGTGCCGAACGGAAATTGGTCTCCGCCCCGGCTCGCAACGCCAACGACCGTCAAGTGGCGTGCAACGGCGCCGACACCACCAAGGACAGCTAGCGCGGCAATCGCAGCAGCGCTCATCGCTGCCCCTTGATTCGCCGCGACAGCCGCACGGCGATCAGAACTGCCGCGAGGCCTGCGACGACGCTGACGGCGGCATACGTGATTGCCATCCCAGCTTCGCCGCGGTCGATCATCGCGAGTAGCTCTCGTTGCATCGTCGAGAAGGTTGTTAGGCCGCCGCAGACGCCGGTCGCCAGCATCGCCCTGAGCCGGCTCGGATTTGCGGCTGGGTTTGGCAGCAGCACAACGATCACGCCGAGCGCGCCGGCACCAAATACGTTTGCGATCAGCGTCGCCCAGTGCCAATTGCCGGCGGCGCTCGATAGTGCTTCGGCAAGTCCGAAGCGGGCCAGCGTTCCGATCGCTCCACCCAGCGCGATCGCAGCCCACAGCTGGGCTCCGCCGCGGCTCACATGGGCTGGCAGCGCGAGCGGATCGGGGCTGGTCTGGGAGGCCATCAGGCGCCGCAGTCTATGGCTCGCTGCGGGTCAGGTGCCAATCCCCGCAGAGGTCGCAGCGATAGGGCGAGAAGCGGTCACCAAACTGGGCGCGGTCGGCGGCGGCGTGGGCGCGGGCCTCTGCTTCGCTCGTGAATACCCGCTTTTTTTGGCACTTGTCCTTGCGGTTCTTCTCCCGCGCCTGCCGGTCATCCCACCAGCGCTCGATATCGTCGGCCATCTGTTGATTGTGACCTTTCTGTGAGCGTTTCACCAAACTGACGCACAGGTACGGCTGCGGGTGTATTCTGCTGAAAGTTAACTTTTCCACGTCCGAGGTGTTCGAATGCTCCGCCGTTGCTCAGTTCTTTCCCTCTCGCTCTTTTGCGCTTCCGCGCTGGTAGCTGTTCCTAGTGCCTCTGCGGCTTCGTCAAAGACGAAGATCGGTGGCACTGTTAGCGCGGCGCCTAGCTTGCGCGCTGGGCTGCGCGTGATGGCGCTACCAACGAAGGGCTCTGCCGTCGTCGTACTCGTCAACTCGAAGGGGTCCTTCTCAGCCTCTGTCGCAAAGAGCGCCGTCAACGGTCTCTCGCTCCAACTGATCTCCAAGAAGGGTGCATATCTCGGCCCGGTACTGCTCTATAGAAAAGGACTCAAGGGAGCGACGCGCCTCAAGACCACCAAGGCTTCAGCAATTTCGCTAGGCACGGTCAAGTTGATGAGCGGCTACGGCATGCTTTCGAAGCCGCAGAAATCAAGCACCGTTCTCGCTGCAGGCCAGGTTCGCCTTACGGCCGCCGGTGCGCCGGTTGGTGCAGGGAAGCTCGGCTTGGTTCGCAAAGCCGGAGTCGCTCGCGCCGCGGCGGGCGACGGTAGTGGTAACGGCGACGGTGGTGGTAACGGCGGCACCGGCGGCGCGATCGGCGGAACCTGCACCAGCTCCGCCTCGGCTGAGTCCGGCGGCGGCGGCGACTGCGATCAGGACGGCGTCCCTAACAGTGTCGATGTTGAGGACAACGGCAACATGTCGCTCGACGGGGTGGACGCAATCTCGGCTAAGACCAGCGCGCTACTCAGCGTCTACTTCGGCCTTCGTCCGCACTTCCTAAATCAGACCAACGTCTATGCGGGTGCCACCAGCAGCTCAATTAACTCTTTCCTTGGCTCATCGGACCAAGAGAAGGGGCTGAACATGTCCTTCTGGCTGCCCCAGCAGTACATCGACGTCGACAAGGCGACCACGCAGCCGCTGGAGAACGTCTGGGTTGAATGCGCCAGCGGACAGCCGTGGTGCTTCCCTGGCTCCCCGACCGCAAAGGTCAGCGGGATGAGCGAATTCTCGCGAATCTTGCCTAACCTCGGGGAGTACGGTTCGATGCCGTGGTTCGCTTACCACGGGTCACGCTGCGCAAGCGGCTCGCCTTGCGTCGCATCGGGTGAGGACGACCCCAATTCGCTCGTCCGTTTTGCATCACCTCAGAACCAAGGGATGCCGGTCTGGTCGGCGGCGGTCAGACCATCGTCCGCAAACACCGTCGCTCAGGTTGTCCCTGGCAGCATGCTCAGCCTTAAGGGGCGTACCTCTTCCGGATCGGTGATAGAGCAGCCACTTTCTGTCAGCCCGTACTTCGTCACCTCGCCGGCGCTTCACAGCTACACAGCTGATGGCGTTAAGACGACCCTCGACTACCCGCTCTCGGGCAGCGAGCCAGGCGCAAGCATGGGCAACCGGATCAGGGTTGGCGCAAATGGCAAGATCACAGTCGAGTTTTGGCGGCCGCAGCGCTTCCCGCTCCCCGGCGAGAGCGGCAGCTTCTACGACGTTGGCGGGCTGAAGTGGGGCGCTCGGATTGAGAGCTACAACGAGAACGGCAACTTCCACCGACTCGACCGCCCAGCCAGCTGCGCCGTTTCAGCGCTTGATGGTCTTACCGCGATTCCTCCGACTGGACCAGACGCCGGCAAGGCAATGCCGACGATCGACAGTCAGACGACCGACCAAGTGACAGATAAAGCTCAGGCATCAGACCGAACGATCGGCTTCACGATCGATGTGGCGCAGTGCCTTCAGGATGCAGGAGTTGGCGCCGGGCCAGGCTGGGGCACGATGATCAACCTCAGCGCCGAAGGTGCGCAGCTTCCGGGCGGAGCCAACTCAACGGGCTTCGACTTCGAAGTAGCGCTGCCGGACCAAACCTAAGCGGTCAGCCGTAGCGGCAGTTATCTTGCGCAGTATGAGATTTAAGATCGTCGCCACCTTCACCGCAGCGCTCGTCAGCGTCGCTCTGGCCGCTTGCGGTGGCAGCGATACGGCCTCGACCAGCACCTCGTCGACCGTGACTGACAACGTCACCAGCACGGCTACTGCAACTACTCCCGCCACGACTGGAGCTGCGATAACGACCGGCAGCGCTGCCTGTTCAAAGGCTGAGATCACGAAGGCCGTCAGCGACCTCCCCAGCGCCGACTACCCCAACGCGTCTCTTGCAACCGGCGGCGGCGCGCCGTACAAGTGCGGCGGCGGATGGGCGGTTGCGTTCATAAACGTCGGCTCTGGGATGGATGAGGTGACAACGACAGTCGTCTGGCAGGGAGAGGGGCAGTTCTGGGTGCCGCAGGACCGCGCCACGGTATGCCCCAAGCCTTCGAAGGTTCCCGCCGCGATCTACGACCTCGCCTGTAACAGCAACTAGCGACTCGCCAGTGGTGCCGTCCCGCGCGGCGATCACACTTGGCTGATGAGCGCGGAGGCGAAGGATGAGCTGGATCGCGAAGCTCGCGAAACTCGCTGGGAAGCGAGTTCGACGGTGCTCGTCATCGTCGTGCTCCAGCTAGCGCTGGGCATCATCAGCCTTCGCCACGGTTGGACTCTTTGGGGAATCGGTGGCTGGGTTTGGTTGGTTCCAATTCTTCCCGAGCTGGTTTTGGCAATCACTGTTGCTTTCACGATCGGCCCGAAGGGTGGCGGTCATAAACAGACTGGTGAGCGGCGCGGGTACGTTGTGGCGCTACTCCTCGTCGTCGCGTTCTTCAATGCGATCGCACTCGCGTTGCTGATTATGGAGCTCTTCACCGGCGCGGTACGGACGGGGGGTGAGCTGGCAATCGAGGCCGCAGTCGTCTGGTCAACGCTGGTCTTCAGCTCCGGGATGCTGTACTGGGAATTGGACGGAGGCGGGCCGCGGCGTAGGGCCTTCAACTCCGACGGCCAGCGTGATTTTCTCTTCTCCGAGATGATCGCGTCGAAAGGATTAGTCCCGACAGACTGGCACCCTCGCCTCCTGGACTACACCTACCTCTCGTTCACAACCGCGATCGCGTGGAGCGCGGCAGACGTTATGCCTCTGAGTCGCAAGGCAAAAGTAATGATGGCGGCAGAGACCTCTCTCTCGGCGCTAACGATCCTGCTTGTTGCCGCTAGGGCTGTCAGCGTGATCGGTTGATCGCGACCGCGCCGGGCGCGCCGCCGAGGATGCTCTAGCCCACTAAACTCCGCCTCATATGAGCAAGCCAGAACTAACCAGCCGCCACCGCGACACCGTTGACGAGATCTTCCGTCACCCGACCAGCCACAACATTGAGTGGCGCCACGTGATCTCGCTGCTCGAGCACGTCGGCGAGGTGAGTGAGGAACACAACGGCAAGGTCAAGGTGACGCTTGGGCCGGAGACCGAGACCTTCCACCGCCCTCGGCACAAAGACGTTGACGTCCAGATGGTCGTTGACCTGCGCCGGATGCTGACTAATGCCGGTTACAACCCCGACGGTGCTCCGGCAGTTGAAGACGAAGAGAGTCGCGACCACGGCGACGGTCGCTGGGGCGCGCCGTAAGCTGACGCACCCCAGCGCTGCGAGCGTTTGACGCTCGCTATTTAGTCGTCGTCGTACCGCCGTTAGGTGCCTGCTGGAACCCTGGGGGTACTTGGCCTTGCTGCGGGCCGCCTTGCCGTGGGCCGTCCATGCCGCGCTGTCCTGGGCCGCCCTGCATCATCTGCTGAGGGCCACCGCCATGCATCCTGCCGCCGTCGCCGTGGCCGCCGCCATCGTTTAGCGCGACTACTAGCGCGATGATGCTTAGAACGAGCGCGATACCGGTGCCGGCTGCAAGTAGCGCCTTCTGCGTCTGATCCGAGATTGACATGCTCATTGAGTTCTTCCTTTCGGTCCGCCCGCAGTCAGTTTGGTCACCGACCACTCAAGGCCCGATCTCTTAAGGATTTCTGAGACTGGCGCCGCCGCTCGCTCAATAGACTGAAGACAGAGAGTTGGTGCAGCCTTGAAGCGCTTCGCATTCAAAATCAGCGCCCCGTCGTTTGCTGCCTTGATGATCGCTGGCCTGCTCGCCTCATGCGGAAGTAGCGAGCCAGCTAGCAGCAGTGCTACTCCTGAGCCGGTTAGCACTCAGGCCACGGCGAAAGCTAAACACCGCGCCAAGAAGCACCATGCGAAGAAGCATCGTGCCAAGAAGCGCGTCGCATCCGCATCCAGCGCTGGGACCGGCCGCTGCAGTGATTACTCAACACAGGCCGACGCGCAGCGCGCCGCCGACACCCGCGACGCTGACGGCGACGGCATTTACTGCGAGTCGCTGCCCTGCCCGTGCCTTAAAAAGGGAGGTAAGAAACAGACCGGCACTTCGCCA
>CAMDLG010000103.1 GCA_945901565.1 Bifidobacterium breve | reverse complement strand
GTTGAACGGGTCTGTGCAGCGCTGCGCGAGATTCTCGGCCAGACCTAGACTCGAGCATCCATGAGTCGCTTTAACGAGCCCACCGACGCAGCCTTCGACGCGATCAACCGGTCTTTGGACGTTGATCAACGGCTCTGGCCGTTCGACATTGCGCAGTCGCGCGCACACGTAACGATGCTCGCCGCAAAAGGAATCATCCCTGCAGAGGACGCCGGCCTGATTCATGACGCGCTCGAACAGGTGGCAGGCGAGCTCGAAGCAGGCATCTTCCCGTTTGAACAGAGCGACGAAGACATCCACATGGCCGTCGAGCGGCGCGTCAGCGAAATCGCCGGACCCGCCGGGGGACGGATTCACACTGCGCGCTCGCGCAACGACCAAGTCGCCACCGATCTCGTTCTATTCACGCGGCAGGCCTCCTTGGACGCAGTTGCCAGCATCGATCAGCTAATAGCGACGCTGATCGAGGTAGCCGAAGCCCACCTTGATTGGGCGATGCCTGGCTACACGCATCTCCAGCGGGCCCAGCCGATCTATCTTTCGCACCACCTGTTGGCTTATGTCTGGATGCTGGCGCGAGACCGAGAACGGTTCCGCTTCGTCGAATCTCAGTGTCAACAGTTGCCGCTCGGCTCGGGCGCGCTCGCTGGAGTTAATTTCGACACCGACCGTGGCTCTGTCGCAGCAGAACTCGGCTTCGCCGAGGTTGTACCTAACTCACTCGATGCGGTCTCGAGCCGCGATTACATACTCGACTTTTTGTCGGCCAGTGCCACATGCGGGACTCACCTTTCGCGACTGGGCGGCGAACTCGTACTTTGGTCGAGCCAAGAATTCGCATTTGTCGAACTTCCGGACCGCTGGACGAGCGGCTCGTCCTTGATGCCGCAGAAAAAGAACCCCGACGCTGCCGAGCTGCTGCGCGCCAAAGCGCCGCGCCTCGTCGCCAACCTAACTGGGTTTCACGGCGTTATGCATGCTTTGCCACTCGCTTACAACAAGGACATGCAGGAGGACAAGCACTACCTCTTCGACAGCGTCGACAACCTCCAGCTGGCGCTCGCAGCCGCCAACGGGATGCTGGACGGAGCGGAATTCAACCGCGACGCGATGAACGACGCAGCCTCCGACTCGATGATCGCGGCGACCGACCTCGCCGACCTCCTCGTCCGCCGCGGGATTCCATTCCGCGAAAGCCACGCGGCGATCGCGGCAATAGTTCGCCATTGCGTGGACGACAACAGAGAACTGTCATCGCTGACGCTAGAGGAATTACAACTACACAACGCCGCTTTTGACGAAGAGGCGATCCAGCTCCTCAGCCAGCAGTCCTGGCTGGAATCGAAGCAGAGCGCCGGCGGTACTGCTCTCTCGCGGGTCGAAGAGCAGCTCGTCGACGCGCGTGCACTACTGAGTTAGCCGCGAGCGGTTAGCCAGTCGGGACGCTGCCGCCGCCACCCGCACCCGGCTCTGGCGCTGGAGTCGGCTCTGGCGCTGGAGTTGGCTCTGGCGCTGGAGCCGGCTCTGGAGCGGGTGTCCCACCGCCACCTCCGCCACCTGAACCACCGCCACTACCGCTTGTGTCCTGCGTGATCGGCGGCGTTCCGGAACCGTCCTGGCTCGTTCCGTCGCGCTCGGTAGCCCTTCCTTGCAAAATCGCTTGGAGTTGCACCACAAAGTCGTGCCAAATCTGCGCGGGAAACGTACCGCCTTCAACTGGGCGGCCGTTGTACTCGGTCTCCATCGCCGTAGTTCCGTCCGGATACCCGACCCAGACTGCGATTGTGTAGCGGTCTGTGAACCCCGAGAACCAAGCGTCCCCATAATTCTCTGTCGTCCCGGTCTTACCGGCCGCGAAGCCGCCGTAGTTGGCTAGTTTGCCGGTTCCGGAGTCAACGACCGTCTGCATCTGCTGCGTAACGAGCTGCGCGAGCTCAGGCGAGATTACCCTGTCGCTCTGCTTGCGGTTACGGGCAACCAGATCGTCGGTTGATACGTCGCGAACCTCATTGATTCCAACAGGTCCATGGTTCGGAGCGCCGAGGCTGCCAGAGATACGCCGCCCTCCCGAAGCAAAGCTTTCGTAGGCGTGCGCCCAGTCGAGTACCGAAACGCCGCGCTTGAAGGCACCGAGTGTCATCGCGGGGTTAGAGGAGACGGGGGATCTGACGCCCATCTTCGTGATCAGCCGCGAGATCCGTTTTGTGCCGGTCGCCAGTCCAACCGCAGCGAAGACCGTGTTGTCAGAGACCGTTAGCGCTGAACCGAGGTCCCGGGAACCTGAGTAGGCGTCACCGAAGTTAGTGACAACGAATTTCTCCTGACCTTTTGAGTTCGGGACATCAAAGACCCGCTTGCGAGATGGCCAGACAGAGCCGAGCCCGAAGCCTTTGCGCAGCGCCGCCGCAAGGATGAACGGCTTCACCGTGGAACCTGGCTGTCGCTCGCCCTGAGTTGCCAGATTGAACGGTGCCTGTTGGTAGTTTCGGCCGCCGATCATCGCGCGGACTTCGCCGGTCTGGTTATCAATCACGACGAGCCCGGCCGCCGGCCCAGATGGGTCCGGAAGCGAGTTGTCGACAGCTGTCTGCGCTGCCTTCTGAAAGTCGAGATCTAGAGTCGTACGGACGCGAAGGCCGCCTTCGAAGGCCCGTCGGGCGCCAAAGTGGTCGACGAGCTGCTGACTCACCCAGGTAGTGAAGTACGGCGCCTGTGTATCGATAGAGGGCTGAACCACTTGGCCGGGCAAGCCCTCCGCTGCGGCAGCCGAGAATTCGCTGCCGCTGATCCGGCCTTGGTCACGCATCTTCGTCAACACCGTGAGTCGCCGTGACAGCGCGGCGTTGGGGTGGGCTACAGGATCGTAGGCCGTGGGGTTGGCGATGACAGCAGTTAGCAGCGCCGCCTCGGGGGCCGTTAGCTCTGCCGCACAGGGTCGCTCGCGCGTGCCGCAACCTAGGTGGTTGGCATCGCGACCGAAGTAAACGCGAGCCGCAGATTCGATCCCGTAGGCGCCGTTCCCGAAGTAGATTGAGTTGAGGTACTCGCTGAGGATCTTCTCTTTCGACCACTTGCGCGTCAGGTGGTAAGCCAATGCAGACTCGCGCAACTTCTGTACAACTGTGCGCTGATTCTGAGCCTTCAACGCGTTCTTAACGAACTGCTGCGTGATCGTTGATCCGCCCTGGCGCGCTCCGCCTTTGATCGTGTCCTGTACGAATGCCCGGAGGATGCCGCGAGGGTCAACGCCGCTGTTCTCGTAAAAGCGTTGATCCTCAATTGAGATCACGGCGCTGCGCATGAACGGCGAGATCGACGAGTACGGCACGAGTACACGGTTGCGGCTGCTTTTGAGGATTCCAAGCGGCTTGCCGCGAACGTCGAGGAGCACCGAGTTACGTGCGCTTTTGAAGCCATTCTCGCTCTCTAGATTGGGCAGCTCAGCAGCAACTGCCATCATCATTCCGAAGGCCGTTGAGATCCCGGCCAGCGCAATTAAGGGCAGCGCAATCAGGAGGAGACGCCACCGCTTCAGCCGTGGCTTGCGTACGCGCGGCACGCGTCCCGTGACAGCATCTGGCTCGGCCGGAGGTGTTATCTCAGTGTGGTCGTCGCTCATCTAGATCTCGGGCCCGAGCCCGACAATCGCGTCGAAACTTCGTCGAGCCGCAGGTGGGAATCGCGTGGCTTACCGCGTCCCGTTCTCTAGGCAGACTAGCATTGGAGCACATGGAATCCGCCGGTTCAATCGCTGCACAACTGACTCGTAACGCGGCGGAGAACCTCCCGGCCGGAGAGCTTGAGAAGAAGCTGTCGCGCGCGAGCGACGAAGGCCGGCCGTTGCGCATCAAGCTGGGCCTCGATCCCACAGCTCCGGATATCCACCTGGGACACACAGTCGTGCTGGCGAAACTCCGTGAGTTCCAGGATGCTGGGCATAAGGTTGTTCTGATTGTGGGAGACCACACAGCGCGTATCGGCGACCCCAGCGGCCGCTCGGAGACGCGGCCGGTCTTGACCAGCGAAGAGATCCTTTCTAATGCCAAGAGCTATGAATCTCAGGCCGGATTGATCCTCGATCAGGACCCCGAGCGTTACGAGCTCCGGTTCAACAGTGAATGGCTCGACATGCCAAGCGCCGACCTACTCGAGCTGATCCGCACGACGACAGTTGCTCAAATGCTTGAGCGCGACGACTTCGCGAAGCGATACAAGAGTGGTGCACCAATCTCGATCCTCGAATTCCTCTACCCGCTGATGCAGGCCTACGACTCTGTCGCGATCAACTCCGACGTCGAGATTGGCGGCACCGACCAAACCTTCAACATCCTTCTCGGGCGTGACATTCAGCGCCACTACGGGCTGCCTGAGCAAGCAGTGATCACGATGCCGATCCTGCCGGGTATCGATGGGGTAGACAAGATGTCGAAGACCAGTGGCAACGAGATAGCGATCACGGCAAGCCCTGACGAAATGTTTGGCCGCACCATGAGGATCCCGGATACGGCTATCGATCAGTGGCTAGAGCTATTGGCGATAGAGAGGCCCGACTCCGAAACCAGCCCGCGCGACGCAAAGGCAATGTTGGCGAAGGCGATTGTCGAACGGTTCCACAGCACGGATGCGGCCATTGCAGCCGAGGCTCAGTTCAGCAGCCAGTTCGTTGACCACGAGCTCCCCGAAGACGTTGAAGAGGTCGAGATCACTGCCGAAGATGGCCTCATCCACATGCCGGCTGCGCTCGCGGAGGCTTTCTCAATCTCTCGGTCTGAGGCCCGGCGCCTCGTCGAACAAGGAGGCGTAAAGGTGTCTGGAGAGCCTTTCGACCAAGGCCTCTTGGACGCCAAGGCGGATGATCTGGATGGCAACGTTGTGCAGATAGGCCGGCGGCGCTTCAAACGGTTCCGCATCGCGCGCTGACGCAGCAAAGATCGTGCTACATTATCTAGCGGTCATCGGTAGGGGCGAAGTGCTTTTCCTCGATGACCGTGGTCTCAGCGCCTAGCGCTGAGTGCCCTCGTGAAGGATTTTCCTTCCCGTTCGGGTGTCGGTCTTTGAAAACTCAACAGCATGCGTACCTCCGGGTCTATACACCTGACCCGGATGTGCGTCCAGGTTCGAACCGCCAGTCGTCGGCTTGCCGACTTCGTGGCGGTCTGAGTAGTAACCAGTCAAGACCGCGGCGCCCCGTGTACGAGGCGTCGCAGAAGTAGGTCATGGCGAACTCTCAAACATTCGAGTAAAGGCCTTCGGGTCTGAAGTCGATGTACTTTATGGAGAGTTTGATCCTGGCTCAGGACGAACGCTGGCGGCGTGCTTAACACATGCAAGTGGGGCGACGAACCAGACTTCGGTCTGGGGCAGAGCCGCGAACGGGTGAGTAACACGTGGGCAACCTGCCCCG
>CAMDLG010000102.1 GCA_945901565.1 Bifidobacterium breve | reverse complement strand
TTCGGCTCGGCCGAGAAGGCCGTCCGGGGCCGGTCTTCCTCGAGTTCTGCCTTGACGTTCAGGGGGCGCCTGTGGATCCGGCTGCGCTCGGCGACACAGCCCCCGTAACCGCAGTTGCAGAGCCGATCGGCGCGGACATCGCTTCCGAGCTGGCAGGTTCGAAGCGGCCGGTGCTGCTGATTGGTGGCGGCGTCTCGCGCACTGACGCAGCGGCCGCCCTCCCGGACCTGCGGCGCCTCGGCGTGCCCGTCATGACTACCTGGAACGGGATCGATCGCATTGCCGCCGACGAAGAGCTGTGGCAGGGCCGTCCAAACACCTGGGGAATGAGATTCAGCAACGTGCTGCTGCAGCAAGCCGATGTCGTTGTCGCGCTCGGTACAAGGCTGGGACTGCAGCAGACCGGATTCAATTGGCAGCAGTTCGCGCCGCAAGCCAAGCTGATCCAAGTTGAGATAGATCCCGACGAACTAGCCAAGGGGCACCCTCGTGTCGATCTGCCGGTTTCTGCCGATGCCGGCGCGACGCTTCGTCTGCTCGCTGCGAACGGCAAGGCTGAGCCGCAGTGGCAAGAGTGGCGTGCGTTCTGCGACGAAGTTCGCGAATTGCTCCCGCTGCTAGAGGAGGTGAACTCGCCCGGCGAAGAGTCGATCGATCCATTTCAGTTCACGTTTGATCTCGCGCTCTTGGCTGCTGAGGATGACCTGGTAGTTCCGTGCTCGAGCGGTGGCGCGTTCACCGTCGCGATGCAGACGTGGATGCAGAAGGCCGGCCAGCACATCGTCACCGACAAGGGGCTGGCGTCGATGGGTTACGGCCTATCCGGCGCAATCGGAGCGGCGATCGCTTTTCCCGGCAGACGCACGATCCATCTCGAGGGCGACGGCGGTTTCGCGCAGAACCTTCAGGAGATGGCGACAGTCGCCGTCAACTCGCTGCCAATCAAGACCTTCCTGTTCGCAAACGATGGCTACGCATCGATTCGAATGACGCAGCGCAACTATTTCGACGGTCATTATCTGGGCTGCGACAGCAGCAGCGGGCTCGGATCACCGGATTGGCCAAAGCTGTTCGAATCGTTTGGCGTGCCATCGATCACGCTGGCCCCCGGTTGGGCCACCTCACCGACCTTCTTGGAGCTCTTCGCTGCTTCCGGCCCAGCCGTCTTCATCGTCCCGATCGATCCTGAGCAGAGCTACTTCCCAAAGATCTCAAGTCGGGTGACCGAATCCGGCTCGATGGAATCCAACCCGCTGCACATGATGACCCCGGAGCTAAGCGACGGGCTTGCTAAGAAAGTGCTTCCACACATGTCAACCGAGGGCGAGCAATGAATTCAGTAGAACGGCAGATGCGAGACATCCTTATCCGAGGCCGCGAGGATTTTGGCTACGTCGCCGTCAAGGCTGAGTTCGAAGCCGAGGGAACGCGCGTCGAGGAGCTTCTGCGACTAGTCGAACTTTCGCATCGGGCCGACCTGAAGCTTGCCGTCAAGATCGGTGGCTGCGAGGCGGTTCGCGACCTTTTTGAGGCGAAGCAGATCGGCGTTGATTACATCATCGCGCCGATGGTCGAGACGCCGTATGCGCTGAGTAAGTACGTGCTCGCGAAGGACAAGGCCTACTCGGCGGACGAGCAGATCGACACCGATTTTCTGTTCAACATGGAAACCGGCACCGGTTACGAACATCGTCAAGAGCTGGCTGACGTTGCCGCCTCGAAGCCAGGGGTCGATGGGGTTGTATTTGGCCGAGTCGATTTCGTTGGCTCGATCAATCGCGGCCGCGATGACATCAATGACGATGACATCACCGACATGGTTGTCGAGGCGGCGAAGATCTGCAAAGCAAAGGATCTCGACCTGGTTGTCGGTGGAGGAGTGTCCTCCGATTCGATCGATGCTTTGCGGCGGATCCGCGCTGAGCGTTTGACTCGCTTTGAGACGCGTAAAGTCGTCTTCGACGGCGGCGCGGTCGAATCCGACGATATCGCCGGTGGACTACTGAACGCCGTCCACTTCGAGTTGCTCTGGCTCCAGAACAAACGCGACTATTACGGCCTGATCCACGCTGAAGACGCCAAGCGCATCGACATGCTCGAGGCGCGTTGGGGCAAACTCAACGCCGGCGGCGCCGCATAACGCCTCAGAAGGAAAGCTGGAATCACTCTGATCTGATTCAGAGGCTGGCCGAATCCAATCCGCGAGTCGTATTGACCGGAGCCAGTGGCTGGCTAGGCAGTGTTGCGTCGGACGCGCTCCGCGCCGCGGGCGTGACGACGCAGGAATACGCAAGCCGCGCGCGCGGCCGGTTTCTCTCCTTCGATGCGATCGGGGCACCGCCTGAGGGTGACGGGCCGCTGCTGTTGCTCCACTTCGCCTTCTTGACGCAGGACAAACTGGCGACGCTCGGGCAGGATGAGTACGTCGCTGCAAACGCCGAGATCACGCGCCGGATGCTCGATTGGATTGAGCGCGAAAAGCCGGACGCAATCTTCGTCGCGTCCTCAGGCGCCGCTGCCAGGGACGAACCGATTGAGCAGGATCCTTACGGCGCAATGAAACGTCTTGACGAGGCGGCTTTCGCGCAGGCGGCAGAAAGTATTGGCGCACGCCTGCGGATCGCTCGGGTTTACAACGTCGCTGGCCGCCACATCACGACCCCTGAGCTCTACGCGCTGGGCGACTTGGTTGGCTCTACTCTGCGCGGCGAACCGTTGCGGATAAAGGCGAGCGGAGATGTCGTCCGCTCGTATGTCGGAGCCGAGGATCTGATTGCAGTGGTTCTGGCCGAGCTCTTGGCACCGGGGCGCCCGCAGCAGTTGACCTTCGACACGGCCGGCGAAACGGTTGAAATATCAGAGCTCGCGGAGGCTGTCCGCTCGGCGCTGGGCCGCGAAGACTTACCGATTGAACGGAATCGTGACGCTGAGGCGCCTCCGAGCGTCTACGTTGGGGACGGCAACACGATTGCCGAGCTGCTTGAGCTTCACGACATCACACCGACTCCGTTGGCTGAACAGATCCGCCAGACCGCTGAAAGCATTCAATGACCACCGACCGAAAGCTTGTCTCGATTGTCGTTCCTGCCTACAACGAGCAGGACAACATCGACAAGCTCGCCGAGCGGCTCACCGCTGTTTTCGATGCCGAGCCGCAGTATGACTTTGAAGCGATTCTGGTTGAGAACGGCTCGACCGACCGGACGTTCGAAGTTGCTCTCGCGGTAAACGAGCGCGATCCACGTTTCAAGCTGCTGCAGCTGTCGCGCAACTTTCGAATGGACGGCGGGCTGACGGCGGGCCTTGCAAACATCAGCGGCGACGCAGCGGTGCTGATGGCCGCCGATCTGCAGGACCCGCCTGAGCTAATTCATAAGTTTCTGCGCAAGTGGGAGGAGGGCTTCGAAGTCGTCTACCAGATCGTCACCGAGCGGAAGGGGACCGGCCCGATTCGCCGCATGAATTCGAGCCTCTTCTATTGGCTTGCAGGCAAGATGACCGATGGCAGAATTCCTCGAAACGTGAGTGATTTCCGCCTCGTCGACCGCAAGGTTTACGAAACCGTAAACGTTATGGAGGAGCGCAACCGCTTCGTCCGCGGTCTGTTCGCCTGGGTCGGGTTTTCGTCTGTAGGGATTGAGGCGGAGCGCGAACCACGCACCGCAGGCGTCTCCGGCGCACACACGCTCAAAGTCATCGACCTCGCCTTCAAGGGCCTCTTCGCACACTCCTACAAACCGCTCCGACTGATCTCGCTCTTTGGCTTGGCGCTCAGCGCATTGTCATTCCTAGCAACCATCGCCTTTGCCGTCCGCGCCCTCGTCGACGGGGTCCCGTTCGCCGGATTCGGCACGATTGTCTGCCTCGTCCTCCTGCTATTCGGCTTTCTCTTCACGATGCTCGGCATTGTCAGCGAGTACGTCGGACTGATCTACGAAGAGGTCAAGCAGCGCCCGAACTTCGTCGTGCGGCGCCGGGTTGGAATCGACGAAGAAGCTTCGCGCTGACGGCCGGCTAGCCGCTCGTCGCGTCGTGCAGAACCTCAAGCATGAAGTCAATCTGTTGATCGCCGAGGCCGGGGTAGACGCCGATCCAGAAGACGTTCTCCATCACGAAGTCGGAGTTCGTTAGTTCGCCAACGACGCGGTGTTCGACCTTGCTGTAGGCCGGCTGCCTCAGCAGGTTGCCACCGAACAAGAGTCTCGTTGCAATCCCGCGGTCTTCTAACGCCCGGACCACTTCGTTGCGTGTCACAGGACCGCCGGGACGGATCGCGATCGGGAAGCCGAACCAGCTCGGCTCGCTGTTCGGCGTCGCTTCGGGAAGGATCATCAGCTCTTCGAGGTCGGTGAGGCCAGCGCGGAGCCGCTCGTAGTTGTGCTGGCGAGCGGCGATAAAGCTCTCAACCTTGTCAAGCTGCGCCACTCCAACGGCGGCCTGCATGTCGGTGATCTTCAGGTTGTAGCCAATCTCCGAGTAGGTGTACTTGTGGTCGTAGCCTTCTGGCAGCTCACCGAACTGCTGATCGAAGCGTTTACCGCAGGTGTCCTGCTTGCCTGGCTCGCACCAGCAGTCGCGGCCCCAATCACGGAACGATTCGGCAAGCACCTTGTACTTGCCCTTGTCGCAGACGACGGCGCCTCCTTCACCCATCGTGATGTGGTGCGCCGGAAAGAAGCTGACGGTTGCGAAATCACCGAACGAGCCGACCGGCTTGCCGTTGTAAGTACTGCCCAGCGCATCGCAGCAGTCTTCTACCAGCCAGAGGTCGTGTTCCTCGCAGAAGGCGGTGATTGTGTCGAGATCGAACGGGTTGCCGAGCGTGTGGGCGATCATTACGGCCCGCGTCTTCTCGCTGACCGCCTCTTCGAGGTGCGTGACGTCAATGTTGTAGGTCGGAATGTCTACGTCAAGGAAGACCGGTACGGCGCCGTTCTGAATGATCGGGTTGATCGTCGTCGGAAAGCCGGTCGCAACGGTGATCACCTCGTCGCCTGGCTTCACGTGCCGCTTGCCCATCTTCGTTGAGGTCAAGCAGGAGAAGGCGACGAGGTTTGCTGACGAGCCGCTGTTGACGAGCGTGGTGTGGCGGCGGCCGAACAGTTCCTTCGCGAAACGCCGTTCGAACTCAGCGGCGTAGCGGCCGGTTGTAAGCCAGAAGTCAAGCGAGGAATCGACCAGCGCTACGACTTCGTTCTCGTCGAAGACACGGCCGGCGACTGGGACGGCGCTTTCGTCGGCGACGAACTCAGCTTCCGGGAAGGCGGCAGCGTGGTATTCCACGGTCAGCGCGAGGATCTGGCTTCGCAGGGCTGCTGCCGCTGCGTCGTTGCTGCCTGTTGTGGTCACTGGCCCCGCTCGATCATCTGCGGGTACCCTACCGATACCTTGACGACGGTCAGCCTCTCGGTTCTATGTCCAACGCGTGATCCAGGCG
>CAMDLG010000101.1 GCA_945901565.1 Bifidobacterium breve | reverse complement strand
ATCCCGTAAAGCCCAGTGGCCGTGCCGAAAATGTCAACGACTGGGCCGTAGGGCACCAAGGCCAAGGCGCCAAAGGCCGCAGTGATCGACAGGATCGGCGCGAGCGTGAAGAGCCAGCCGATCGCCGTGTTGGGGCGGAAGGGCTCCTTGCTTAGCAGCTTGATGATGTCGGCAATCGGCGTCATGGCGCCGTAGAGACCAACACGGTTTGGTCCGTAGCGGTTCTGGAAGCGGCCGAGGATCTTGCGCTCCATCATCAGTACTACAGGCACAAGCTGCAGGCCAATCAACGCAAAGACAATGCTCTTGATGATCACCATCCACCAAGGCTCGATGTAGCCAACGAGCGCCAAAGGCATCGTCATGTTCATGAGCGTTTGACCTCAACCAGCGGACCGTCGAGTAGAGCCGCGCTGTCGCCCGGGATCGAGGTCTGCAGGAAGACGGTCCCGTCGCTAGCGTTGGCGCGGATCTGCGCGAGGCCCTCGACCGAGTCGCCGTTCGAGGCGACGGTCACGTTCTCTCCGTGCTTGATGCCAAGCCGCTCGGCGTCGGCGGGAGAGATCTCCACGCGCTGGCGCGGATGAAGGAAGGCCAGCGCCGGTGAAGCTTCAACCTCGGGCGAAGCCCAGATCGAGCGGAAGCTGCCGAGCCTGAGAAGCCCATTCGGTGAAGCAGCTGCAGGCGGAGCGTCTAGCTGGAACGGAGCTGCAGGAGCCGACGGGAACGAAGCAGCCGCATCGCGCTCACTCCAGCGGATTCCGGCGCCGCCGATTAGGTCGAGTGAGAGGCCGGCGTAGAAGGGGACCTGGTCGAAGATCCTTGCGCTGACCATCGAGCAGGTCAGTGCCTTCGGATCGTTACCGATCAGCGCCGCCAGTTCGGCCAGTAGCGCCCATTCGGCGCGCGTTTCGCCTTGGCGCGCGATCGAGCGGCGCAGCCGTTGAATACGACTGTCGGGATGAACGATCGTGCCTTCCTTCTCGGCGTAGGACTCGGCCGGGAAGATGATGTTCGCGTACTCACGGACGGCTGGCGTTAGGAACGCTGCGTGGGCGATCACCGTGCTGGCCTTACCAAGGGCGCTCTTCCAGAGCGCTGAGCTCGGCTGATCGAGCAGCGGGTCACTGTGCAGCAGGATCACGGCGTTGAGCTCACCGGCCGCAAGCGCCTCAGCGATCTGCTCGGCGTCGCGGCCCTGTTGAGCAGCGTCGCCGAGGCCGATTGATGCGTTTGGCAGCACACCAACCTCGCGCAGTCCACGGGAGTTTGTTCCGGCCGGGATCTCCAGCAGTCCGGCGCCCTCCTGATCGGTGATGCTGAGCTGGCCCGCAAGGTTGAGTAGGGCGCGGGCGGCTTCGTTGCGACGCTCGCCTGAGGTGAGGCGCTCTCCCCAAAGAATGACTACCTCTTCGCCGGCGTCGCGCAGCTGCGCGGCAAGCGCAACAACGTCGTCGGCGTCGGCGCCCGCGGCTGCAGCTAGAGATGCCGACGGCTGGCCTGCAAGCTCGGCGGCGAGCGCAGCCGTGAAGGCTTCGCCGCAGCCGGGCGCAAAGCGGGCGCTGTGGGCGGCGCGCTCGTCCAGCGACGATGCGCGGCTAGATGCGATCAGCAGTTTGACGTTGTGATGGCGGACGCCCTTGCGCAGTCGCAGGTCAAGAATTGGCGCGTCGTCTACCGGCTCGCAGTCGAGCACAAGGACGGCGTGGGCGTACTGGAGGTCGGGCACTGAGGCCTGAAGTGTCGGTGCGTTTAGCGCCCGCAGCAGATCGAGATCAAGCGCACCGCCGGGCCGTGAGTCGAGGTCATTCGACCCGAGCGTCTCGCGCATCAAGTGCGTCAGTAGGAAGCCCTCTTCGTTGGTCGTTTCGCCGCCGACCAGCGCGCCCGTGTTTGCGCCTGCGTGCTTAAGCAACTTCGCAGCGGTTTCGATCGCCACTTCCCAGCTGACCGGCCGCAGTTCACCGCCGTCGCGCATCATCGGCTCGGTTACGCGCTCGTCAACATGGATCGCTTGGTAAGCGAAACGCCCCTTGTCGCAGAGCCAGCCGTCGTCAACTCCTTCATGGTCGCGGGCCATAACACGCAGCACTCGCTCATCTCGCACCGAAAAGCTGACGTTGCACTGCGCCGGGCAGAGCGTGCAGATAGAGCCTGCCTGCTCGATGTCCCAGGGCCGCGCGCGGAATCGATATGGGCGGGATGTCAGCGCGCCGACAGGACAGAGCTCAACAATGTTGCCGCTGAACGGCGCCACGTACGGGTGGCCGTCAAATGTTGTGACGAAGGTGTCGGCGCCGCGCTCCTCCAGAACTAGCTGGTCATCCTCAGCGACCTCTTGGCTGTAACGCACGCAGCGGTAGCAGAGGATGCAGCGCTCGCGGTCGATTGCGATCAGTGGCGAGAGAGCGAGTGGCTTCTCAAAGTGGCGCTTCGGTTCGATGAAGCGTGAAAGTCCTCCGCCCCAGCCGAATGCGTTGTCCTGCAGCGGGCATTCGCCGCCCTTGTCACAGACTGGGCAGTCGAGCGGGTGGTTGATAAGGATGAATTCCAACACCGCTTCTTGCGCCGCCTTGACGGTCGGCGTGTCGGTGTGGACGACCATTCCGTCGGTAACGGCGACCGAGCAGCCGGCCTGCATCTTCGGAATCCCTTCAACCTCAACGAGGCACATTCGGCAGGCGCCAACCGGTGGGCCAATCTTCGCGTCGTAGCAGAAGACTGGGATCTCAACGTCGCCGTACTTCAGCGCGGCGTCGGCCAGCATCATCCCTTCAGGGGCCTGAACTTCATTGCCGTTAATCGTCAGGCTGACGAGCTTCTCGACCGGCCGTGGCATCAGACGGTGATTCCCTCGGCGGCGCTGAACTGAGCCGCAAGCTGCGCCTCGCGCGCGTTGCGGTTGGTTTCGATCTCGGCCTCAAATTCGTCACGGAACTTGGCGATCAGTGAACCGATTGGCATCGCCATCGCGTCGCCGAGCACGCAGAGGCAGTGACCGATGATCTGATCTTGGACGGCGGCCATGATGTCGAGGTCCATCGGCGTCGCCGTGCCCTCTTTAATCCGTTCAACCATGTGGAAGGTCCAGCGCGTCCCTTCGCGGCAGGGAGTGCACTTGCCGCAGGACTCATGCGAGTAAAACTTGGCCAGCTTGTAGGCCAGCTCAACGACCGACTGCGTCTCGTCGACGACGATGATTGCGCCTGAGCCAAGCGCGGAGCCAGCGGCCTCGAGCGAGTCATAGTCGTAGCCAACATCAAGATCATCTGCCGTCAGAACCACCGTGCTGGAGCCGCCTGGGAACCAACACTTGACCTTGCGCCCATCGGGCGGGCCACCGGCGAGGCCGTAAATCAGCTCGCGGCTAGAAGTGCCAAGCGCGACCTCGTAGTTGCCGGGGCGCTGAACGTTGCCGCTGATCGAAACCAACTTCGTGCCGGCCGAATCCTTCACGCCGATCGCGGCGTAGCCTTCGGCGCCGAGCTTGATGATGCTTGGGATCGCTGAGAGCGTCTCAACGTTGTTGATCAGCGTTGGGCCATTGAAAAGGCCCTCATTGGCTGGGAACGGCGGCTTAAGGCGAGGGTTGCCGCGCTTCCCTTCGAGCGAGTCGAGCAGGCCTGTTTCCTCACCGCAGATGTAGGCGCCGGCGCCGCGTGCCAGCTCTAGCTGGACATCGAAGCCCGAGCCAAAGATGTTCTCGCCGAGCATGCCGCGCTCGCGGGCCTCAGCAATTGCAGCGTCGAGAATGTCGGCCTGCTGGTCGTACTCACCGCGGATGTAGATGTAGTTGATCGTCGCGTCGATTGCGAAGGCGGCGATGATCAAGCCTTCGATCAGCTGGTGAGGGTTCTTCTGAATCAGCTCGCGGTCCTTGAAGGTGCCGGGCTCCGACTCGTCGGCGTTGCAGACGACGTACTTCTGCATGTCGCCCTTCGGGATGAATGAAGCCTTCCGCCCCATCGGGAAACCTGCGCCGCCGCGGCCGCGTAGCCCCGAGCCGGTCAGCTCGGTGATCAGGTCCTCACGCTTCATCTTCAGCGCGATCGGCAGCTGCGTGTATCCGCCGCGGGCCATGTAGACGTCGATCGTGTTCAATCCGGGCTCGTCAATGTGCTCAAAAAGCAGTGTGTCGGTCACTTCTCAGCCACCTTTGGGTCGGCGCAAGGGCGGCGAATCATCTGCTTTGCCGGCAGCGGATCTTCGCCTTCGCGGATCTGTCGCGCAAGCTCAGGCACTTCGTTCAAGGCAATCGGCCCAACATAAGCGCCGTTTACTGATGCCATCGGTGCGATGTCGCAGGCACCTAGGCACTCAAAGCCGCGGACGTTGACGTCGGGGTCCTCGCCGAACTCGCCTTCGAGCGCCTCGAGCAGCTCGTCTGCGCCGCAGAGCGAGCAAGAGATGTTGGTGCAGACGTAGACCGTCTTGCGGCCGAGCGGCTCCATCTCGAACATGTCGTAGAAGGTCGCAACCGCGGTCAAAGCAGCCGGCGTGCGGCCGAGTACTGCGGCGGCCTGAATAATTCCCTCCGGCGAGCACCAGCCGTACTGCTCTTGGACGGCGTAGAGGACTGGGATAAAGGCGGAGTCACCGACAGGGAAGCGGCGCACTGCGTCCTCGATCGCTGCGCGCAGCTCGGCCGGTACCTCTGTCGTTGCCGCGTCAGGGACGACGGCCGGCTCCTTATCGAGATCGGCGGCGCGATCCCAGCCAGGAATCCGTGAATCGTGCGTGAAGCGCTTAACGTCAGCCATCAGCGATCAACCCCGCCGATGATTGGGTCGAACATCGCGACCGTCGCGAGCATGTCGGCGATCAGCCAGCCTTCCGTGGCGGCCGGAGCGGCCTGCATGTTGACGAGGCTTGGGTCACGCATGTGGACGCGGGCCGGCTTGCTTGAGCCATCAGAGCGAACGAAGCAGCCGAGCTCGCCGCGGGCCCCTTCGATTGCGTAGTAGGCCTCGCCCTCCGGCACGCGCATCCCTTCGGTGACGAGCTTGAAGTGGTGGATCAGCGCCTCCATCGAAGTTGCGAGCTCATGGCGCGGCGGCAGCGCGATCTTGCGATCCTCGGTGATCGTCGGACCGTCCGGCAGGTTGTCGAGCGCCTGCGTGATGATCTTGACCGACTCCTTCACCTCTTGCAGGCGCACCTCGTAGCGGTCGTAGTTGTCGCCCTTAGTGCCGACCGGAATCTTGAAGTCGAAGTCGTCATAGGAGCTGTAGGGCATCGCCTTGCGCAGATCCCAAGGGTCGCCGGCGGCGCGCAGTAGCGGCCCTGTAACGCCGTACTCACGGAGCTTCTCGGCCGGCAGCGGGCACACGTCACGCTGGCGCTGGAGGAAGATCTCGTTCTTATTGAGCAGGTCGCCGTAGATATCGGCTCGCTCCGGCATGATCGCGCAGAATTTCCTGACCTGCTCGATCCAACCGCTAGGGATGTCCTCGATCACGCCGCCGATTTGGAAGTAGCGGGTGTGCATCCGCTGGCCCGATGACATCTCGAAGAGGTCGAGCAGCGTTTCGCGCTCGCGG
>CAMDLG010000100.1 GCA_945901565.1 Bifidobacterium breve | reverse complement strand
CCCATCGGCTTACCAAAGAGGTTGGAGCGCCCAATCACGACGGCCTCAGCTCCTTCAAGATCTACGCCCACCTCGTCGAGCAGCATCATCACGCCTCGAGGCGTGCACGGCCTCAGCCCCGGGCGGCCGAGCGCGAGCAGCCCTGCGCTCGTCGTCGTCAAGCCGTCAACGTCTTTTAGCGGGTCGACCAGCCCTGTCAGCTCTACTCCGTCAAGATGATCAGGCACTGGGAGCTGACAGATGATGCCGCTAATCGCAGGGTTCGCATTGGCTTCTTCGATCGTCGCAATTGCCTGCTCCCGCGTAGCATCAGCCGGCAGATTGAAGCTGAAGCCTTCGATTCCAGCCTCAGCGCATGAGCGCTGCTTGCTGGCGACATAAACGGCGCTGGCGGGGTCGTCTCCGATCAGGATCGTTGCTAAGCCTGGCGGTCGCCCATACTGCTCAGCGAACGCAGCTGCGTCAATCGCCACCTGTTCACGCAGCTTCGCGGCGACTGCTTTTCCGTCGATCAGTTGAGCGCTCATCTGCTCATTCTTACTAGCGACGCCGGATCGGCGCGTATTGCGCCATCAATTTACGCTCTTCGCCGCTGTCGGCGAACCGCACAATCAAGATTCCACCAGGCTCCATTCCGATCACTACGCCTTCGCCGAAAGCGGCGTGTACTACGTCGTCACCGACGCCAAAGTTGGTACTCGGCATCTCTGGTGATTCGTGTGCTTGTGCTGCAGCGGTATCCCACGAACCTGGCCTACCGCGGGGAGTCCCGCCGATCGGAGCCGAATACTGATCTTCCTCCTGGTCGAGCAGTTCAGCAGGAAGCTCACCCAAGAAACGACTCGGCACGCCACTCGTCTGAGCGCCGAATACGTTGCGCTGACGCGCGCTCGTCATCGTTAAGTTCCGCATCGCCCGCGTGATCCCGACGTAACAGAGACGCCGTTCCTCTTCTAGCGTGCCCTCGTCGATTGAGCGCGAGTGCGGGAAGAGTCCGTCCTCGCAGCCGATGATGAAGACGACCGGATACTCAAGCCCTTTGGCGTTGTGGAGCGTCATCAGCGTGACGAGCGATTCATCGTCTTGGCGGCTATCAGCGTCAGCGACAAGCGAAACCTGCTGTAGGAAGAGGTCGAGGCTGTCGTCCTCGGCGTCGGCGGCTGCGTCGAACTCGCGCGCCACCTCAACCAGCTCCTCGAGGTTCTCAAGCCGGCCTGCCGCCTCGATGGTGCGCTCGTTCTCGAGCCATTCGACGTAGCCGCTCTCGTGGATCACAGCGTCGAGCAGGTCCCCTATCGGCACTCCCTGCTGGTGGCGTTGACGCAGCCCTTCCATCGTTTCCATGAACCTTCCGAGCGACTTGACCGCGGCCTTCCCGAGGCCTGGTACCGCCTCCGGGTTCGCGGCCGCCTCCCAGATACTCACTCCGGTCGTCTGCGCATGCGTGAGGACACGCGAAAGCGAAGTTTGGCCAAGGCCGCGTCGCGGCGTGTTTGCAACGCGCTGGAAGCTGACCGCGTCCTGCCCGTTGATCAAGAGCGTCAGGTACGCAACCGCGTCCTTCACTTCGGCGCGGTCATAGAACTTTGTGCCGCCAACGACTTGGTAGGCAATCTCGCGTCGAACCAGCGTGTCTTCGAGCACGCGTGACTGCGAATTCATCCGATAAAACACGGCAATCTCAGCGCGCGATAGCCCTTCGTCGACGAGACGCTCTATCTCTCCTGCGACATACCGAGCCTCCGAGTGTTCGTCGTCAAGCGTCCTCAAAACAATCGAATCACCTTCACCGAGGTCGGTCCAGAGCGTCTTTGGCATCTGATCACGGTTGTTCGAAATGATCGCGTTTGCCGCGTCGAGGACGGTCTGTGTGGAACGGTAGTTCTGCTCGAGCTTGACGACCGTTGCGTCCGGAAAGTCGTCCTTGAAGTCGAGAATGTTGCGAATATCGGCGCCGCGGAATCCGTAGACCGACTGCGCGTCGTCACCAACAACAGCGATATTGCGGTGGTCTGAAACGAGTAGTTGCAGTAGTCGATACTGAGCGTGGTTGGTGTCCTGGTACTCGTCGACTAATACGAAGCGAAACGTCTTGCCATAGCGCTCACGAACCTCCGGGAAGCGCTCGAAGAGCGAGACCGTGCGCCCGATTAGGTCATCGAAGTCCATCGCGTTCATCCGCAGTAGCGACTTCTCGTAGAGCGCGTAAACCTCAGCGACGGTGCGCTCGAAGTAATCGCCGACCATCTCGCTGTATTCGGCGGGCCCGCGGAGCCGGTTTTTTGCGTCGGAGATCTGACGTTGAACTGCCGCTGGAGTGAAGCGCTTCGCGTCAACCCCAAGCTCGTCGAGGCACTGCTTGATCAGGCGGCGACTATCGGATTGGTCATAGATTGTGTAGCCGCGCGTATATCCAATCCGTTCAGCCTCAACTCGAAGAATCCGCGCGCAGGCGGAGTGGAAGGTCATCACCCACATGCCGCGGGTCGAGTGGCCGAGCAGGTGTTCAACGCGGCCGCGCATCACCTCCGCGGCCTTGTTGGTGAACGTAATTGCGAGGACCTCACCGGAGCTGGCGCGCCCTGTTTCGACGAGCCACGCAAGCCTGTGGGTTAGCACGCGCGTCTTGCCTGACCCGGCACCAGCGAGCACCAAGAGAGGGCCACCGTCGTGCGTTACCGCCTCCCGCTGAGGGTCGTTGAGACCATCAAGGAGCTGCTCTATTCGGTCGGCGGTCGGTGGTACGGGCATCACCGTCGAGGATAGGCGCGCGAGCGGCGGCCCGCGCTGCTGCTAACGAGGCCTATCCGCCGGCAGGGTTTGGTCCGCGGACCGAGCGCAGCGGGCGAACCGGTGCTGGCTCGCCCTCATCGCCGCTCAGCTCGGCAACGCGTGCGTCGAGCGACTCAATCCGCTCGGATAACCTCTTGATCGCTTCGGCAACGGGATCAGGAAGATGGATCCAATCGGCGTCAGGTCCGACAGGCTTGCGGCCGTCAACTCGAACGACATGGCCGGGGTTACCGACCACGGTCGCGTCGGCTGGGACGTCGGTGATGACAACGCTGTTGGCGCCGATCTTGGCACCGCGCCCAACTTCGATTGGGCCGAGTAGCTTCGATCCCGATCCAACGGTGACCTCGTCACCGAGCGTCGGGTGACGCTTCCCTGTCGCAAATCCGGTGCCCCCGAGCGTCACTCCCTGATAAATCGTCACGTCGTCGCCAATCTCGGCTGTTTCGCCGATCACAACGCCGGAACCGTGATCGATCAGCAGGCCCTTGCCGATCTTCGCGGCGGGATGGATCTCGACGCCGGTGATCGATCGGCTGACGTAGGCGATTGATCGCGGCGCGACCGGCACGCCGGCCTCGAAGAGCAAGTGCGCGATGCGGTGTGAGATAACGGCATGAACACCTGGCCAAGAAGTCAGGATCTCGGTCGATGAGACACCGCGGGCTGCCGGGTCGCGCTGATGCGCGGCTGCGACGTCACGTCGAAGCTCGCTTGCTACGCGGGTCAGGGTCGAAAGGCCAAACACAGACCTAGCGTAGCGGCGCTGTTTAGGCAGGCGGGGCGAAATATGGCGCAGAAATGTAGCGTTCGCCAGAATCCGGCAGAACGACTGCGATTCGAGCGCCTTTCGACTCCGGGCGGGCGGCTACCTCGATTGCTCCGGTCAGCGCAGCGCCGCAGGACGGGCCAGCCAGCACCCCGCACTGGGATGCCGCGGCGCGCGCCGCGAGGACAGCGTCTTCGTCGCTAACGGTGATTATTTCGTCGATCAATTCGAGATTGAGGACGGCTGGAACAAAACCGGCGCCAATTCCTTGGATGCGGTGTACCCCTGCAGCGCCGCCCGATAGAACTGCCGAACTCTGCGGCTCAACTGCGATCACTTTGGCTTTCGGGTTGACGGCTTTGATTGCCTCGCCCGCGCCGGTGATGGTGCCCCCGGTTCCGACGCCAGCGACGAAGATGTCGATCTTGTTGTCGAGCGCCGCCAGCAGCTCCGGCCCGGTTCCCGTGCGGTGCGCTTCAGGGTTTGCAGGGTTGGCAAACTGGTCTGGGAGAAAAGCATCGCCCGCCGAAGCCAATCGCCGCGCGGCATCAACGGCCTCACTCATCCCACCCATCGACTCCACGACCTCGACCTTGGCGCCGTACATCCGCAGAAGACCCTCCCGCTCGCGGCTCATCCCCTGAGGAAGGAAAACCTGGAGGTCGTAACCCTTCGCCGCGCAAACGAAAGCCAGAGCGATCCCGGTGTTGCCGGACGTCGCCTCAACGATTGTTGTCTTGCCTGGTTCGATCAGGCCATCGCGCTCTGCCGCGTTGATCATCGAAACGCCGATTCGGTCCTTGACTGAGCCGCCGGGGTTGAAAGCCTCAATCTTTGCGAAAAGACGCACGCCCGCGGCAGCGCTTGGGCCGAGTAGGGCCGTCATCTCAACGACCGGCGTCTGCCCTACAAGCTCATCAATGTTGATCGGGATTGAACCCATTGCCGGAGTCTACCGGCGGTCAACATGGCGTAACGAAAGTTAGCCGCTATCCGCTGCGCGCTCTGCCTGCTGCTCGCGCTCATACCGGCCGTCGAGAATGGCGGCGTAAAACAGGACGCCAATCGCTGCAATGACTATGCAGCTGATGAAGAAGCCCGCGATGAATAGCGGCAGATTGTTCATTGGGTCTTTCGCGGAACTACAAGCACCCCAAGCGCGAGGATGCTCGGCACCCAGGTGCCGACGAAGATGCCAGCTAGTTGGTCGTCAGCTAGAAACCAGATGCCGACTGAGAGCGCCATCGAAATACCGGCCGCGGCTATAAACAGGCCGCGGGCCATTGCTGCGGTGTCAGGTCGCTTCGTTGTTGTAGGACTTTGAGTTGTGGTCATACATCTCTTACGCGGACCTGGCGCGTTGGGATCATCCTAGGCCGCAACCCATCGTCTCCGCTAGGGAGCGGTTAGATACCGCGGCACTGAGAAAACCCGCTCAACGGTCGGTACGAAAGTTTCGATCGGAGCAGACTTGAAGGTCGGGTCGAAACAATTCTGGTCATATAGCGCGCAAAACTCAGCGCAGGCGTCGAACGACGGGTGGTCGCGATGTACGTCCCGCGCGTTGGGATCGTCGCCGGTCACCTCGCCGTAGTGAAACTGCTGAAAGACGCCGTGGTGCTCGACGATCCAGCAAATCTCCGGCGCAATGTAGGGCCGCATGATTGCCGCGACCATCTCGCCGTGCGTGTACGGCGCTAGTTCGTCGCCAATGTCATGGAGCAGAGCGGCGGCAACGTATTCCTCGCTTCGACCATCTCGCTGAGCCCGGGTCGCCGATTGCAGCGAATGCTCATAGCGGCTCACTTGATAGCCGGCGAACGAGCTCTTCAGCCCCTCAAGCGCCGCCAACAGCCGCGCCGGCAGTTGGCCCACAAATTCAACTTCGGCCCGGTCGAGCAGATCGAAGTCTGCCTTCGTGCCGCCGTCCATAGCCGAAAACGAAACCTGCTTCATTTCAGATGTAGTACATCGGGCCGCC
>CAMDLG010000099.1 GCA_945901565.1 Bifidobacterium breve | reverse complement strand
CGGTCGGTTTTGCCCGCTGGGCGATCAACGATCTCGTCGGCCTTGAGTTCGCGGCGCCGATCTCCGGCCAGCGTGCGATCCGTGCGGACGCCTTGGCGCAGGTACTGCCATTCGCGCCGCGATTCGGGATGGAGATCGGAATGACGGTTGACGCCACGCGCGCCGGCTTCAGCGTGGTCGAAGTTGAAGTTGACCTTGAGCACCGCGCGACCGGCCGCAGCTGGCGCGGCTTCGCGCACCGCTTCCGCCAGCTTCTCGACTTCGTTGCCGTTTGGCTCTCACGGCGGCTGCGGAATAGATTCGCCTGATGATCCTTGCGATCGATCAAGGGACGACCGGCACAACCTGCCTCGTCTTCGACGCCGAGATGGAGCTGCTCGGCCGCGCCTACAGCGAGTTCGAGCAGCATTTTCCCGAGCCCGGCTGGGTCGAACACGACGCCGCTGAGATTTGGAGCGTTACCCGAGCCGTAGCGCTTGAGGCGTTGGAGGCAGCCGGTGTTGCTCCGGGTGGTTTGGCGGCAGTCGGAATCAGTAACCACCGCGAGACGGTCTGCGTTTGGGACCCGGCCACAGGCGAGCCGCTCCACCGCGCGCTCGTCTGGCAGGACCTCCGAACCGCCGATCGCTGCGAAGAGCTGCGTAGCGAGGGGATTGAGCCGTTGCTGCGCGAGCGGACCGGGCTCGTACTTGACCCGTACTTCTCGGCGACGAAGATCGAATGGCTGCTCGCCAATGTCGATGGCTTGCCGGCAAAAGTCGAAGCGGGCAGCGCCGTATTCGGCACGGTTGATTCGTGGTTGGCGTTCAAGCTCACCGGCGAGCATGTGACAGACCCGTCGAACGCCTCACGCACGCTCTGTTACGACCTGCGCGAGCGCGGCTGGTCGGCGGAGCTCTGCGAGATCCTCGGCGTGCCGATCGGTGCGCTGCCGGAGATTCGCCCCTCGATCGGCGGCTTCGGGCCGCTGCTCGACGATGCACTTCCGGGCTACGGCGGCGCGCTGCTCGCCGGCATCGCAGGCGATCAGCAGGCAGCGCTTTACGGACAGGTCGCCTTTCAGCCAGGGGAGGGGAAGAACACCTACGGCACGGGCTCCTTCGTGCTCGTCAACGCCGGCACCGAACCGCCACAGCCGCAGCCAGGGCTGCTCAGCACAGTCGCATGGGGAATCGGCGACAAGATTGTTTACGCGATCGAAGCTGCAATCTTCGTCACCGGCGCCGGAGTGCAGTGGCTGCGCGATGGGCTCGGGATCATCGATGAGGCGGCTGAGACCGAGGCGCTGGCAGCATCGCTTCCCGACAATCAAGGCGTCTACTTCGTGCCCGCGATGAGCGGTCTTGGCTCGCCCTACTGGGATCCTTATGCGCGCGGCACGATCGTCGGGCTGACTCGCGGCAGCGGCCGAGCCGAGATGGCGCGGGCAACGCTCGAGGCGATCGCCTACCAGTCGGTAGATGCGGTTCGGGCAATTGAGGCGGCGACAGGAACGCCGATCACTTCGCTCAAAGCAGACGGCGGCGCGACCGCCAACCGGTGGCTGATGCAGTTTCAAGCCGACGTGCTTGGCGCCGCTGTGATCGTGCCTGAGATCTCTGAGACGACCGCGCTCGGCGCGGCGATGATGGCCGGTGTTGGCGCTGGACTCTTCACCGAGAGCGATGCCGCGACGCTCTGGCGCGAGAGCGTCCGCTATGAGCCGCAGATGACCAGCGGCGAGCGCGAGCGGCTGCTTGCTGACTGGGCGCGGGCCGTTGAAAGATCACGCGACTGGGCAGGCGCGTAACCGCAGGCGTGCAGCGGGGTTGATTCGGCCAATGGGGGAGCAGAAGACACCAGTCGCGGACGAAGAGCTCGTCCCGATCAAGGAGCAGGTCTACAAGGACCCGCGCCCGATCGAGCAGCTCCAGAAGTACTACGACTGGCCAATGACGCACAAGCCGGGCCCGATCTACGACGTCGTGCGGCTGCTGCTCTCAACGCTCGTTTGGGTTCCCTACCGAGCGCGCAGCGTCAACTCGCGTCGCGTTCCGACGAGCGGGCCGGTGATCTTCGCCCCCAACCATTTCTCAAACATCGATCACTTCTTCGTCGGCGCTTTCACGCGCCGCAAGCTGCAGTTCATGGCCAAGTCGCAGCTCTACCACGGCTGGATGAGCTGGGTCTACAAGACTGGCGGCGTCTTTCCGATCCGCCGCGGCGTCCGCGACGAGCAGTCATTCAAGGTGGTCGATTCGATCCTCAGCCGCGGCGGCTGCATCTGCATGTACTGCGAAGGCGGCCGTTCACGGACCGGCAAGATGGCGGAGAAGCCGAAGTCAGGGATCGGCCGAGTGGCGCTGCAGAGCGGAGCGGTCGTCGTGCCGGTAGCTATCTACGGCTCGCAGAAGGTGCGCAACTGGAAGAAGCTGCAGGCGCCGAAGGTCCGCGTCTCATTCGGCGAACCGCTCCGCTACGAAGTCGTCGCCGACCCAACCCGCGAGCAGCAGCAGCTGGTAGCCGACGAGATCTTCGCTGAGATCAAGAAGCTCTACGCCGAGCTTGAAGCCAGCGCCGGCGGGTAATCGAACTGCTTTAGCTTGCGGCTTGTCGTGTATCGGCGTGTTCTGTGTTTGGGGTTGGTAGTTTGCCGCTAGAGGTATTTCTAAGTCATCTGTTGGCGTGCGACGTTCGTCGCCCCACTGACTCTTGACAAGTCAACGTTGTTTGGGATTGGGGATCAGTTGATGGCGAGGGTTTTGGCTTTTGGTGGTGTGCGTTTGGTGTTGGCTGGCGTGCTGGCCCTAGCGCTGGCGGCGTGTTTTGTGGGCCGTGCTGAGGCAGCTTCTGGTGCGTCGGTTGTTGTTGGTGATCGCGCTCTGACTTTGACTTGGTCTGCTGTGACGGGTGCTGCTGGCTACCGCGTTAGCTGGCGCGGGCGTGTTTTGAAGGGTGGTAAGCCAACTGCGGCGTGGTCAGCTAAGTGGCTTGGGTTGAAGGTGCTTACGGCTTCCGCGCGCTCGTATAAGGCTGCGGCGCTTGTGAATGGAAGTGAGTATCAGCTCAGGTTGGAGTCGAATACGAAGGCTAAGAAGTCGCGCTGGGTGGTTGAGTACGTTTCGTCTGGCACGCCTGCGACGGCTGTGCCGACTGCGCCGAGGAGCGTTTCGGGCGTCGCTCGTGACGCTTCGGTAACTGTGTCTTGGTCGGCGCCTTCGAGTAATGGCGGCGCCGCGATCACTGGTTACCTAGTCACTGCGTCTGGTGGAGTTTCGCCCTCGACTAAGCAATGCGCCGCTTCTCCTTGCACAGTCACTGGGCTCACGAAAGGCACGCCTTACACGTTCACTGTGAAGGCCACCAATGCTCGCGGTAATTCGGTCGCTTCGCTGGCTTCAGATGCGTTTACGCCAGGTTCTTGGAATGTTGGTGACGTTGGTCCGGGTGGCGGCAAGGTCTTCTACGCCCCGAACGGCAAGTTCACTGAGACGGGTGCGGCCTGTGGTTCGAACTGTCGTTACCTGGAGGCTGCGCCGGCTGGTTGGAATCCGGGGGCCCCACTGGGTAGCCCTGATCCAAACCTTCAGTGGGGTGGCGGGGACGGCACCGCGGGATGCAGTAAGAAGACGATCGCGGGTGCTGCCGGCACTGCTATTGGCTCTGGTAAGGCAAATACCGCCGCGATTATGGCTGTCTGCCCTGCTGCGAGTGGCGATGATTCAGCGCCGGCTGCCAGAGCTGCCTCAACCTACGCACCGACCTTTAATGATCTGGTCGTGCACGGCTGGTTCCTGCCATCCCGGGATGAGCTTGACGAGCTCGATTTCTCTGCTGTTGGTGAGTTTGCTCCCGGTAGCGACTACTGGTCTTCATCGCAGTGGGATTGGAGAGACGGTTTGTACTTAATCGTTGCTTACTGCTCCCCCGGCTCCTCCCCTTGCGGCATCGGCGGCAACGCTCCCAAGGTCATCGAAAAGGGTGTGAGGCCGGTTCGGGCTTTTTAGCTATTTGCTGTTAAGCCGTTAGCTTCGCGCCGGTGAGGGCGCGCGTTCGGTCAGCGATCTAGCCAAGCGGCAGCGAGTAGTCGAGCCACTCGGAGCGCTCGGCGCCAACGCGCTCGTAGACCTTCTGCGCGCGGGTGTTGTCCTTCGCGGTCTGCCAGCCGAGTGAGAGTGCGCCGTGGCGGCGGGCTTCGTCGGCGCAGGCGAGGATCAGTGCGTCGGCCAGTCCGCTGCCGCGCGCAGCTTCGCTGACGAAGAGATCGTTCATTACGGCGAGGCGACCTGCGTCGAGCGTTTGCCAGGTCCAGTAGATCGTCGCGAAGCCGACTGCTACTCCGTCTTCGGCGCGGGCGATTAGCTGGAGGCCTTCACGCTCAGGGTCGGCCAGCAGCGCGCGGCTTAGTGTCAGCAGCGCCTCGTCGGAGGGCGCAACCTCGTAGAAGTCGCAGTAGCCGCGCATCAATGGCAGCAGCGCGTCAAGGTCGCTCTCGCTGACCCGCTTGATTTCCGCCGTCGTGCTCACAGGCCCATACTACGGCCGAGGATCTCGGCCATCACTTCGTCGGTGCCGCCGCCGATCGGGCCGAGCCTTGCGTCGCGGACGGCGCGCTCAATTCCGTACTCGACCATGTATCCCGCTCCGCCGTGGATCTGCAGGCACTCGTCGGCAACCTCAAAGCAGTCGCGCTGCGTTTTCAGCTTCGCCATCGTCACCTCGCGCGTCGCGTCATGGCCGTCATAGAAAAGGCGCAGCGCGTAGTAGGTGAGCGCGCGGCCAGCTTCGATCGTTGTTGCCATATTGGCGAACTTGTGGCGGATCGCTTGGAAGTTGCCAATCTTGCGCCCGAAGGCCTGCCGCTCTGCCGCGTAGAGCAGCGTCTTGTCGAAGATCAGCTGCATCGCGGCGACGGAGCCGAGCGCCATCATCAGCCGCTCCCACTGGAAGTTGGCCATGATCAGCTTGAAGCCCTCGTTGAGGCCGCCGAGCAGGTTCTCAGTTGGAACAAAGACCTCATCAAGTGCGATCAGCGCCGTGTCGGAGGAGTGCCAGCCCATCTTCTCGAGCTTCGAGGCGCTGTAGCCGGGCTGGTCTGTGTCGACGATGAAGAACGAGATGCCGCCGTGGCCGCCTTCGGCCGTCGTCTTCACGGCCATCACGACAAAGTCGGCCCGCACGCCGTTCGTGATGTAGCACTTCTCGCCGCTGATAATCCAGCCGCCGTCAACCTCTTTGGCGTGGGTGCGCAGCGATGCCACGTCGGAGCCAGCGTCAGGTTCGGTTATCCCCAGCGCGGCGATCTTCGTGCCCGCAACCGAGGGCCGCACGTAGCGCTCGTGCTGGTCGTCGGTGCCGAACTTCCAAACCGGGGGAGTGGCGATCGCGACGTGCGCGCCCAAGCCCGCTGCAACGCCAGCCGAGCCGCAGGCAGCTAGCTCCTCGGCCAAGACCGCCTCGTGCAGCACGTCGCCGCCCTGGCCGCCGATCTCGGTCGGCTTGCTTAGGCCAAAGAAGCCGAGCTCACCCATCCGCGGGAAGAGCTCATTTGGAAACCAGCGCTCGCGCTCCCACGCGTCG
>CAMDLG010000098.1 GCA_945901565.1 Bifidobacterium breve | reverse complement strand
AATTCCAAAAACTGACGACGATCACGATCAAGCAGGCGTCCGACGTCCAAGCCGCCCAACTGATTGAGATGAACCGCGCCCTTGCAGAGATGCAGAAGGCGCTGGCGATCAGCGAAGGGCTCGAGGAGGGCGCCGACGCACTGGCCGCGGCAGAGGCCAGCGGAACCAGGAAGGGGCGCAGCTACGAAGAGCAGGTTGCTGAAGCGATAGAGCTGATCGCGCGTGGCCGCGGCGACCTTTCTGAAGCGGTCGGTGAGAAAGTTGAGGGCGGCGGCAAAAAGGGCGACGTCGTCGTCGAGATCGGCGCTCAAGACGGTCCAGCGCGCGGCAAGATCGCGTTCGAGGCGAAAAACTCGAGACTGGGCCGGCCTGAGGCGATCAAGACGCTCGATGCTGCCCGCGAACAGCGCAGCGCCGCTTATGCCGTCCTCGTCGTTCCCCGCGACGAGATGGCCCCGCCTAACTTTCCACCGCTGGAGGAGCTGCACGGCAACAAGATCGTCGTCACCTACGACCCGGACATAGACCTCCCACTCGTACTCGAAACTGGTTACGCCTTGGCCCGAGCGCGAATCCTGATGGCCGCGTCGAGCGGCGACGAGATAGACGGAGTCGCAGTCGCCCGAGCGACAGAGCGCGCGATTGACACGCTGAAGCAGGTCGCCGGCATCAAGCGCTCGCTAACCGTTGCCAGCAACGACATTGAGAAAGCGTCGACCAACATCGACGCGATGGCTAACTCGGTGCGCGAGCAGCTCAGCGAGATCGCCGAACTGACAAGCCCGGCGCTAGAAAACGAAGAAGAGAGCTAGGCGGAGAGCTAGCGACTGTCGCTAGGCGCGTCGTCGTCGGCGCCAGCTAGTCGGTCGCGGCCGCGTTGAACCGCGGAGATGAACTTCGAAAGGTTTGTCTCCAGCGTGCCGAGGATCTCATCGGCATAGTCCTCGGCGCCGAGGCGAATTTCGCGCTCGCGCACTTTGGCTTCCTCAAGGATGTCCTCAGCTGCCCGCTCAGCTTCACGCGTGACCGCTTCGTCAGCAATTAGCTGCGCTTGCTTTTCGTGACCTTCCTTGATCACACGCTCAGCTTCCCGCTTCGCTTCGGCCAGCATCTCTTGACGTTCCTTGACGATCCAGCGTGCCTGCTTGATCTCCTCAGGGATCGTCGCGCGCATCTGATCGAGGATGTCGTAGATCTCCTCTTTGTCGACGCGAACCTGGTCGGTCAACGGCACCGGTTTGGCGCTGTGAACCAGATCATCAAGCTTGTCAATTAGTACGAGAACGTCCATAACACGTTGCCTTTCGCTAGCGAGCCAGCTCTTCCTTCAAGCGGGCTGCAACTTTTGGTGTCACCAACTCTTCGATTGCCCCTCCGAATATCGCAAGTTCCTTAATTCCGCTTGAGCTGATGAAACTGAATTGAGGGCTGGCCATCATGTAGAGCGACTCTACATCGGGAGCCTGCTGGCGGTTGAGTTGGTTCATCTCTGTTTCGTATTCAAAATCGGAGATTGCCCTGAGGCCCTTGACTATCGTTTTGGCGCCGACCGACCGGGCGAAGTCTACGATCAATGTGTCAAACGGGGCGGCGCGAACGTTGCCGAGACCGGCTACCGCATCCTCGATAAAGCCAATCCGCTCATTGAGATCGAAGAGAGTTGACCCTTTGCGCACAGGGTGGTTGACGACGGCGACGATCACCTCGTCAAAAACCTCGGCGGCGCGTGCGATCACATCGACATGCCCGCGAGTAATCGGGTCGTACGAACCGGGACAGACGGCGATTGATTTCTTCTGGGTCATATTTGGTAGATCTGAATAAGAGTGTCGCCGTAAAGGCGCTGGTGGACGATCGGTAGGTCGAGCTCTAGCGGTTCGCGCCGGTCGCTCTCGGTGACGATTCTCGCAGATGGCGCCAAAATTGCCCCAATTAGCTCAGCCGGTTCGGCTCCAAGCATTGCAGGCTTGCGATACGGCGGGTCCAAGAAGACCAAGTCATAGCGCTCGGATCGCCTCGCTGCGCCCTCTAACGCAGCTATTGCATCACCGCAGATCAGCCTTGCCACTGGCTCGGTTAGCTCAAGCGCACTGAGATTGGCGCGAATGATTTTCGCTGCGCCGCGGTCACGCTCGACGAGCACAGCCTTCTGCGCACCGCGCGATAGCGCCTCGATTGCTAGCGCGCCTGTACCAGCGAACAGGTCGAGCACTGAGGCGCCGTTGACGTCGGCGAGCATCGAGAAGAGCGACTCACGGACTCTGTCACTGGTAGGCCTCGTGACGGCGCTACTAGGCGCTTGCAACCGTCGGCCGCCGAACTTGCCGGCAACGACCCGCATCAGGCGGGGATCGCCAGGAGCGACCCATGTGCGCGTTCAAGCGCTTCGCGCAGCGGTACGTGCTCAGCCAGGACTAGCTCCGGGTCTCGCTCAAGAATCTCGCGTGCGCTGAGCCGCGCGCGCTCGAGCAGCTCGGCATCTTCTGGGAGCACCGCAAAGCGGAAGGCCGCCAGCCCCGATTGGCGAGTGCCGGTTAGCTCACCCTCGCCGCGTAGTTGCAGATCAACCTCGGCCAACTTGAAGCCGTCGTTCCACGTAGCGAAAGCGGTCAGTCGCTCTGATTCCTTCGGCCCGAAGCAGATGCAGACCGAGGCGTGTTCGCCTCGCCCGATCCGCCCGCGAAGCTGATGGAGCTGTGAGAGGCCATAGCGCTCTGCGTTCTCAATCAACATCACTGTCGCATTAGCGACATCGACACCGACTTCGATCACCGTCGTTGCGACGAGCACGTCGGCCTCGCCTTCGACGAAGCTGCGCATCGCCTCGGCCTTCTTCGCCGAAGGCATCTGACCATGGATCAGCGCAACGTTGAAGTCGGCGAACTGTTCGCTACTGAGGCGTTCGTACTCGGCCGTAGCGGCGCGCGCCGCCAGAGTGTCAGACTCCTCGACGAGCGGGCAGACGACGTAGGCCTGGCGGCCGGCGCGAAGCTCTTCACGGATTCGTTCGTAAGCGCGGGCGCGGTCGCGCTCACCGGAAGCGAGATGTGTCGCGATTGGCTCCCTGCCCTTCGGCAGCTCGCGCAGCTCGGTCAAGTCAAGATCGCCGTAACCGAGCAGCGCGAGAGTCCTTGGAATCGGCGTCGCTGTCATGTGCAGGACGTGCGGCGCGGAGCTGCCGGCGACGCCGGAGGCCTTGGAATCGAGCGCGGTGCGCTGGCGGACGCCGAAGCGGTGCTGCTCGTCGACGATAACCACTGCTAGCCGGTCGAACTGAACGTCGTCCTCGATCAGAGCGTGGGTTCCGACGATGATTCCTAGCTCACCGGAGCCAAGCTTGCCGAGCACGTCACGCCGCCGTGCAGCAGGCGTTGAGCCTGTGAGCAGCGCGATCGGCACGGCCTGCCCTGGCATCAGCGCTTGCAGCGTCGCAAAGTGCTGATTGGCAAGAGTTTCGGTCGGTGCCATTAGCGCTGCCTGGTAGCCGCATTCAACCGCGCGCAACATCGCCGCTAGCGCGACAACGGTCTTTCCAGAGCCGACCTCGCCCATCAGCAGACGCTGCATCGGATGACCGCGGGCGATATCTCCGAGCACGACGGCTGTCGCCCTTTGCTGGTCACCAGTGAGTTCAAATGGCAGCTGCTCGTCAATCCAACCCGCCACCAGCCCGCGATCCGCGTCCGCGGCAGCTAACTGCGGCGCGTCTACCTCCTCGGCGCGCCTCGAACGGCGGCGCAGCAGATCCAATTGGACGAAAAGTAGCTCGTCAAAAGCCAACCGCTGGCGTGCAGCCTCAAGCTGTCCGCTATGCCCGGCCAGCAGCGCCGATGGGATGTCGGGTAGCCGGTGCCTAGCGCGCAACCTCCCGGGCAGCGGGTCGGGGACCCGCCTCGCAGCCTCGAGATGCTGACGCACGGCGGCAAGAATCTGCGTTGAGGAAAGCCCCTCGGCGGCCGGATAATGAGCTACATCATCGCCGGCCCCCAGTTGGTCGGTGGTCGGCGCGTGTGAGCTGACCCGAAATCGATTCCGCAGCTCGTAGGTTCCGTGCAAGACGAGACGAGTTGCGGGCGGGTAGCGCTTGACCAGCCACGGCTGGTTGAAGAATGTCACTTGGAGCGTGCCGGTTTGATCGCTGACTAGCGCCTCGACCAGCGGCCGCATACCGCGCCGGCGCACCGGCCTCGAAGCAATTGACTGAACCTCGACGACGACCGTGGCCTGCTCGCCGACAACGAGGTCAGCAACAGTTCTTGCCTCGCGGCGGTCACGTGGCAGGTGGCTGAGCAGCGCAGCGATATTTGTAATGCCGAGCTGCTCTGCCGCTTCCTGAGCCTTCCGACCGCCGAACTCGACCGTGTCAGAGAGGAGATTTTCCGACGGCCAGCGAATCGGCGCAGAGAGCAATGAGGCGCCATCTAACACCGCTCCATCGGCTATCGCGCGGGGCTTCTGATCCACGCCCTTATCGTCAACTATTCGGCGGACAAGAGCCACCAGCGGCTGGGCTGACCACCGGTGTGCATCTCAAGTTCAACGCTTTCGCCGACGAGCGCCGCGACCTGTTCTCCGTCGAGCGGTGCATCGGCGGCGCTAAAGATGCTGATTAGCTCGGCATCCCCGCTGAGCGCTTCAACCACCGCGCCGAGTGTGGCTGCGGGCTCACCCCAAGCGACTAGGTCGTTAGCAACGTAACCGACGGCATCGCCTTCAACGAAGCGCCCCTCGGGATCTGAGCGAGCAGCTCGCGCAACGCTCCCGGTGCGCACGCCGTCGAGCAACTCTCGCATCTGCTCGGCGTTTTCAATCGCTGGGCGGTCCGCGTCAGCGCCAACGAGAATCGCCAGCCCAGCCTGCATCTCTGTCACCTCAACAACGTGCACGGATCGCTCCGACATCTCCGCCGCTGCCTGGGCAGCCATCAATACGTTGCTGCTGTTGGGCAGTACGACGACCTCTTCCGCATGAACCGAGTGGATCGCTGCAAGGATCTCGTATGTAGACGGATTGAGCGTCGCGCCGCCATCGAGAACCTGCGCGCCAAGCGAGCGGTAGAGAGCAGAAATTCCGTCTCCAGTGACAATCGCCAGAGTCCCGCAACGAGCCGGCGGGCCAGATTCGACAGCGAGCCGCGCATCGCGCTGCTCGATCTGCTCTGACATGTCGGCAACATCGAGTCGCGAGACGTTGCCCTGTTTGGCAAAGAGTGCTGTTGCGCCTGCTGGTTCGTCGGTGTGGACGTGCACCCTAAGCGTCACTTGATCGCCGACAATCAGGACCGAGTCGCCGATCGCTTCAAGCGCGTCAATGTAATCGTCAGAGTCGCCGAGCTTTGAACCAGCGATGGCGGTCACTGCGAAGTTGGTGCAATAGCGAAAGGTTGCTGATTGATGCTCAGGCTGGGTCGTGCGGGCGGGAGCTCTGTAGTGCGCGACGGTCAGGCTCTGTTCGCCGCGCAGCGCAGCGACACAGCCAGCGAAGAGCACTACAACGCCGTAGCCGCCGGAGTCGACAACACCCGACTCTTTCAAGACAGGCAGTAGCTCGGGGCTGCGCTGCACAGATAACTCGCCTGCTTTGACG
>CAMDLG010000097.1 GCA_945901565.1 Bifidobacterium breve | reverse complement strand
CGTCAGCGTCGTCGCAGGCCTCGCGGCAGTTCTGATCGCCGTGCGGCTGTCGCGGCGAATCAAGGGGCAGCGATGAGCGCTGCTGCGATCGCCGCGCTAGCTGTCCTTGGTGGTGTCGGCGCCGTTGCACGCCATCTGACGGTTGTTGGCGTCGCGAGCCGGAGCGGAGACCAATTTCCGCTCGGCACGCTCGTCGTCAACCTCGGTGGCTCGCTGGTACTGGGAATGCTGCTCGGCGCTGGAATTACCGGCACGACTCAGCTGCTGCTGGCCGGCGGCCTGCTGGGTTCATACACGACCTTCTCGGCTTGGATGGCCGATAGCGAAGGGTTAGCGCGTGAGGGTCACACCAGCGCCGCGGCGGTCAACATCTTCCTCAGCCTCTTCGCGGGCTTATTGGCGATCGTGGTCGGCCGCGCCATCGGCGGACTCTTCTAAGCAAGCAGAGGCTTGATCTACTAAGTTTTCGGACATGGCCACTACATCAAGTTCCCCGCAGACCTCAACTACCGGCGCACCGGTAGGCGTTGCAGCCGAGCTAGCAGAGCTAGTCGGACTGCTTGACAGCCGCTCTGAAGGCGGCCGCGCCTTCACGCTCGCCTTCTGGGACGGCAGCGAGCTGCCGCCAACCAACCCTCACCCGGATGCTCCAACCTTGCGCTTCGCGAAGCGTGACGCGCTGGTGCGGATGGTTCGTGAACCGAACGAGCTTGGCATGGCACGGGCCTGGGTTTCAGGTGAACTGGAAGTAGACGGCAACCTCGAACTAGCGCTCGACCTCACTGAAAAGTGGCGCCACGCACCGCTAAAGCCGACCGACGCAATCCCGGCATTGAAGGCGGCGCGCAAGCTAGGCCTACTGCGCCGCGGCCAGCCGCCGGCGCCGGAGGCAGAGATCAAGCTGCAGGGTCGCCTCCACAGCGCACAGCGAGATCAAGAGGCGATCTCACACCACTACGACGTTTCAAACGAGTTCTACCACCGCATGCTCGGCGAAACGATGGTCTACTCCTGCGCCTACTTTGGCTCGCCCGAAGACACGCTCGATCAGGCACAGACGCGCAAGCTTGATTTGATCTGCAAGAAGCTTGAGCTGAAGCCAGGCGATCGCCTGCTCGACATCGGCTGCGGCTGGGGTTCGCTGCTGATCTACGCTGCGCACAACTATGGCGTACAAGCGGTCGGCGTGACGATCTCAGAAGAGCAGGCAGAGCTTGCTCGCGAGCGCATCACTCAGGCCGGCATGCAAGACCAGTGCGAAGTTCGCCTGCAGGATTACCGTGACGTCAACGACGGCCCTTACGACAAGATCTCAAGCATCGGCATGTTTGAGCACGTCGGGCGCGACAACCTCCCCGTCTACCTAGAGCAGGCGCGCAGCCTGATTGCCAAGGATGGGCTCTTCCTCAACCACGGCATCGTCCGGGTTGGAGAAGACCACCAGATGCAACCGAAGAGCTTCACGCAGCGTTACGTGTTCCCTGACGGCGAGCTGCACACTCAGGGGATTGTGATCAACGCGATCGAGGCCGCGGGCTTCGAACTCGTAGATGACGAATCACTGCGCCAGCACTACGCGGAGACTCTGCGCCGCTGGGCGATCAACCATGACAGCGACCGCGAAGCTGCAATCGCAGAGATCGGCCCGGAGCGCGAACGCGTCTGGCGCCTGCACAACTACGGCGCCGCGCTCGGCTTTGAGCGCAGCCGCCTCTCCGTTCACCAAGTGATCGCGCGCCCGGTCGAAGAGTACGAACCGGCACCGCCGCTGCGGGTTCGCTCGTACCCGGTTTAGCCGCCTTCGACTTATAGGCTCAACGCGTGACCACAATCGCGCACCAACAGATTCAGCTTGGCGAGGTTGAGCTGCACGTCGCAGAGTGCGGCGAGGGCGAGCCGGTGCTGCTGCTGCATGGCTTCCCTGAGCTTTGGTATTCGTGGCGCCATCAGATGCAGGCGATCGCGGCATCCGGGCGGCGTGCAATCGCGCCCGACCTGCGCGGTTTTGGTGGCAGCAGCTCGCCCGCTGCGATCGAGGCCTATGACATTGAACAGTTGACAGGCGATCTTGCGGCGCTGCTGGACGCGCTTGCGATCGACACTGCCACCGTCGTCGGCCACGACTGGGGCAGCGACCTCGCCTGGAAGTTTGCGCTGATCGAGCCGCAGCGCGTGAGCGCAGTAGTTGGGATCAGCGTGCCCTACGTGCCGCGTGCGCCCGCAGCGCCGACGACGCTGATGCGCGAACAGATCGGCGAGGATTTCTACATCGTCTGGATTCAAGAGCCTGGGGCCGCCGAGGCGGCGCTCAGCGCCGACGTTCGCCGCACGCTGGCTACGCGCGAAGTATGGAACGCTGAGTGGGCGGCGCGGCACGATGAGCCGCCGACACCACCCTGGATGAGCGACGATGACCTGCAGCTCTACGTAGATGAATTCACGCGAACGGGATTCACGGGCGGGCTCAACTGGTACCGCAACCTCGACCGAAACTGGGAGCTACTGGAGGCCTACGACGGCCGGACGATCGATCAGCCTGCGCTGTTCATCACAGGCAGCCGCGACCCGGTGCGAGCCTTCATGCCGCACGAGGCGATGACCGGCTCCGTAACCGACCTACGCGATGTCGTGATCATTGAGGGAGCGGGCCACTGGGTACAGCAGGAGCGCCCGGCAGAAGTAAATGAAGCACTGACCAGCTTCCTCGGCTGGCTTGACGCTGCCGGCTAGCGGCCGATGGTCGATGAGGGGATCACAACGCGGACCTGCAAGCCGCCGAGTGGTGAGGCGCCAAGCGTGAGGCTGCCGCCGTAGCGTGCCGCCTGCGCCGCAGCTATCGCCAGACCAAGGCCAGTCCCGGCGCCGCGCGCGCCCTCGCCGCGAACGAAACGCTCAAGCACAGCTGTGCGCTGATCTTCAGGTATGCCGGGGCCGTCATCATTTACCTCGAGCACCGCTCCGCCGCTCGTGGAGGCTTCGATAACAACCTCAACCTTGCCGTCGGGCCGACCATGCAGCGCTGCGTTGTCGAGCAGATTGTCGAGCATCATCCGCAGGCTCTCCTCCTCGGCGTTAACTAGCGGACCGCTCTGTGGTGCCCGGAGCGCCGCGGTAACGCCCGGGAAGCGAGCCGCCAATGCGACGACAGCGGTGTCGGCCAGTTCGCTGAGGTCGACCTGCTCCGATGTTGCCGGTGGCCCCGCCTCGCCTCGCGCGAGCTGCTGCAGCTGGTCAACGAGTGCTGCGAGCCGCGCACTATCGCCGGCGCAGGCTGTGACGGCGGCCTGTACGTCGGCGTCACCGAGCTTGCCGCTGCGCTCAATTAGCGAAAGATTGGCACGCAGGCTTGTAAGGGGATTGCGGAGCTCATGGCCGGCGTCGGCGGCAAAGCGGCGTGCGCTGGTTAGCGCTGCCTCGCGCTCCGAGGCGCTGCGCTGCAGACGGCTAAGCATCGCGTTGATGTCAGCCGCCAGTTCGTCGATCTCCTCGGGGCCGTCTCCGGTCGGTACGCGGACTGAAAGATCGGCCGTCGCCGCGACCTGATCGGCGGTTGTGGCCAAGCGGCGCAGCGGCCCGAGTGCGAGCCGGGCGAGCGAGCGGGTGATCAGCGCCGTTGCCAGCAGCGCGCCAAGCAGCGCTGCAACTACGACGATCCGAAGCCGCTTTGCGCCGTCCTGAATTCCGCTGAGCCGCGCTGCGACCTGGAGCCGATCGCCATCGCGTAGATCTTTGACCAGCGTGCGCCAATCTTCGCCACCTGCGCTTACCGTCACGAGCTCGCCGGCCGTCGTGAGCGGGAAGTTTGCTGGCACGGCGGCGCCGCCGCTGAAGCTCTGGCCGCTGGCGAGCACTACCCGCGTGAAGCGATCCGCCCCAGGCTCCAGCGGGCCATTTCGGCGAGGCTGCCCACCGTTACGCATCATCCCCCCCGGTGGTCGATCAGGCCCGCCGCGGGGCTGCCCAGAAGGCGAGAAGACAGGCCCGGCGCGGCGATCAACCTGCCGCGCGAGCCTTATTAAGTCGCGGTCGAGTTGTGCTTGGTCGGAGCGGGCGCTGAAGATGATCACGGCAAGCCCAGCGACTAGCAGCGCGCCTCCGACGGCAGCTACAGCAGCCATCGTGACGCGCCCAGTGAGGCTCTTTGGCCCAGTCACTATGCACCCGCCTGAGGTTCGCGGAGCACAAACCCGATGCCGCGGACGGTTTCGATCATCCGTGGCTCGTCGTTCTCTTCAAGCTTGCGCCGTAGATAGCTCACAAAGACGTCGACGACGTTGGTGTCGGCGATCCAGTCATAGCCCCAGACAAGTTCCAAGAGGCGCTGGCGCTCGAGCACGATGCCCGGGTTGCGCGCAAAGACTTCGATCAATTCGAATTCGCGGCGCGTGCATTCGAGCTCGCGGCCGCCGCGCTTCACGGTGCGCGAGGCTTGATCGACGACGAGGTCGCCGACTACCAGCGCATCCTGCACCTCCTCGGACTGCTCGCCGCCAGAGCGGCGCAGCAACGCTTGGAGGCGAGCGATCAGCTCCTCGACAGCGAACGGCTTGACGAGGTAATCGTCGGCGCCAGCTTGCAGGCCAGCGATCCGGTCCTCAACTTCGTCGCGCGCCGAGAGGATCAGGATCGGCGTCTTCACGCCGTCGGCGCGGAGCCTTGCACAGACGACGCGGCCGTTCAGGTCGGGCATCGTCACGTCGAGGATGATTGCCGCCGGGGCGCGGCGCGCTACGGCCTCCAGCGCTTCGCGCCCGCCAGAGGCGCACTCCACGCCGAAGCCCTCGAGGCGAAGTGCGCGCTCGAGGGCTTGGCGAATCGGAGCCTCGTCATCAACAACGAGGATCGGCGGATTTGATTCGGTCACAATTCCGCCAGTATCGCGTAACTACCTTGCGACTTAGTTCATTCCCATCGGGCCTGCGAAACCGGCTGGGCCACGCTGACCGCCTGGGCCGTGCTGACCGCGTGGGCCGTTCTGCTCACCGGCTGGGCGGGCTGGACGCGTCTTCTTCAACGCGGCTAGAACCGTTGCCTCAGGCAGGTTGAGCTTCGCGGCTAGAGCCGATGCCATTGCTTCCGGGCCGCCATTGGGGCCGCCGCGGTGTCCACGCTTGCCTGGTCCACCGGGTCCGCCGGCAGGTAGGTCTGAGCGGTCGCAAGTTAGCTCAGCGCCTTCGCAGGCGATGATCGCCGTGCGCTGCGCGGCCGTCAGCTTGTTGGCGGCAACAGCGGCGTCAAGCTTGTCGCTCTTGACTGAGTCCATTGCGTCCGAGAGCTGCTTGGCACTTACATCGAGCTCGGCTGCGAGGGCGGCCTGGTGAGCCGTCTTCTCAGCTGTGCGCTTGGCGAGCATTTCCGACATCGTCGGAGGTGGGCCCGTCTGGGTCTGCGCCTGAGCGCTGTTGGTCTTGCCGTTCGAAGGCTTGTTGGCCTTCTTTGTGGCGCCGAAACCAACGGTGGCGAGCACCGCGGTCATTGCCATTGCCGCTACGAAAGCGGTGAGTAGTGAGCGTTTCATGGGTTCAGTTAACTCCTTGGTGGTTTGGGGGTGCCACCATCATGGGGTAGTTCTCTTAAGGCCTTCTGAGAAAG
>CAMDLG010000096.1 GCA_945901565.1 Bifidobacterium breve | reverse complement strand
CCGAACGCGACATCTCCCGCGCTCCAGCATTCAGTGCGCGGACCGTGCCGCCGCCGCTCAATACCGACTCGAAGACCTTGAACTCAGAGCCGCGAAGATGCTCGCTGACATCTTTAATCTCGAGCTCGAAGCGGAGATCCGGGCGGTCGCTGCCGTAACGCAGCATCGCTTCGTTATATCCAATCCGCGGCCACGGGGCGGCGGCGATCTCGAAGCCGGTCGCTTCGAAGACGGCCGCAATCGCTGCCTCGCTCACTTCGATCACTTGATCCTCTTCGACGAATGACATCTCGACGTCGAGCTGGGTGAACTCCGGTTGCCTGTCAGCGCGCAGGTCCTCATCGCGGAAGCAGCGGGCGATCTGGAAATAGCGCTCGTAACCAGCCATCATCAGCAGCTGCTTGAAGAGCTGCGGCGACTGCGGCAGCGCGTACCAATCGCCAGGATTCATGCGACTGGGAACAAGGAAATCGCGCGCTCCCTCAGGCGTCGACTTAGTAAGGATTGGTGTCTCGATTTCAAGAAAATCGCGCTGCACTAGCTGATCACGCAGCGTCTGCGTGATCAAAGCGCGCGTGATCATAGTCTGCTGCATCCCGGCGCGGCGGAGGTCGAGCCAGCGGTAGCGGAGCCGCGTAGTTTCGTCGACCGGGCTGTCGTCGTCAATTGCGAACGGAGGGGTGTGGCTGGCTGCCAGCGATTCCCCGGTCGATACCTCCCGCTCAATCGCGCCGGTATTCATGTCGGGGTTTACGTTGTCAATGCCACGCGCGAGGACGGCCCCGCTGACGCTGACAACGTGCTCGGGCCGCAGCTGCTCGGCCAGCGCAAATAGTTCTGCGCCGCGCTCTGGATGGAAAACGATTTGGAGGATCCCGGAGCGATCACGGAGATCGATGAAGATCAAGCCGCCGTGGTCGCGGCGGCGATGTACCCAGCCAGCAACACGCGCTTCAGAACCGACGTCGCCCTCACCCATCTCGCCGCACCAGCGGTCGCGATACCGGTTCGACTGAGGCGTCTGCATTAACTGACTCCGCGGCCGCGAAGCACCGCGGCCAGCGCCGCGTCGCCCGTGTCGAATGCTGTCGATTGGCCGCTCTCAAAGTCCTTCAGTTCAATCCCTTCGGAGGAGACAGCGGCCACGAAGCGCGTCTTCAGTCGGTCGGCATGCTTGAACTGTCCCTTGATCGAGCGCCCCGCCATCTCAATCTGAGTTGGGACACCGGCGCGCCGCGCGGCTGCGCTGAGTGCGAAGCCTGCACTCCGCGTGGCGGCGTCGTCATCGGTGAACGCAACGAAGAGGACAGTCAGCGGCTCGGGCTCGGGAAGCCCATCAGCGGCGAGCAGAATGCGCTCTACTCCGGCAGCCCAGCCGAAGCCCGGCGTTGGCGGGCCGTCGATCTGCTCGGCAAGCCCGTCATATCGACCGCCGCCGCCGACGCCGCTCTGCGCGCCGAGCGCATCGGAGTTGAACTCGAAAACGGTGCGCGAGTAGTAGTCAAGCCCCCGAACCAGAGTCGGATCGATTGAGTAGGCAAGGCCGATCGAGTCGAGCAGCGAACGCAGCTGCGCGAAGTGGTCAAGATCATCTTGGTCAAGGTGGTCGAGCAGCAACGGCGCGCTCTGCATCACATCGCGGGTGGCCTCGTCGGACGAATCAAATGCGCGGAGCGGATTGAGATCGATGCGAGCCTTCACGTCATCAGCTAAGCGGTCTTCGTTGGCCCGAAGGTAGCTAGTCAGCATCTCGCGGTAGCGCCCACGCGACGCTGGACCGCCGAGGCTCCCGAGACGGAGCTGCAATCCCTTGACGCCAAGCTGCTCAAGGATCTCGGCAAGTAGCGCGATCGACTCGGCGTCGACCGCCGGGTCGTCGGAGCCGATTGCTTCGGCGCCAATCTGCCAAAACTGGCGGTAGCGGCCCTTCTGCGCGCGTTCATAGCGGAAGCAGCTTGAGAGGTACCAGAGCTTCACCGGCTGTGCCAGCTTGTGCATTCCATGCTGGAGGTAGGCACGCACAATCGGCGCTGTGACCTCAGGCCGCAGCGTCAGCGATCGCTCCCCACCATCGACGAAGCTGTACATCTCCTTCTGAACAATGTCGGTCGCTTCCCCAACACTGCGACTGAACAGCTCGGTTGCTTCGAAGGTCGGCGTTTCTATCCGTTGATAACCAGCTGATTCGAGTACCGACCTCGTCACAGACTCGACAGCTAGACGTAGCGGCGCCTGCTCAGGAAGAATGTCGAAGGTGCCACGCGGTGCCTGCAGCGGATCGCTCACGAAACGCTCGGCAGATCTTGCAGGAAGGGGTTGGTCGCTCGTTCGTGGCCAAGCGTCGTAATTCCCATGTGGCCGGGCAAAATGGTGGTCTCGTCAGCGAAAGAATCGGTCAGCATCGCGAGAGAGCGCATCAGCTCGCCATGATCAGCGCCCGGCAGGTCGGTGCGGCCTACCGATCCCTGGAAGAGCACGTCGCCGCTGGCCAGTACGTAACCGCCATCCGCGTCGTCAGGGTCACAGAAGGCGTACGTGACATGGCCGGGGCTGTGGCCGGGTGTGAAGAAGACCTCGATCTCGAAGCCGGCGAGATCAAGCCGTTCACCGCCACCGACGAATTCTTCCGCTTCCCAGCTCTCGTAGGGCCCAATTCCGTCGTACGGAACATAAGTCATGATGTCGGCCAAAATGTGGCTCTCCAGCTCAGGGCAGTAGACCGGCGCGCCGGTGACGCGAGCGATCGGAGCTACGGCTCCAACGTGATCGAAGTGCGTGTGCGTGAGCAAGATCGCTTCGAGTTCGACGCCAAGAGAGTCAATCGCCTCGAGGATCCGTGGAGCTTCCTCGCCCGGGTCGATTAACAGGGCGCTCTTCGCCTCAGGGCCGCTGCGCAGCAGGTAACAGTTCTCCTGCACCGGGCCGACGGTTAGTACCTGAACCTCCATCGGCTCAGCGCTTTGCTTTCCCGCCGCCAGCGTCCTTCGCTAGGCGGCGCTGATAGAGCCAGCGGTCGGTGTAGTAACTGAGCGGTACGTAGAAGATCAGCATCAGCGCGGCCACGGGAAGAATCGAATTGATCGGCTGTTTTAGGAGCAACACGAGGACGGCAACAAAGATCACCACTGCGACCATCGACCGCGTCGCCGCGCTACGCCAGCTAGGGGCACGGACCGGCCTGCCGCCGCCGCCGCCACGCTTCGTACCGCTAGCGGCCTTGTTCTTGGCCTGCTCGCGGTCGCTGAGCTTGCGACCTGTGCGGCCGCGAGTCTCGACGACGCCGGCGGCGTTGCCGCGATGCTTAGAGTTGCGCTTCTTCTTTGCTTGGGCCATGTTGGTTTAGAAGCCTAGAGCGTCCTCGAGCGTCGCCCTATTGCGGCACGCGAGCTGCTCGGGCCAACCCTCGAATGCCGCGCGCGGCGCGAGTCCTACAAGCTCAGCTTCGGCGACAGGGGCGTGTGCGTTAACTGCTGCGACGACGTCGGCCAGAGAAAGCGCTGTGACGTCCTCAATATTCATTGAGACTTGCGCTACGCCGCCGCGCGCCGGTAGCTCTAGCCCGATCGCCTTTAGGCCCGGAAGCCCTGAGCTTCCGCCCTCTCTGATCAGTGCAGCGATGGCCTTTGCATCGCCAAGTGTGGCCGGCGCAGCAAGCTCAAGGTTGAAGGCAATCAGCGGCGGCCTTGCCGCGACTAGCGTGACGCCTTTTGTCGGATCCACTTCGCTTGGGCCAAAGTCGGGCTTTAGTTCGCCGCTTTCAATCCGGCGGGTTAACTCGGCGATGCCGCCGCGGCGCAGCTCAGCGCGGGTCCGGCCGCCGGAGATGGCCCCGTAAAGAAAGATCGGTAGCTCGAGCTGACTGGCGAGGCACTCGGCGGTGACTAGTGCCTCTGCCAGCGCCGCTCCGCGCCGCGCCTCGTCAAGAAAGACGACCGGCACGACGTCGACGACCCCTACGTTCGGATGGCTGCCGTCGTGCGCGCTGAGGTCGAACCTCTCTAGCGCCACACGGGCACCATCAACCAAGGCGGCTGCAATCTCACCAGGCTCAGCGGCCAGCGTAAACACCGTTCGGCCGTGATCCACGTCGGTGTGAGGCTGAGCTAGGAGCGTTGCCGCCGCGCTCTGCTGAAACGCTTCAGCGACGGCCGCGAGAGCCTCGGCGTCGGCTCCGTCGGAGACGTTCGGCACAGCCGTGAGCAGCGTTTGCGGATTAAGAGCCACAGGCCAAGACTACTTCCGCCCGGGCCCTACAGATCGACTCGCCGCAGCTGCCTTAAGGCAAGGAGCCCAAAGAAGGTGATCATTCCCGCAAGTGCCACCAGCCCGGGCCATGTGTGCGCCCAGCTTGGCTCTATTCCCGACACCGTCGCCTGACGCCCCATCTGAAGCACATAAGTAACAGGGTTGTAGGGAGCTGCAACGGCCAACCAGCCCTTCAGGAAAGGCAACGGCGTGTAAGCGGTCGAAAGGAATACGGCTACGAAAACACCGTTCTGGATCAGCGGACCAACCTGCTGGCTACCTGCTCGCAGCGCCAGCGTTATGCCCCAGAGTGATGCGACGATGCTGAAAGAGATCGCCGCGACGTAGAGCATCCCGAGTCCGAATAGGCCGCCGGTTAGGCCAGGGCCAATTAGCAGACCGACGATCAGAATCACCGTCACTGGCACCAGACACCGCGTCATTGCGGCCATCACTGGGCCGAGAATTAACAACGGCCGCGGCGCCGGTGAACTGAGCAGGCGATCGAACCAACCGGCCTCAATGTCGCGTGCCAGGTTGGCGCCGGTTGCGCCGCCAGCGAAGCCAGCGGCCTGCAAGCACGAGAGCGGCATCAGCCAAGCGATGTACGAGGTCGTTGGGAATCCGACGAGTTGATCGAGCCGCCCAAACTGCCCAAGGCTGCCGAGCAAGAAGATCAGCGGCGCGATTGTCGTAGGTAGAAGCCCTCCGCGGACGCGGGCAAGTTCCAGCAACGAGCGCCTCCAAAGCGCAAAGCCAACGCCGCCCGCGTACGCCGCTCCCCGTGTGCTCATGACCTCAACCTCGAACGCATCGCCCAGACAGCAAACGCGCAGGTCAGCACCACAGAACCGGCGCCCGCGACGAAACCCCAACCGACGCTCCCCAGTCCTGGCAGATCGAAGAGAGCAGCGCGCATGCCCTCAACCACATAACTGAGCGGATTGACGACCGACACAGTTTCGAGGACAGGGTTGAGAAGCGCACGCGGGAAGAAGGCGGGCGCCGTGAAGAGGAGGACGAAAACGAACGGGAAGAGGTTCTGCATCAGCGAGAGCGAGCCGGTCCGCAGCGCGATCGTTGCGCCAAGTCCTGCCGCCGCCGAGGCGCTGAGTGCGGCCAGCATGATCGTCAGCAGGATTCCCCCTACTCCCCCTGTGTAGTCGGCTCCAATAAGCCAGGCGACGAACAGAAAGAGAATTGCCTGGGCAACGCCAATTAGCGCTGTGCCAAGCACGCGGCCAAGGACGATGCTGACGCGGTGGATCGGCGCCGACAGCAGGCGATCAAAGAAGCCACCCTCGATGTCGCCCGCAATCGCAATCCCGGCCATCAAGCCGGCCAGCAACGTGCCCTGCATGATCGTCCCTGAGACGACAAAGCCGACATAGGACCCAGTTGACGGGAAGCCTGGCAGCTGCTGCGCTGCTGAGGTGCCGCTCGCGATGAC
>CAMDLG010000095.1 GCA_945901565.1 Bifidobacterium breve | reverse complement strand
GGGGTTTTTGAGACCCCCGCGTCTACCAATTCCGCCACGCCCGCGCGGCAGGGATCGTAGCGCCGCAGTGCGACTCGATCTAGAAAGGAGTCTTAAACCAAGCCGCTGGCCTGACATATGACGGCATTCACCCGACCGCCAAAGGCTATGACCTGATGGCCCGACGACTCGCTCGTTTTATCGCCTCGCGCCTTTAACTTCACGCGGGCCGCTGCTGCTAATCGCTTGCAGCCATTGGGCGCTGTATCGTGGTCACCTATGGCGAAGATCGTTCACAAGGGCGAAGCGGTAATCGAGCACCCCAACCGCGTCAGCAGCGCGAGCAAGCTGATGCGTGTGACCGTCGTTGTCCTGCTGCTTCTCTCAGCGTTCCTGATCGCCGTAATCACGTTCGGCGGCTGGAGCGCTCTCGCTGGCATGAAAGCGATCTGCATCGCCTGGATCATTCTTGACGTCGCCTTCGCCTACTTCGTTGCGAAGTGGACGCGCGGCATCCTGCCGGTGATCGCGACGCTGGCGATGATGATGGGCGTCTTCGCGATGATTGCTGTCCCCTCGTGGGTTGACCGTGAAGGCTCTGGCTACGCCCAGCCAGCCCTCGACTCAACTGTGCTGGCAACACTGACCTCAATGCTGGTGGCTCTGCAGCTACTGCTGATCGCGGCAGCGTTGTACGCATTCCGCCAGCAATGGAACGTGGAAATCGAACATTGGCCAGAAGAAGAAGGCGCCGCACTGGCCGCCGGCGCCTGATCTGCCATCAGGAGCCATACGATGTGACTGCCCTGCCCGGGTGGCGGAATGGTAGACGCGGGGGTCTCAAAAACCCCTGTCCGAAAGGATGTGCGGGTTCGACTCCCGCCCCGGGTACTGAGCTTCGCTCAGCGGTAGCGAACCAACGGTTGCCAAGCTCCTTCGCTGAGCGTGTAGTAGCCGCGGCACTTGGCGTCGGCTGCTACCGATTCACCTTGCGGTTCGAGATCCAACTTCCGCGAAGATGGTCGACCGGCGAGCGCCGATGCGACAGAACGTCCGTGGTAAGCGTCTAGCTCGAAGTACCGCTTAACGAGCACGGTCTTACCGTCCCAGCAGACGTCGGCGCCAACCACTTCGCCGTAGTCGAGGCTGCGCAAGTACTTCATCGTGACCGTCTCCCCCACGAAGGACGGCGCTCTGGCCCTGTACACGCGTGACCTTTGCTCGCGCTTGGTGATCACGTAGAGATCGTTGCTCTTTGGATCGACGATCAAAGCCTCAGCGTCGCGTGGCCCGTCTGGGTAGGTGAGCTCGACTGAGCCGCTAACCGCGGGAGCGAGCAGAGTGCCGCGCGCCACGCCGCTGAGGTTTGGTTCAGCTACGCGGTAGACGCGCACCGACGGCCGCACGGCATCATTGTCGCCGATGTCCGCTGCGTAAAGCCAGTCCGGCCCTCCGGCTGGCCCTGGGCCGATCGCCATGTCTTCCCAGTCGACATTGATGGCGCCGCTTAGAGGCAAGGTCGCGCGGAGCTCGCCGCGGCGCCCGAGCGCGTAAAGGCTTGCAGCGCCGCCACTGTCGTTGTGGGTCCAAACGACTCCGCCGTTGTCGCGGCTGACGGCCAGCCCCGAGGCCTCTGTGATCGGCGGCGGCACCGCGCCCAGCTCCACGCTGCGAGACGGGTTGGCTATCCGCTTGGCGCGCTTCGCGCTCTTAGAAGGTCCGGCCGAGATGCTCAGAGACGAATTATCGAAGTGGACCGTCCCGCTAACAACGAGCACAGCGAAGATTGCGGCGACGAGTACCGCGGCTGCGAAGAGGCGTCCCAGCACGGCGAACCGCTCAGCGCGGCAGGTTCATGCCGATTAGCTTTGGCAGCTTCGTAATCGCGGCGGTTACCGGGTCGGGCTTCTCGCCGCGGGCGTCGGCGTCGTCGCTGCGAATCAACGCGGCCCGAATCAGGTTGCCGCCGATCGACCGTGCCGGCTCGGGCGGGAAGTACTTCACTTTTGGCTCCACCAGCGGGCACTTCGTGACCTCGTCGTCGGCGCCGAGCGCGAGGCCGCTGAGAATTCTGCCGCCGAGGTTTGATGGCCCAACGCCGTGGCCTGTGAAGCCCCAGCCCGCGTGGACTCTGCCGCTGGTGCGGTAGATCGGTAGTGAGTTGGGCGCAACGTCGATCGGACCTCCCCAGGCGTGCGTTATCGCGCGGTCCTCTAGCTGAGGGAAGAAGCGCCGCAAGGTGGCGGCCGTTTGTTCGATTACTTCAGGATCAACGTCGATCCGTGGGTCATGCTTGGCACCGTCCGCAACCCTGCCCCCGCCCCAGCCGAAGGCGATGCGCCCATCGTTGGTGGTGCGGAAGTAATGCAGCATCCGGCGGCAGTCGCTTAGCGCCTCGCCGCCAACCCAGCCGATCTCCTCCAGCACGTCGGGAACCGGCTCAGTCAACACGATGTGGCTGGAGGCAACGCTCAGCTCACGCGCGAAGGTCGGCCAGCGCAGCGTCCGCCAGTTGACTGCCAAGACGACCGAATTTGCCTCGACGCGGCCGTTAGCCGTCCGAACCGTGACGCTGTCGCCATGCTGATCGATCTCCGTGACGGGGCTCTCTTCGAAGATCTTCACGCCGCGCGCCAGTAGCGCGCCGCGCAGCCCAAACGCGAGCCGCGCTGGCTGCACGGTGGCGCCGAAAGGTTTGAATGCGGCGCCGCGGAACTGAGGCGAATAACAGATCTGCGCGACCTGCTCCGGCGTCAGCTCAACCAGCTCATCGTCGATCCCGAGCCGACTCAGTCCCCACATCGCTTCACGCCAGTCGCCGTCCTGGTTTGGCGATGTTGCGATCTCAACGTGCGCGACTGCTTTGTACCATGCGTCGACTTTTTCGCTTCTGCAGAACTCGCCGACGGCGACAATTGACTCGTCGGCAAGCTCGGCCAAGCGGATTGAGCGATCGGCGCCAAACTTCTCAGCCAGAGAGGGGACGTACTCCCAGTAGCCATTGACGAAACCGCCGTTGCGGCCGCTCGGGCCGTGGCCCACGAGCCCCGACTCGACGATCACTACGTTGAGGTCAGGATCACGGGCGAGCAGGTTCCATGCCGTCCACATTCCAAGGTAGCCACCGCCGACGATCGCGACGTCGGCATCGGTTAATCCGTCTAGCGCCGGGCAGGGCGGCGGCGCTCCTGCCTCTTCGATCCACCAACCTTCAGCGCTGTGCTTCATCAGTCTTAGCCTAGAGGCCTAAGCAGCAGCGACGAGTTCAAAGAGCTGATCGATCATCTGCGGCGCAGCGACCAGCACACCGGCACCCTGAGCTCCGCTGGGATCGAGAGTCCGCGTGCTGAGGCCAGCGGCTTCGCAGATCAGCAGGCCAGCGGCGGTATCCCAGGCCTGCACACCGCGCTCAAAGTAAGCGTCGTAGCGGCCGGCGGCCGTCCATGCGAGATCCAACGCCGCGCTGCCACCGCGGCGGATGTCGCGTACGTGGCCGAGCAGCTCAGCGACGATTGCTCCTTGACCGAGCCGCACCGCGGGGTCGTAGCCAAAACCGGTCGCTACCAGCGCGCGGTCAACCCGTTCGCAGCCGGACGGCGCGATCGGCTCACCGTTTAGCAGCGGCCGTTGGCCGACGATGACGCTGAAGAGCTCGTCGCCGAGCGGGTCGAAGATCACTCCGACCTGGCCTTCGCAGGCGACCGAGACGCACCACTGCGGAATTCCATAGAGGTAGTTGACGGTCCCATCCAGAGGGTCTACGACCCAGCGCAGGCCGCTCGTGCCTGGGCTGTCATCCCCCTCCTCGCCGAGGATCGCGTCGTCCGGGCGTTGCTCTGCGAGCACGGCGCGGATCGCCGACTCAGCCGCCAAGTCGGCTGCGCTTACCGGATCGGTTGGCGTGCTCTTTGACTCAACGCTGCTGTGCGCCTCATCTTGATGGGTCAGCAGCTCTGAGGCTGCCGCGCGCGCCGCCGCTTCCGCGACGGCCAACAGCTCTTCGCCGATCACTGCGCTGGGCCGTCGAGCACTGGACGCGCCTCAGCCCACGGCCGCGCCTCTTCAAGCTGCGCTGCAATCCGCAGCAGCGTCAGCTCGTCGCCAGGAGCAGCACCAAACTGCACCGACAGTGGCAATCCATTCGAATCGAACCCGGCTGGCACCGACGAAGCCGGCTGCCCGATCGCATTCCAAACGCCGTACCAAGGCACCCTTGAGGCTGCGGCGTTCAAAGTCCAAAGCGCGCCGCGCCCTTGCAGCTGGCCAATCTTGAACGGGGCGGCAGCAGTGCCCGGCATCAGGACGGCGTCAGCGGATTCAAAGATCGTGTTGATCTGTGCAGCGACGCCCGGCTCAGCCGCGCGCGCCTGCGCTAGGCGGCGGTCGGAGATCAGCCCTCCGAGCCGCGCCATGTTTATCGTCCGCTGCTCGAGCCGCTCGGGCTGCGGCAACGTCTGAACGTCGTCCGTGACCGACCTCAAATACCTCGCAACGGTGCTGACAAAGGCCGCGACCGGGTAATCAATCTCCTGCTCGAAGACATCGTGGCCAAGCGCGCGCAGGGCATCTGCCGTGGCATCTATTGCGGCCCGCTGCTCGTCGCCAAGCTTCGTCATCGAACCCGGCGGCGGCTTCAACGAGATCGCAATCCGCAGCGGCTGGAAAGGCGCGTTCAGCGCCGCCAGATAACCGCCATCAGGCCCGCCATCGGCGACTGCGTCGAGGAACAGTGCGGAGTCGGCAACGTTGCGTGAAATCGGCCCGTAAACGGTCATGCCGTTCCAACCATCGAAGTGATTTGGCCCTAGAGAGATCCGCTCGCGCTGCGTCTTCAGGCCGAAGAGACCATTGAATGCCGCCGGAATCCGCACAGACCCCGCCCCGTCGGAGCCGTGAGCGACGCCGCAGAGGCCAGCCGCAGCCGCGGCGCCCGAGCCGCCACTAGATCCACCGGTCGCGTAGTCAAGATTCCACGGGTTGCGTGTAGCGCCAAACGCAAGTGTCTCAGTGAACGGCCAGATCGTCAGCTCTGGCACGCTCGTCTTACCAACGACAATCGCGCCCGCCTCGCGCAGCCGTGTGACTACGTCAGCGTCGTGCGGCGCTGGGTTTGGGTCGGTCGCCAAGCTACCCCACGCGGTTCGTTCGCCGAGCACGTCGGTGTCGTCTTTGATCGCCACCGGTACGCCGCGCATAATCTGCGAGCCGTCATCGCTGGCAGCGTCAATCGCGTCGGCCTGCGCCAAGGCCTGATCGGCAAAAACAACGCGGTAAGCATTGATCTGCGGGTTGATTTGATCGATCCGCTGGAGTGTCGCTTCAACTAGCTGACGTGCTGTCACGGCGCCGCTGCGAACCATCTGGCTCTGCGCTGCAGCTCCTGCGTAGGCGAGATCGCTGGCTTCCATAACGCTCTGAAGACTAGTCTCCCCGCGGTATGAGTTCTAGACTCGCAGCCGACGAACCACTCCCCGCCTGTAGCGAGGCTGAGCGACTAGCGGCCAATGACTTCGCTGACCAGCTCCGTGGCAGCGGCCGCGAGGTAGAGATCGAGACTATCTGGCTACGGCCCGCTTGGTGGCTCGTGCAGGCAATCTGCTCGGCGGCTGCGGTGATCGCCAGCGTCGTCTGCGTCAGCTCTCCGACAGCCGGCCTAGCGATCGCGATCATCGCCGCCTTTTTCTCCTTGTCCGACGCGACACGGCTCGCGCCGCTACGCCG
>CAMDLG010000094.1 GCA_945901565.1 Bifidobacterium breve | reverse complement strand
GGGATACCGCTGCAGCACAAGCACACGAATCACCAGAGATGCCGAGTACCAACTTTGGCGTCGGTGACGACGTAGTACACGCCGCTTTCGGCGAAGGCGTAGTGATCGGAATGGAGCCTGGTGGAATCTTGATTGTGCGTTTCGCCGACAGTGGTGAAGAGCGTAAATTGATGGCTCAGTACGCGCCGATCCGGGCGCGCTAGTAAGAATGACCAGATGAACGCTCAAGTGATCGACGGAAAAGCAGTCGCCGCGAAGCTGCGTGAACAGGTGGCGATTGACGCGGCTGCGTTCGCTGAGCAGTACGGGCGGCCGCCAGGCTTAGCAACAATCCTGATCGGTGATGACCCCGCCAGCGCCGTCTACGTCGCGAGCAAACAGCGTTCATGCGCTGAGGCTGGAATCGAAGGATTCAGCTTCAACCTTCCCGCTGATGCGACTCGCGAGCAGGCGATCGCGACGATCGAAGAAGCCAATGCCAACCCTGCGATTAGCGGCATCATCTGCCAGCTTCCGGTGCCTGATCATCTTGACGGCGTTGAGCTCACGGGACTCGTCGACCCACTCAAAGACGTTGACGGCTTGACGACGACGAGTGCAGGGCTGCTCGCGCTCGGCCGCCCGGGGCTGCGACCGTGCACGCCTCGCGGCGTGATGATGCTGCTCGACGAGGCAGGCGTAGATCTGGAGGGAGCTGAAGCCGTCGTGATTGGGCGCTCCAACCTCTTTGGCAAGCCGATGGGCCAACTGCTGCTTGAGCGCAGTGCGACTGTCACGATCTGTCACTCACGGACGCAGGATCTAGCCGGAACCTGCGCGCGAGCAGACGTGTTGATCGCCGCGGTCGGGCGCGCACGGATGGTTGGCGCCGATTTCGTGAAGTCAGGAGCTGTCGTGATCGATGTTGGGATCAACCGCGTCGACGACGTGCTCTGCGGCGACGTTGACTTCGATGCCGTCTGTGAGATTGCCAGTGCGATCACTCCGGTCCCAGGTGGTGTGGGCCCGATGACAATCGCCTGCCTCCTCGATAACACAGTGATTGCTGCACGAATGGCGGCCGAGCAGGCGTGAAGCACGTTCGCGCCGCAGAGTGGGCAGTCCTCCTCGGCGGGATCGGGATCCTCCTAACGATCTGGCGTCCGTGGTTCTCCTACGGTGTGACGCTAGAGATGTTTCCGCCTCGCAACCTGACAGCGACTGTCACTGGATGGGATGGTCTCGGCTGGCTGATGGTCACGCTGCTCGTCCTCAGTGCGGTGCTCGGGATAGGACTCTTCTTCAGTTTCGCGCTGAATGCCGGTGACGCGGCGACGCTGCCATTCGGCGCCACGCTCGGTGCTGTTGCGGTCCCGACCCTAATCGCGCTAATGGTTGTGCTGTTTGCTCGACCGGGGTTAGGACTGAACCTGCCGGCCAGTGCTGTCGGAATTGAGCCTGCTGGTTGGGTGGGCGCCGGTTCGATGGTCGTACTGACGGCCGGGTCCCTCGTCTCAATCCGCAATGAGCGCACTGATGGACCATCGCGCGCCTACAGCGCGCCGCCGGCGAGGCCAGCGCCACCCGCTGACCCCGTGGGAACTGCAGCATCGTAGAATCAGGCGGCCGATGATCGACCGCGATGAACTCCTCCATGTTGCGCGCCTTGCGCGCCTCGCGCTGCATGAGGATGAGCTGGACTCGACGGCGGCTGAGCTCTCGACAATTCTCGAGCACGTTGCAGCAATCAAGGAGCTCGATCTCGACGACGTGGAGCCGACGGCGCACATTGGTGACGTCTCCGATTCACTGCGTGATGACTCAGTCGCAACATCGCTCCCGGTTGAAGTAGCCCTCGCGCCAGCTCCGGCGGTGCGCGACGACGGCTTCCTCGTTCCCAGTCCGCAGGGGGAGTAGATGTCCGACGAGATCCAGTCGCTTAGTGCTGTCGCAGCGGTAGCCGCGATCGCCGACGGTGGCCTCTCCCGCGAGGAGATCTTCGCCCACTACCGCAGCCGGGCCGGGGCGGATGAACTGAACGCATTCACATGGGTTGCGGAGCAAGCACCTGCGCAGATTGAGGGACCGCTTGGTGGCGTCCCTGTCGCGGTGAAGGACCTCTTCTGCACGGAAGGCATTCCAAGCCAAGCGGGCTCGAAGATTCTTGCCGGCTACCGGCCGCCCTACACGGCGACCGCTGTAGCCAACTTGGAGGCCGCTGGCGCGCCGCTGCTTGGGAAGACCAACCAGGACGAATTCGCGATGGGTTCGTCGAATGAGAATTCGGCCTACGGACCGGTCCTTAACCCGTGGGATAAGACTCGTGTGCCGGGTGGTTCGTCCGGAGGAAGCGCGGCCGCCGTTGCAGGCGGATTAGCTCCATGGGCACTCGGGACCGACACCGGTGGGTCGATTCGGCAGCCGGCTTCACTCTGCGGCGTCGTGGGCCTGAAGCCCACCTACGGCGCGGTATCACGCTACGGAATGATCGCTTTTGCGTCCTCGCTCGACAGTGCTGGCCCGTTGACGCGGGACGTATCGGACGCCGCTCTTTTCTACCGACACCTCGTCGGCAAGGACAGCGCCGACGCGACATCGGTCGCCTTCCCCGAATCAATCGAAATCCCGACCGCTGAGCGGCTCGACGGAATCACGCTGGCAGTACCGACCGCGCTTGTCGACGGCGACGGAGTCGAACCGGGGGTACGCGCCTCGTTCGAGGCGTCACTCGAGACTGCGCGTCAGTTGGGTGCGACGGTCACCAGCTGCGAGATTCCAAGCGCGGCTCACGCGCTGAGCGCGTATTACGTGATCGCGCCGGCCGAGGCATCGTCGAACCTGTCGCGCTTCGACGGCGTCCGCTACGGACTGCGCCGCGACGAGAGCAATCTCGACGCGATGTACACCGAGACGCGCCACGACGGATTCGGCGACGAGGTGAAGCGGCGAATCTTGATTGGTACATATGCACTCTCATCGGGCTATTACGACGCCTACTATGGGCGCGCGCAGCGGGTGCGCACGGTCGTCGCGAAGGAGCTGGCGGAGGTCTTCGCGGGAGCGGACTTCATCGTCACACCGACCAGCCCGACCGTTGCGTTCGGACTAGGCGCCCGCACCGCTGATCCGCTTTCGATGTACCTCAGCGACCTATTCACAATCCCGATGTCGCTGGCGGGCACGCCGGCGATCTCGATCCCTTCAGGGCTCAGCGAAGGGCTCCCGGTCGGGCTCCAGATCTGTGGTCCGGCTTTCAGTGAAAACCGAATTCTGAGCGCCGCATACGCGCTCGAGCAGGCAATTGGCTTCAACGGTTCTGCTGCCTGGGGCGCAAAGCGATGACAGAAGTCGACCTAGAGCCGGTGATAGGCCTTGAAATTCACGTCCAACTGCGAACGGCAACGAAGATGTTTTGCGGCTGCGCGTTGGGGTTCGGAGAGCCGCCAAACACGCGGACCTGTCCAGTTTGTCTTGGGCTCCCTGGCGCCCTCCCGGTCGCCAACGCCGAAGCGATCCACTACGGCCTGATGATCGGCATGGCGCTCGAATCGACGCTCGCATCGGTTTCAACCTTCCATCGGAAGAACTACTTCTACCCGGACTTACCAAAGGGGTACCAGATCAGCCAATTTGATCTGCCGCTCTGCTCCGGCGGAAGGTTGGGCGAAGTGAATATTCACCGCGTTCACCTCGAGGAGGACGCTGCAAAGCTGAACCACGCTGGAGCAAGCGGGCGGATAGAAGGCGCCGATAGTTCGATCGTCGATTTCAACCGCGGCGGCACGCCGCTCGCCGAGATCGTGACGGAGCCCGAGCTGAGGTCGGCTGAGCAGGCAGGGGAGTGGCTACGGCTGCTGCGGACGACGCTTCGGACGCTCGGCGTTAGCGACGTCAACATGGAGGAAGGTTCGCTCCGCTGCGATGCGAACATCTCCTTGCGGCCGGTCGGCAGCGAACAGCTCGGAACGAAGACGGAGCTGAAGAACATGAACTCGTTTCGGTTCATCGAGCGCGGCATTCGCGCCGAGGTGGAGCGGCAGAGAGCACTGATCGAAGCAGGGGAGAGCGTCACGCAAGAGACGCTTCACTTTGATCCAAAGAGTGAGTCAATCACTTCGCTGAGATCGAAAGAGGAGGCTCATGACTATCGCTATTTCCCCGAGCCAGACCTACCGCCGATAGTGATCACCGAAGCGATGCTCGAACGCGCTAAAGCGGCGCTGCCTGAGCTACCGCAGGCTCGCGAGCAACGTTATATCGAGCACCTTTCGCTGAGCCCTGAGAGCGCAAGACTGTTCGCTTGGCGCGCTGAACTAGCCGAGTATTTCGACTCGGTCTGCGCCTCGGCCGAATCCTTGAAGCCGCAGATCGCGGCCAACTGGGTAACAGAACTGCAGGGACGGCTAGGCGATCAGGAGGCAGAAGACTCGAAGGTGAGCCCGGCTGCCCTCTCACAGCTCGCGTCTCTGGTCGAGGCTTCAACGATTACTCAAGGCAGCGCAAAGCAGATCCTCGACGAGCTCGTCGCCAACGGAGGCGAGCCCTCAGAGATCGTTGCCGCGCAGGGCCTCGAGGCAGTCGGCGGCGCCGACGAGCTCGCGCCGATCGTTGCCGCGGCGCTCGAAGCTAACCCCGAGTTGACTGCGCGTCTGCGTGAGGGGGATATGAAGCCGATTGGGGTGATCATCGGCGAAGTAATGAAAGAAACGCGTGGGCGGGCCGACGGCAAAGAGGTGACTGCCCTGGTCCGTGAACAGCTCGGCCTGTCTTAACCGCGACGGGCTCGTAGACTTAACCGATGGCAGGCGGCGGCTACCTCATCATCGCGTTCTGTTTCGGCTTAGCTGGAGGAATCGTCGGCAAGATCAAGGGCGGTTCATTCTTCATCTGGTTCGTAATTAGCTTTCTGATCCCGTTTTTCGGCCTAGTGGCAGCGATATTTATGCGCAACGAAGTGACCGAGCCACGACGCGCTTGCCCGGGCTGCGGCAGAGTCGTGCCAGCGCACGATGCACTCTGCACGCGCTGCGGAACGGAGCTCTATCTGCCTCCCGAGGATGAGCTTCTGCCATCGAAGTTTGCCGAGAAGCTGCACGGCCGCTGATTTATCCCGCCGCGACGGGTGGCGCGCTGCAACGCTGGGAGGGCCGATTTTCGCTGTTAGAATCTTCGATTCGGCCAGACAGGTCGGCAAAACCATACCCCGGAAAGGAACGACCGCCAATGCGAGCAGTAGACGCAATTATGGAATGCCTCAAGGCAGAGGGCGTCGAGGTCGTGTTCGGCCTTCCCGGAGGCGCAAACCTGCCGACCTACGACGCCTTCGTCGACTCTGAAATTAAACACATCCTTGTTCGCCACGAAGCCGGCGGCGGTCACGCAGCAGAGGGCTACGCAAAGGCAACTGGCAAGGTGGGGGTTGCCTTCGGCACATCCGGGCCCGGTGCGACAAATCTCGTAACCCCGATCGTCGACGCGATGATGGACTCCGTTCCAGTCGTCTTCATGACCGGCCAGATCCGCAGCGACCTGCTCGGTACCGATGGTTTCCAAGAGGCCGACACGATCGGCATCACGATGCCGGGTGTAAAGCACTCCTTCATGGTCACCGACGCAGAAGACATTCCGCGCACAATTCACGAAGCCTTCTACATCGCCCGCAGCGGGCGCCCTGGCCCGGTCGTCGTCGACATCCCGGTCGATGTCTCGCGCGCCGAAATTAACTACGAACCGGTCACTGCACTTTCGCTCCCTGGCTATCAACCAATTCTCGAAGGCAACGCGAAGCAGATCCGT
>CAMDLG010000093.1 GCA_945901565.1 Bifidobacterium breve | reverse complement strand
GAAGGTTCACACCCGCGTCTTCAATCAGGATGGCGTTCTGGTTGCGGAGTTCAAGCGGCTAGTGCTGGTGCCGCGCCGCGAGCCCGGCGAAGCGGCTTAGGGGATAGGCGGATGACCGATACAGCCGTACCAACAGAACACGAAGCGCTCGTCGCCTGGGTTGATGAGATCGCCGCAATGGCAAAGCCAGAGAACGTCGTCTGGTGCGACGGCTCGGCCGAGGAGTACGAAAGCCTCTGCCAGCTGCTCGTAGAGCAAGGCACGTTCCGCAAGCTCAGCGATGTCAAGCGCCCTAACTCGTACCTCGCTTGGTCCGACCCGAGCGACGTTGCCCGCGTTGAAGACCGCACATACATCTGCTCAGAGAACGAGCACGACGCTGGCCCGACGAACAACTGGGAAGAGCCTTCGAAGATGCGCGACAAGCTGGTTCAGCTCTTTGAAGGAGCGATGACCGGCCGCACGATGTACGTCGTGCCATTCAGCATGGGGCCGCTCGGCTCCGACAAGTCGTACATCGGCGTTCAGCTAACCGACTCGCCCTACGTCGTCGCATCGATGCGCGTGATGACGCGGATGGGCGCTAAGGCGTTGGAGCAGATCGGCAGCGACGGCAACTTCGTGCCATGCGTTCACTCGGTTGGAATGCCGCTCTTCGAAGGCGTTGAGGATGTCGTCTGGCCTTGCAACGAGGACAAGTACATCGTCCACTTCCCTGAGACGCGCGAGATTTGGTCATACGGATCTGGCTACGGCGGCAACGCGCTGCTTGGCAAGAAGTGTTTTGCGCTGCGGATCGCCTCGGTGATGGCGCGCGACGAAGGCTGGATGGCCGAGCACATGCTGATCCTCAAGCTGACCTCTCCGCAGGGAGACGTGAAGTACATCGCTGGCGCCTTCCCATCGGCCTGCGGCAAGACCAACCTCGCGATGCTGATCCCAACGCTCGAAGGCTGGACCGTTGAGACGATCGGCGACGACATTGCCTGGATGAAGTTTGGCGATGACGGCCGCCTTTATGCGATCAACCCGGAGGCAGGCTTCTTCGGCGTCGCGCCCGGCACAAGCGAGAAAACGAACCCCAACGCGATGGCTTCGATCAAAGAGAACACCGTCTTCACGAACTGCGCGCTGACCGACGACGGCGACATCTGGTGGGAGGGGATGACCGACGAGGCTCCCGACCACTTGATCGACTGGCACGGCAACGACTGGGCGCCGGGTTCCGATACTCCGTCCTCACACCCCAACGCGCGCTTCGCCTGCCCTGCAGATCAGGACCCGGCGATCGCGCCGGAGTGGCAGGACCCGGCCGGCGTGCCGATCGACGCCTTCCTCTTCGGTGGGCGCCGCGCGACCGTCGTGCCACTGGTGCGCGAAGCGTTCGATTGGAAGCACGGAGTATTCCTTGGCGCGACGATGAGCTCAGAGATGACAGCGGCCGCCGCTGGCACTGTCGGGCAACTGCGCTTTGACCCGATGGCGATGCTGCCGTTCTGCGGCTACAACGTTGGCGATTACTTCGCTCACTGGCTGAAGCTCGGCGAGCAGGCCGACGCCGACAAGCTGCCAAAGATCTTCTACGTCAACTGGTTCCGCAAGGCCGACGACGGTCACTTCATGTGGCCGGGCTTTGGTGAGAACAGCCGCGTGCTGGAGTGGGTATTCCGCCGCTGCGACGGTGACTCGGAAGCGGTCGAAACGCCGATCGGACTAGTCCCGGCGGAAGGGTCGCTCAACGTTGACGGGCTCGACATCGACGCAGGCGACCTTGAAGCGCTGCTGACCGTTGACGAATCCGCAGTAGCGGCTGAGGTCGATCAGGTTCGCGGCCACCTCGACAGCGTTGGCGATTCACTGCCAAGCACGCTGCGCGATGAGCTGGCAGCGCTTGAATCGCGCTTGGCTAGCTAGAGCGCGTTAAAAAACTTAGTGGCGCTGTTGGCCATCGTTGGCCGGAGGGCGAGATTCCTCGGCCAACGAGGAGATAGCGAGCGTGCCGCGCGTTGCCTCGGTCAGGACCTCGGTCGCTTCTTCCATCGAGCGGGCGTAAAGCTCCACGAGAAGGTGGATTGTGATCGAGTCGTCGTCGTGCTTGTGGTAGCGCACGTGGGTGAAGAACTCACGCGTGCCGTTGTCGCCAAAGGCAGCGTAGGAGAGTGAATCACCGGCGTCGGGGCCGGAGCAACTCTCGACGTCGTTGGCGCTGACCGTGACGGCGCAGGAGGCAACCCAGGGCGTGCCGGTGACCATCCGCTCCCAGCGGTCCTCGATCGGCTCAACGCGGCCGTCGCGAAATCCGAGGTGCGGCTGATCGTGCATGCACTCAAGGCACTGAACGACGGCCTCTTGCAGCTCGTCGATCACTTCGGCGCGTTCGCCTGTGCGCGGGTCGATCTTGTGGATTCCTTCGTAATGGACCTGAATCTCGAGGTCGGTTGACCAGCAGCGATAGCAGCGAAGCCAAGCATTTGTTTCGACGGCAGGTTCCACGAACGCCATTCTATGCGGCTAGGCTCGCCGAGTGGACGAGAAGCTCACAAAGAGCGTTCTTGCGGCCGTGCTTGCGGGCGGCAGCGGTGAGCGCATCGGCGGCGCCAAGGCGACCGTGCAACTAGACGGGCGGCCGCTGATTAGTTATCCCCTGGAGGCCGCTCTCGACGCGCTCGGCGCGGTAGCCGTTGTAGCCAAGGACGACGTTGAGCTGCCGCCGCTCGATCAGCGCGCTGAGCTTTGGATCGAGCCTGACGAGCCGCGCCACCCGGCGGTGGGAGTGATTGAGGCGCTGCGCCGCGCCCGCGGCAGCGCTGTCGTTGTGATCGCCTGCGACCTGCCGCTGCTAACCAGTGAGGTTGTCGGGCTGCTCGCCACCGCCGACGCCGAAGGCAGCGTGGCAGTGCTCGCGAGCGCCGCCGGCCGGCCGCAGCCGCTGCTGGCGCGCTACGAGCCGACGGCGCTTGAAGCGCTACTGGAGTTTGACTTCGATGCGCCGATGACAGAGCAGGTGATGGCGCTGATGCCGACGCTGATTGACGTGCCACCCGAGGCCAGCTTCAACGTCAACGACCTTCAGCAGCTTGAAGAGGTCAGCCGCCGATTGCGCTCATCGTCCGAGCAGGCTGAATAAAGCCTTCCTCGCCGACGTGATGCTTTAGCTCTTTGCGCCAAACAGCGTCACGGATGATCTGCTCAAGCTCGTCGTCGCTGGCACCGGAGCGCAGCGGCCCGCGCAGGTCGGTCTCGTTATGCGAGAAGAGGCAGGTGCGGAGCTTCCCTTCGGCCGTCAAGCGGATCCGGTTGCAATCCGAGCAGAAAGGTTCGCTGACCGGACTAATCAGGCCGATGCGGCCTTTGCCATCGGCAAACTCGTAGACCTTCGCCGTGGCGCTAGCTTCGCGCGGCTGCTCTTCGAGCGGGTAGATCGCGTTGATCGCGGCGAGGATCTCAGCGCCGGCGAGGACCTTCTCCGGCTCCCAGGCATGATCGGCGTCGAGCGGCATGAACTCGATGAAGCGAACCTCGAACGGGTATTCGCGGGCGAACTCAACGAATGCTGGGATCTCAGCCTCGGTGAAGCCACGGATCGCCACTGCGTTGATCTTGATCGGGTGGGCCTGCGGGAAGGCAGCGAGGGCGTGGAGCCCGCTAAGTACCTGCGGCAGCGAATCGCGGCGCGTTAGCTCGAAGAACTTGTCCTGCTGGAGTGAGTCGATCGAAACGTTGAAGCGGTTGACGCCTGCTTCAACGAGCGCCGCGGCGTCGCGCCCGAGCAGGAACCCGTTCGTCGTTACGGCGAGGTCTTCGACGCCCGGCAGCTTGGCGAGCATCGCTGCGAGCTTGGGGAAGTCGCGGCGCACCAGTGGTTCGCCACCGGTCAAGCGCACATCGCTAACGCCCATTGACGCCAGCAGCCCCGTCAGGCGCGTGATCTCTTCGAAGTTGAGTACCGATGAGCGCTCCAGCCACTTAAGCCCCTCAGCCGGCATGCAGTACTGGCAGCGGAAGTTACAACGGTCGGTGACCGAGATCCTTACATCGCCGATGCTGCGGCCGTGGCCGTCAACTAGTGGTTCGCGCTGCACGCTGGGGAGGATAACCTGCGCGCGCGGCGGCCTTGCAGTTATTGGCCGGTGGCGTCGGCGCGGGCGTGGAGAGCCTCAGCGAGGGCCGCGAAGTCGATCTCGCCGAAGCCCTCAGCCGACGCTTCAGCCATCGCGCTGCGCGTCTGCGCCGCGTAGTCGAACGGTGCGCCGGACTGGGCGGCTACTTCGATCGCCAGATCAACGTCCTTGATCATGTGATCGAGGCGGAAGAGCGTGTCGTACTGGCGGCTGATCATCGGCTCCAGTTTGAGCTGCGCCATCTTTGAGTCGGCTGCGCCGCCATCGATAACAGCGCTAAGCGCCTGCAGGTCGATGCCAGCTCGATCGGCGACAATCAGCGCCTCTGCCAGCACGGCGGCATTACTGGCAGCGATCGCGTTGCTGATCACCTTGATCTTCTGACCTTCTCCTAAGGGGCCGCAGCGCACGGTCTTCGCGCCCATCACATCGAAGAGCGGAGCGGCGCGCTCAATGTCGGCGGGGTCGCCGCCGGCCATGATCGTCAGCGTGCCGCTCTCGGCGCCCGGAGAGGAGCCGGTTACCGGCGCATCAATAAATGCGATCCCTTGCGCGGCGAGTCGCGAGCCGATCTCACGCGTAGCGGCAGGCGAGATGGTCGACATGTCGATGCAGAGCATCCCGTCGCGCGCGCCTTGGGCTACGCCGTTGTCGCCGAGCAACAGCAGCTCCTCCACATGGCTGTCGTCGACGACCATCGTGATCACAACGTCGCTAGCGGCCGCCAGCTCGGCAGGCGTCGCGGCAACCGAGCCGCCGTGCTGCTGCGACCACTGCTCGGCGACCGAGGTGGTGCGGTTCCAGACAGTCAGCTCAAAGCCTGCGGCGGCGAGCTGCGCGGCCATCCGCGAACCCATGATTCCAAGGCCGATGAAGCCGATTCGTTCCTTCTCGGTGCTCGTGGCCTGAGACATTGGCGCAAGGTTAGCGGCGATTACTGCGGATACCGCAGCGCTCGACGTGACGCCCTGTTACGGTTATTTACTGCCTATGATAATTAATTGGGATTCGGCGATGCTGAAGGTGTTCGTATTCATGATCTTCGCCGTCCAATTGGTAGCCGCGCCAACAGCTGGCGCCGCTAGCTCTGCCTCGCAGTACAGAACAGAGGTCTTGGCCGACAAGCCTTTTGTTTGGTTCCACGTGCCGGCAACGGTTCATGCGGTGGCTGCGCGCCACCAGCGCGCCCGCGACCTAACTACTGCCTCGACAAGCTGTGCGCTCCCAATGAACTTCTATGGCCCAGATGGGGCGTTTGGTAGTGGCCCAGTGACGGTCTCTGGCGGCGAGTCGCTGGGCGCCGGACTGCGATGCGCGCACGGTGAATCGGCGCGGCCGCCGCTGTTGGTCTCTAACTGCGACTGCTTGACGGCGACCGCGCCGACACAGACGCCGGACCCACAGGGCGGTGATGGCATAAATTGGAACGTCTACGCCGACGTGGCGTACGACGTGGGCGGAACCTTCAGCCTCAAGCTGATGGTCCCAAGCGACTCAGGCGGATACGAGGAGCTCGTTTCTACGACGCTAACGATAACCCGCGTCGCGACCCCACCAGATTCGAACCCTCAGTGTGAGCCGACGACAACTCCAATCGCTGACTATTCAGGGAAAGGCACAGATGGCTGGGCGTGTGAGCAAACGGCCTGGAAGACCGAGCCCGGACCGTTCGCCGGCACGCGGGCACTGGTCGTAGCCGGCGGGCAGGGCATAGGCGCGGCCCCGCCGCCAAGCCTCAG
>CAMDLG010000092.1 GCA_945901565.1 Bifidobacterium breve | reverse complement strand
ATGCGTCGCCAAGTATAGGCGCTAAGGGCTCTACTTGGCGGCTTCGAAGAGCGCCGTGACCTGAGGTTCAAGGCCCGGATCGAGGCAGACGAGGACTTCGTCTCCGGCGTTGATCACGGTGTCAGCCTTCGGCACGAACCCGCCGTCGTCACGGAGCACCGAGATCACGATGCTTCCCTCCGGCAACTCAAGCTGCTGCACTTCGAGGCCAGCGGCGCGGCAGCCTTCACAGACGACGATTTCAATCACCTCAAGCTGTTCCTCTGGAAGGTCGAGCAGATGAACGAGACCGTCATCCGGGACCTCGTGCTCGATCAACCTGAGGATCAGGTCGGTCGCCGAAAATGCTGGGCGGATGTCGAGCAGCTCAAAGTACTGACGGTTACGTGGGTTGTTGACGCGCGAGATGAACCGCTCAACTTGGTATTTGTCGCGCGCAATCTGACAGATGAGGATGTTGTCCTCATCGTCGCCAGTGACTGCAACGACGAGGTCGGCCCGTTGGATTCCGGCCCGCTCCAATACCCACAGTTCAGTCCCATCTCCGTACTGCACCACGAAGCCAAGTTCGGCGTCCATCCGCAAATAACGGTCGCGACGAGACTCAATCAGCGTCACCTCTGTGCCCTTTGCGAGGAGCTCGCGCGTTAAGTTGAGGCCAACCTTGCCGCCGCCGATTACGACCGCGTACATCAGGCCGATCCCTTAGGCACATCAAGAGCCTTCTCGAACATGTCGACGGCGAAACTAGTTGGGCAGATCGTCTCCATCCCTTGAGCGCTGTACCACTCGGCGCGAGCTGGATCCATCACTCGCACTAGGACGCGTGGGACGTTGAACATCTTCTGAGCGATCTGAGCGATCGTGAGGTTTGTGTTGTCACCGTTGGTCGAGGCAATGAAGACGTCGGCGCTCTCGATACCGGCTTCGACTAGCGCGTCGCGCTCGATCGCTTGGCCGATTGTGAAGCGACCGCCGGCGCCCTCCCAAGTCGAATCCTGACCCGCATCGAGGCGCTCGTGTGAAAGCGGGTCGCCGTCAAGTACGGAAACTTCGTGGCCCGCCGCGAGCAGATTACGTGCAACGGTCGATCCGACGCGACCTGAGCCAACAATGAGGATGAACGACATCGGTTAGGAATCCTAGCGTTCCGGCGCCTCAGGCTCGTCTTCATCAGCCGCCGGGCCGGAAGCGGCTCGCTCCCCAGTCGGCGGCGCCGTGACAATCACCGGGCAGTGCGCATTTGCGAGCACATACCTCGCAGTATCACCAATCACTAAGTTGGCGCTCATCCCTCCGCCGAGTCGTGCGCCGCCACCGATCCGAGAAGGCTCCTCGGCTGCCAAGACAATCGCCTGGACTCCACGCCGCAGCGCTTCAGCGATGATCGTCTGCCCGGCGCGGCGACCGCGGGCGCGCGCCGTGTCGACCTGGACATTGTCGTATTCCTCACCGACTGCCTTGGCCCGCGACAGTGCTGCTCGCGCCCGCTGCGTCTCCTCCTCAGGGAGACGTGCGTCGATCGGCAATGACATGGGAACTTCAGTTACCCAGATCGCCTCAATTCTCGATTCACCGTCGAAGCCGTCCTCCTCGCTGGCCTCGGCGGCCAGTCGCCCAGCGGTCTGCATGATGTCGTCGTCAAGAGGACTACCCGTTACCGGGACGAGGATCGATTCGTACTCAACCTCAATCGCCTCGCCGCGCAGCGCTTCACGCGGCACCGTGACGCGCTTGGTTAGCGTCTTGCCGCTGCCAAGCCGATAAACCAAGTAGAGCACCAGCCCGGCCGCCATCCAGCCGAGGCCAACCCACCGCGCCGACGGGTGTGTCCAGACGACGCTTACCCAGATCAGCGCACTGAAAACCATCCCGAAGACCGCTGGCAGAGGAATGCTCTTGCCACCGATCTTTACGTTGAATGGCATTGAATAGGGTCGCGGCCTGTCGGGCTCTGTTATTCGCAGCCGCAGAACCGATGCATGGGCAATCGTTAGCCCCATCAGCGCGCCAAATGCATAGACATTTAGAAGGAGAGGAAGATCGCCCGGGAGGGCCAGTGCGATCGCGACTACCGTCGCAATCACGATCAATACCCACGGCGTAAAGCGGGTTGAGTGAAGCCTGCCGAGCGCGCTCGGAATCTGACGGTGAGTCGAAAGCGAGTAGGCCAGGCGTGAAAGCCCGAGCATCGTAGAGTTGGCGGCTGCGATCAGCGTTACGACGGCAATCGCAGCGATCACAAAGCGGCTGCCCTGAGCGAGCCATTGCTGATCGAAGCCGGCTGCCAAACCGAGCATTGGGGCGTCTTTATAGGTAGACGAGAGCGCGGTCTGCCCGTCGACCACCGGCTGAGCGCTGATCGCAACGATCGCGATTCCTGTGTAGACGATGATCACAGTCAGCGAGGAGCTTGTGACCAGCCTCTTGAGCCCCGATCGCCCGACCCCGACCTCGCCTGATAAGCCAGACGCAGACTCGAGACCGGTTGAGACAACGGTCGCGATGCCAAGCGCGACGATTAGGTTTTGGAAGGTTGGGCTGGAGCCAAGCGCAATCGACGATGTAAGAGTCCCGGGCTCGAAGAGGAAGATCAAACCGAGCCCGATCAGCGCCAACTGGAGCACGATGTCAGCGACTACGAGGACCGCGATGCGCCGCGAACGTGAGCTCGAGAAGCCGCGAATGTTGCGAACCGCTACGTAGAGCAAAATGCCGACGATCAGCACTCCCTCAATCGCCCCTTCGCCTAGCCGGGCCCAAAACGCCTGCAGGTAGCTCGTCGTCGAGAGCGCCGCAGCAGCGAGCAGAATCACATAGTCGAGCAGGATCGCCCAGCCAGCGACGAAGCTCCAGAACTCGTTAAAGGCGTAGCGTGCAAATACGGTCGAGCCGCCCCGCTCTTGGTGCAGCGATGAGCCTTCGACGTAAGTCATTGCGGCGAGAACGAAGATCAGCCCTCCCGCAAGAAAAACAACCGGCGTGAGGCCGAGAGCATAGCCCGCGACGACGCCGAGGCAGATGTAGATTGCGCTGGCGATGACCGTATAGATCACGCTGAAGAGCATCGGTGAACCGAGTTCGCGACCGAAAGTCTGCTTCTCTGACGAACCCTCGGCTGCCATCAGCTGGGTCCCCTTCGTGCGACCCACAGTCGCCCGCAGCCCGCCGCAACAAAGAGCACGCCCATGATCGTCCCGATCGCGAACAGCCCACCGCCAAGGCTGAGCGTCCGAACGACGAGCCCCGCGCCGATGACGATCATCAACGCCGAGAGGATTGTTGTCGTCGACGCGTGCACGTTGCGGCCGGATGGAGGACTCACAGCGGCACCTCGGCTTTCGCCAGTCGCTCGGCCACGCTCGGTTTGCGGCTATCAGGGTCGCTTTGGATGATTACTCGACAAGGTCGCTCGCTGAGGACCGTCTCTATCCCCCGATCGAAGATGTTTCCACCTTGACGCTGACGCGGGAGCGAAAGGATTATCGCCCGGGCGCGAAGGTCGACTGCTTCTTGGACAATCATGCCTCCAGCTTGCCCGGCGCGCACCTTTATCCAGCGCCCGGTTACGAGCTTTCCGCCTTGGAGGCGCGCCTGCTCAATCATCGCCTGCGCTACCCCTTCCTGCTCTGGCATCTGGGCATCGATTGGAATCGACGAAGGCACAGGAATCGGGACGAGGATGTGGATCCCGCGCCGCCGGCGAGCCGCCAGCCTGACGGCGGTTGCGACGGCAGCGGCGGAATAGATTGGCGGCTCGAGAGCAACGAGCACCGATTCATAGGCGGCCTCCCCTTCTGTTACCTGCTCCTTCACTGCTACAGAGACTGTCTCTGTGAGGCTCAGCCCTTGGCTGCGGCGATAGAGCGGGTATACAACGCAGCCAACAGCGAGCCAGCCAAGCCCTGCGATCGCGACGTCCAGGTGAAGAACCGTGACGACGACGAACGCGAGCCCGGTACCTATCGCACCGAGGACCGCGAAGATCGGGATGTTGACGCCCCTGACCATGATGTTCATCGGTCCTAGGTAGGGGCGCGGAAAATCCGGGAAACGGAAGCGAAGCTTGATTACCGATACGTGCGCGATCGTGAAACTAAGCATCGCGCCGAAGGCATAGAGATTGCCTAGGAAATCGGCTTGCCCGGTTGTGATTGCGAGGCAGGCAACGGCGCTGAAGATGATGATGCCGATCCAAGGAGTGCCGAAGCGGGGGTGCAACTCACGCAGCTTGTTCGGTAGCTGCCGGTGGATGCCCATCGAATAGACGAGCCTTGAGACGCCGATGATGCCCGCGTTGGTGGCAATAAAGAGGATCGTTGCCGCCAGGAGGCCTACATAAATCTCGGCTGCCCCCTGGAAAATCCCAAGGTGAATCTGCTTGACGACGCCGAGCACCGGGTCGCCGGCGTAGCCGCCGTTCTCGCTTGAGACTCCGAGCAGCGTCTGGTAGCTGCCGTCTGGCTGCTTGACGACCGGCAGCGCGGACAGCGCAACCGCTGGTAGAGCAGCGTAGATCGCAAAGACGGCAATGACGACCCGGTTGATCGCTTTGGGGATTGTGACTGCCTCGTCTTTCGCTTCCTCGGCCATGTTTGAGATCGTCTCGATCCCCGTGTACGCGATCATTGCGACCGGGATCGCGATCAGGAAGTCTTTCCAGGTCGGCGCGACGCCCCACTCGATGTTGTTGATCAGGACGTCGGGCGAGAAGACGAGGATCCCGCCGATCAGCACGAGCAGGAGCTGCGTTGCGAAGTCGACAACAGCGAGCGTCACGTTCACGCCAGTTGACTCTTTGGCCCCGAAGACGTTGATCGCCGCAAGAACGACGACCACGCCGATCCCGAAGATAATGTCGCCCGGCGCTGTGCGGAGCGGTTCCCAGAAGAGCCCGCCGATGTAGTGGGGCACGAAGAAGGCGGATATCGCGATCGTGATCGTGTAGTTGAGCATCTGACCCCAAGCAGCAAAGAACGACCAGAACTCGTTAAACGCGCGCCGCGCGAAACTTGACGACCCGCCGGCCTCTGGATACATCGCCGTCGCTTCGGCATAACTACTGGCAGTGAGGAAAAAAATGAAACCGGCGATGACGAAGACAATCGGCGTCAACCCGAGCGCAAACGAAGCAACGAGGCCGAGTGCGTAATAGATCGACGAACCGACGTTGCCGTAGGCAGTTGAGAAAAGCGCGTTGACCCCCAGCACACGCTGGAGACCGTGAAGGCGGCGCCGCGCCATCTACGTCAAAAACTGATTCATCGTTGTGTAAACAAGTCTATTGCGGCAAGCGGAGCGAGGAAACGCTGAGAACATTCTCTCAGTTGCTTAGAGCGCGGCAGCGACCACCGATAGCGCCTCAGCAAGCGATGCCGATGCATGCTGCAGATCTTGCTCGGTCGTCACCAGCGACGGCGAGATCGCAACGCCGTCCCCGAGTGGCCGCACGAGCACGCCGTGCTGCTTGGCTGCTGCGAAGGTCCGGAGCGGTATATCTGGGTGTGATTCGAGCAGCTCGGGTTTGAACGAAACCGCTCCGAGCGCACCGATCCCAGCGCGCGCCTGGTCGACCACCGCCGCCGATTCAAGCGGTCCCAGTGCAGCGGCGATCTCATCTTCGAGCTCGCGGCCACGCTGAAGCAGCCCCTCGTTCTCGAGGATGTCGAGATTCGCGAGCGCGGCCGCGCAGCAGGTTGGGTGGCCGGAGTACGTCTGACCGTGCCGGAACCAGAGTCCATCACCCTCCCAGAACGGCTCCGCTACCCGTCCGCTGATGACGACTCCGCCTAGTGGCAGATAACCGCTCGTGACCCCCTTCGCGAAAGTGATCATGTCGGGGCGAAGGTCGAAGCGATCGACACCCCACATAGTTCCGAGCCGCCCGAATGCGGCGATCACGCAGTCAGCGATGAAGAGTGCGCCGTGCTT
>CAMDLG010000091.1 GCA_945901565.1 Bifidobacterium breve | reverse complement strand
CTTCGACCAGGCCTTCTCCCAAGCCTGCTCACCTTCGGCGGTCAGCGTTAGGAAGCCGTTGCCGGCCGCATAGGCCTCCTGCGTGACTACCGCGTTGCTCAGAGACTTCGGCAGGATCCCCTCGTCGAAGAGCTTCGCTGCGTCTAGCGACTTCTGTGGCGGCTGGTAGCCGACGTAGTTGACGAAGTTGTCGTAGGCGACCTGAGGTTCCATCATGTAGTTGAGGAAGCGATGCGCGATGATCGGTTTCTTTGAGGCCGCGGCAACGGTCAGGATGTCGTTGAATACCGGGCCGCCCTCGGGCTGGTACCAGTAGGACATTACCGAGGCGGGTGTGCCCTTTGGTAGGTAATTGATCGCGCCGGAGAGCAGGTCCCCGGACCACATCTGGCCGATCGTGATGCGCCCCGCCGGCAGCGTCTCGTAGGCCGAGATCTGCACCTTTGGTCGCACGTTTCGGGCCAACTCCTCGAGCGCCGCGAGTGCGATGTTGACGATCTCAGGCGATGCCGTGTTGATGTTCGGCTGGCCTTCGCGCAGCATTGCCATCCCCAGCGCTTCGCGCTTGTCGTCGAGCAGCTGCGTCTTGCCGCGCTGGCTGGTCGCATCCCAGAGCGCGTTCCAACCGTTCTCGAGGCTTGCTGGATCGACATCGATCTTGTCATTGCGCCAGCCGATTCCGGTCGTGTAGACGACGTAAGGAACTGTGTAGCGTGAGCCAACGTCGTAGAAGGGGCTATGGATCTCTTCCCAGATGTTCTTCTCGAGGTTTGGCACTAGCTCTTCGTTGAGCGGCTGGAGCAGCTTGCGCCCGACGAGCTTTGAGAGCTGGTCCGGGGTCGAGACGATCACGTCGAATTCCAACCCAGCGGTACTCAGCTTCGAGAACGCTTCGTCGACGCTGTCGAAGGTCGTCACCTTGACCTCAACGCCCTCCTTCTTGCCGAACGCCTTCAGCACGTCGGGGTTGAGGTAGTCGGCGTAGTTGTAGATCTTAAAAACGCCGCCTGTCTCTGGCTTGTCCGAAGCTGAAACCGGCTCCTGGAAGCGGGGGAGAGTGACCGGATAGTCGCGCCGTGCCAGTGGAATCCCTGCGGAGTCGACAGGGCCACCAGCGGTTGGGTCGCCTAGTAGTCCAGGCCCTCCGCTGCCGGTGCCATCTGCCGCAACTGGCGTCGTTGTGTTCTCACAGCCTGCAAGGCCCGCGAGCGTCGTTGCGCCGAGCGCTGCCGCACCGGTGCGGGCAAAGAGTGAGCGGCGCGAGAGGCCGGCTTTGGGGTCTTTAGGAGCCGGGGACAGAGCCGTATTCCTACCGCTTGGCGGGGGGTAAAGTCAAACCGTGGCTTGCTTTGGTGCCCCCTAGGTGTGGTCGCCAGCAGGCGCTGCTACCACGGTCAGTCCCTCGAGTGAGTCTGTTAAGTGGGCGAGCCGTCGAAGTTCGGTGCTCAAGCCGACGAGACGGATCGTCTCGTGGCTGTCAGCCGGAGGATTGTGGATTAGCTCCTCTGTCTCGTGCAGCAACGCGTGGCAGATCTCGCTTTGGTCCGGAAACTCTCCTACCGGCTCGGTCGTGCGGATCGCAATCGCAGCCGCGGCAAGCTGCTCGGAAGTGCGCAAGGCAACCCGCTGAGCTGCTTCACGGTAGGCGACACGGGGCAGGGACCTCTGTCGCCTTTTCGCCTCAACGACCGAATCTGCCGCGCCAAGCATGTGCATCAGGATCGATGCCACCATTGCAGGATGTTCGTGACGTGAAGAGGGCTCGTGGCCAGCCTCCTGGATCAGTGGGCGAAGCCCTCCAAGATCTACCTGCAGTTGCCGGATCCTTTCGTGCGCTTTAGCCGCCTCGGTTGCCGTCTCGCTCGTCCAATCCGAAGCAGCCAAGTCGCTGAGCAATTTGGCGAGTTCTTCGGGGACTGCTGCAAGGCCGACCAAAACCTTCGGGCCGGCGCGGTCTGGGTAGATAATCAACATCACGATTAGGCCGATGACGGCGCCAAGGATGATGTCCAAGAAGCGAATCCCAGCACTCTCCAGCGGCCCGCCTGCGGGAGCGAGTACTACGGCGAGGGCACCGAGCCCCGCAATCCGCGATGCGTCGCCCAGCCCCATCAGCGCGGCAATGGTGTACCCGATGAAGATCGCGATGAAGACCTCGGCTGGCCCAGTACCCAATAGCCAGAGGACCAGTGCGCCAGCCAAGACTCCCACCAAGGTGCCGAGCGTGCGCTTACGGATTTTGATCAGTGACCGACCGAGCGACGGCGCCTGAGAGACAATTACGGCACTGATCGCAATGAACTTGAAGCCGATCCCAAGCAGTTCACCGACTTCGTAGGCAATCAGCCCCGACAGCGCGACGACCAAGGCGCGACGCCCAATCGGCACCAGCGTGTCGCGTTCAAACATTGCGACCAACCTATCGGTTCTGTTGCGCAGCGACTAATTCCGCGCTGGAATAGCCGCGCCGAGTGCTTCGAGGTAGCGGTGGGCGACGATCACGTCGAACTTGTGACCTACGTCCTCCTGCTTTGTGTAGCGGCCGGCTGGCAGCGTGCCGTCGCCGAGGCCCTTCTGGGTCAGTTCGCAGACGCCCCAGTCTTCGCGGTTGACTTGATCCCAGAAATCGACGGCGTCGCTGGGGTCAAAGTCGGCCGCGGCGATCGTGCGGTCCTCAAAGAGCCATTCGCAGGTCACTTCGGTGCGGTTAGGCGCCTTAGGCCAGAGCGTGTGCAGCATCACGTAATCGGGATGCAGCGAGACCATCGCGTTAGGGAAGATCGTGAAATAGAGGACAGTGCGCAGGTCCGCTTCGCTAAGGCCTTCGATCGGCTCGCGCTGGTTGCCGCCACTGTCCTTGCCCATCGTCTCGGCGTCTTCGGCCAAGTCCATCGAGCCGCCGCACCACGAGCCGTCACCGCTCATCGTCTCACCGCTCAAGTAATGCGACAGGCGGTTTAGTTCGGGGTGGATGCCGGGGCAGTGGAGGCACTCGCTGTAGTTCTCGACGACCGTCTTCCAGTTTGCGTTGACCTCGTAGACGACCTTGGCTCCACGGTTCAGCTCGCTGAGGCGGTACTGCGCGAGCTTTTTGGCGAGGTCACCGATGTGCTCGGCCGGTGGGCCAGCCTCGCCTGAGAGGTCGATCAGTACGAGCCCCTCGACGACGGCGAGGTCGACCGGGTGTAGGCCCATGCAGCTTGCGTCAAAGTCGTCGAGGTCATCGGTGAACGGGGCGTTTGTAAGCGAGCCGTCGAAGCCGTACGACCAAGCGTGGTAGGAGCAGCGCAGGCGCCGGACCTGGCCTTCCGGCTGGTCAACGATCTTTGCGCCGCGGTGGCGGCAGCTGTTGATGAAGGCGCGCGGCAGGGCGTCATCGTCGGCAACGACGAGCACGCTGGTTGGTCCAACCTGCGCCGAGATGTACTGGCCGCGCTCACGCAGCTGGCCGAGATGGCCGACGCAGACCCAGCCGGACTGGAAGAAGTTCTTCTGCTCCCAGTCAAGAACCGACGGGTCGGTGAAGGCGCTGCCGGGCAGCATCGTTGCCTGCGAGAGGCGCGTGCATGTGCGCTCTACATCGGCGGCTGTGAAGGGGAACTCAACTTCGGGCATCGCTTTACGCTCCTCGGTAACTCATCAGGCTACTGACGACATAGTCAGGAATAGTGATCCTAGCCCGTGCAGGCGCGGTTTACCAGTGAACGCCCTTCATCAGATTGGCCATCGCCATCTGCTCAATGCTTGCTTTCTGCTCCGGCGCCGCTTCACGGCCCGAGGATGCAGCCGATTCGGGGAAGACGCGGAAGGCCGCGTTCAGGACCTGGTCGAGGATCTTCGGCGCTAGGGCGTAGCCAACTTCAGCGACAGTCCCGAGCTTCGTGTTGATCTGCTTCGGCTTCCGTGCGAGCGCATCGCAAACCATCGACCCAGCCTCGTCCGGCGAGATCGCGGGGAAGTGGTCGTACATCTTTGTCGGCGCGATCATTGGCGTACGCACTAGCGGCATGTGGATCGTCGTGAAGGTGATGTTGTCGCCGATCAGCTCTGAGCTGACGACGCGCGTCCAGGCGTCTAGGGCCGCCTTCGAAGCCACGTAAGCACCGAAGCGCGGTGGGCTTGCCTGGACTCCGATCGAAGAGACGTTGACAACGTGGCCGAAGCGGCGCTGCTGCATGTGCGGGATGAAACCCATCACGAGGCGGATCGCACCGAAGTAGTTGAGCTGCATCGTCCGTTCGTAATCGTGGAACCTGTCGAGGCTGTTAGCTAGCGAACGTCGGATTGAGCGGCCTGCATTGTTGACGATCATGTCGACCGAGGCGTGCTCGGCGAGGATCGTCGCGACCAGCTCGTCGATCGATTCCATGTCGGAGAGATCGGCCGAGTAGCAGTAGGCACTTCCGCCAGCCAGCTCAATTTCCCGCTGCACCTCTTCCAGTTTGTCGAGGCTACGCGCAACTAGCAGCGGCGTGCCGCCGGCGGCTGCAATCTCCAGAGCGGCCGAGCGACCAATGCCGCTCGAGCCGCCGGTGATCACGACGGTTCGACCGTTCATTGCGGCGCGGAGCGAGCTGCTGGCAAAGCCGCCAGCGTCAAGGTGGTTCTCCCAGTTATCCCTAATCACCTGTGCGTATTCCGCCAGCGCAGGCACCTCTATCCCGCTGCCGGCCAAAGCGGCGTCGGTCTGCGTTGTATCGAAAGAGCAGCTGAAGCCGGTGTGTTCGAGTACCTCCGGCGGAATCCCAAATTCGTCGAGAACCGTCTCGGCGACGGTCGTCACGCCGGGCAGTGAACGGATTAGAGCATTCCCTTGAGCAACGATTGGGTCGAGTGGTCCGGATGGCAGGCGCACCGCGAGGTGGGGAGCATTAGCCGCCTTAGCGAAGTCGTTGAGCGCCTGCGCCGAGGAGATCATCTGCGGTGAGGCGAGGTGGAAGGCAGTCCCGTCGAGCCCCGGCTTGTGAGCAATTTCGACGATCGCGTCGGCGACGAAGTCGACCGGCACAATGTTCGTCTCACCGATCTCAGGGCCAACTAGCGGTAGCCAAGACGGCAGAACATTGCGCGCCCGGCGGATCGCCTTGAAGAAGTAATAAGGACCGTCGACCTTGTCGATCTTTCCAGTCCGCGAATCGCCGATCACTACGGCTGGCCGGTAGATCCGCCATGGAACCGCGCAAAGCTCGCGCACCAACTTCTCGGACTCAAACTTGGTGCGGTGGTACGGGGAGGGCAGCTTCTGGCCTTCGTCGAACATCTGCTCGGTGAAGACGCCCTCGTAGGAGCCGGCTACGGCGACCGACGATACGTGGTGGAGAGTGCCCGGCTGAAGGTCGGCCACTAGCTCCAAGAGGTGGGCTGTGCCGCCAGTGTTTAGCTCCTCGTTGCGGGCCTCGGATGCCGTCATGTCGTAGATCGCGGCCAGGTGGAAGAGGTGGTCGATCTTGCCGCGGTGTTCTTCAACCCAGTCCGGATCAACGCCCAGCGCCGGTTGCAGCAGATCGCCGCTGACCACTTTCAGCTTGTCACCACCGGTCCATTTCTGGGCGATCGCTTCGACCCGCTCGTGCGAAGATTCACGCACGATCAGATGAACATCGCCGCCTGACGCCAAGAGGCGCTCAACGAGGTTGCGGCCGATGAAGCCTGTGCCGCCGGTAACTAGATAACTCGTCATGTCGCTGCAAGCCTAGCTCGCAGCTGGTGTTTCTACCAGCCAGCGTGCCAGCTGTCGCCGGCCGCCGCGTCGATCCGCTTCGCTGCGACCTTGCGAGCCTCTTTGCGCTTTTCAAGGCGCCACTGCAGCAGGCTCATCGTCAGGATGAAGAGTGGGAAGAAGGCGATCACGATGAAACCGGTCATCGTCACCACACGGTCGTCGGCCGCGCCGTAGCTGCCCTCGCCGCTAATTGGCTCCTGCGCCGCTAGCGCGACAGGCGCTGCAAGGAGCAGACTTGCGGCTGTTATCGGCAGTGCG
>CAMDLG010000090.1 GCA_945901565.1 Bifidobacterium breve | reverse complement strand
CCGAAGCCAACGACGAGTGGTCCTTCGAATGGTTCGCGGCCAATCAGCTCGAGCTGCTCACCGGGCGCTAAGCCTAGGTCGCTGAGGTAGCGCAGCATCTCCGGGTCGGAATCGGAGACGCGCACAAAGCGTCCACGCTGTCCAATCTCAAGGTCGTTCAGTGCGATCGAGCTTCCCTCATCAACGCTCAGGTCGGCTGTGGGAATTGGATCGCCGTGCGGGTCGTGTGTTGGGTCACCGAGCCGCTCGGCGATCAGTGCTTCAAGCTCCTCCGAGATGTGATGCTCCAGCACCTCAGCCTCGTCGTGCACGCGATCCCACGGCACTCCGAGCTCCGCTAGCAGCAGCTCAAGTAGACGGTGGTGGCGGATCACCTCTAGCGCGACGGCGTTGCCCCTTTCGGTCAGCTCGACCCCCTTGTAGGGCTCGTGTTTGACCAGGCCAATCTCACTTAGCCGGCGCACCATCCCTGACGCGGAGGCGGCGCTTACGTCTAGCCGCTCGGCTAACGCGGTCGTCGTCACGGGGCTGTCGGCGCGGCGCTGAAGCGTGTAAATCGCCTTGGCGTAATCCTCGACAGCGGGGCTATGACGTTCGTTCTTACTCTCCACGGCAGAGATTATGGCACGCCTAACAATTATTCTCTAACCGTGCAACTAATCACCTCCTCGGTGGACGCGGACTATCCTCAAACGGCGATGCCTGAAGAAACCCCGACAGCCAACGAGCTAGACGCGCTGCGCAGTGGCGCAGCGCTGGTCGACCGCTCAGATCGGGGCAAGCTGGCGTTGACTGGCAGCGAGGCCGCAGCGGCGCTGAACGCCGTCGTCAGTAATCAGATCGAAGAGCTAACCCCCGGGCACGGCTGCTTCGCGACCTGCTGCAACTCGAAGGGTCGGATGCTCGGAGATCTACGCGTCCTGAGAACCGCGGACGAGCTGCTGATCGACACTGAACTTAAGGCCCTTCAAGCGCTCTTCGATGCCGTTCGCCACGGCCTAGTTGGTTACGACGCTGAGCTTCACAAGAGGACCCGCGAGAGTTGCCTCTTCTCGCTGCTCGGGCCGGCGTCCAGACAGGTCGCGGGTGCAGAGTCGCTCCCAGCCAACGAGTACGACAATGCCCCCGCGCAGCTCGGCGGAGCATCGGTGCTGCTGATCGTCACCGATGCCGGGATCGACGTGCTGGCTAGCGCCGACGCCGCCGACGAAGTAAAAGGAGCGCTCCTCGCTGGCGGTGCGGTTGATGCCTCGGAGGCTTTGGCCGAGCTGGCGCGGATCGAGAGCGGCCGGCCGAGGTACGGCGTTGACCTCGACGAGACAGTGATCCCACAAGAGGCTGGCCTGAATGAACGCGCCGTCAGTTTCACGAAGGGCTGTTACGTCGGACAGGAGACGATCGCGCGGCTCCACTACCGCGGCCGCCCGAACCGTCGCCTCTGCCAACTTAAGCTCTCCGGTGAAGCTGAGGTTGGCGCCAAACTTCACACCGATGAGCGCGAGGTAGGGACGCTCACAAGCGTCGCGTTGTCGCCCGAGCAAGGTTTAATCGGGCTCGCTCTTGTGCGCCGTGAAGCGGCCGACGGAGAGCTGCTGCGAATCAACGACGGCCCGCTAAAGGCTGAGCTTTTACCGCCAGATGCGCAGTAATCCAAGCGGCCGTCATAAACCCTCCGCCGCTGCCAGTACAGTCATCCGATCACGAGGAGGAGGATGACGCTGTGCCGATGACCGCGCCCGATTCGAAGACGAAGATCGATCCGCGAATTCAAGCTGCGTGGGTTGCTTACCGCGACCAGCTTCGCGATCTAGAAGGCAGTGAGTATGCACGCGTCGAAGCGGAGGCCTGGGAGCAACTGCAGGCCGAGCTCTTCACGCTGACCGATGAGCTCGAAGACGAGCACTCGCACATCGGTAGCTGAAGCTCCGTTAGAGTCCGTGCCCGAAGCGCCTTCGAGGCGCCTCGATTATCCAATGCTCAAACCGATCCGCATCGCACCGATTCTTCTAGTGGCGCTTGTTGCGCTTCTAGCGGCTGGCTGCGGCTCGAACGCACGGACAGCGAACAAGCTGCGTCCGCCGGTCCCCTTGCAGCTCAACGCCTCACTGATGCCAAAGCGCATCTTGATCTCGCCGAAGCAGGTCGGCGGCGGCCCGGTGACGTTGATCGTTGCCAACCTCAGCGGCATCAACCAGAAGGTCACCTTCGGCGCTAATACGCCTACCGATCCAACCAATCCAACGCTCGACAGTCAGACGACGATGATCGCCGCGAACAACACGGCAACGATGAAGGCTGAGCTAAAAGACGGCACATATTCGCTGGCCGTTGAAGGCGACACAATCCCAGCGGCGCTGCTCTCGGTCGACGGCGAGCGGCCGAGCGCGCAGAACGACCTAATGCTTCCTTGAGCTTCCCAGCCGAATCAAGCGGTGAAAGTTTGGCCCGAGAAACCAACAGAGATAGCCAAGCCAGAGCTCGCCGCTAAGCAGCACGACGGGAATCGAAATAATGAACCCGGCGGTCACCGCGAACCCATTGATCCGCCCCTCCTTCGTCTCCGCAGGCGTCAGTGCCTGCGAAAGCAGCCCGCTGCGCGCCGCGTGCTCGTTGAGCGCCGCTGCAGCGAGCGTTGAGGCTGAAATCGCCGCCGCGTAGAAGGCAAAGGCCGCAGGGTTAATGAAGTCACCGAGCAGCTGCGTTGGGTATGGAATGAAGGCAATCGTCGCTAAGTAGGCGAGGTTGATCCAGAGGAACGTCGCATCCACCGCCTTGAGCTTGCCGCAGAATCTGTGGTGGCGAATCCAAAACCCGCCGATCACAACAAAGCTGATCAGATAAGAGACCAGTTCGTTCTGGCGATCCTTTATCGCCGACCAAAGCTCGCTGCTGGAGCTGCTGAATGGGATATCGGGGACGCTGATGCTCAGCACCAGAAGCGTGAGCGCGAAGGCAAAGATGCCATCGCTCAGCGAGATCGTGCGATCGAGGTCAAACGCCTTTGTGCGCGCGCTCACTGTGTTCGAATCGCTCTCCATCCGCGTCCAAGTATCGGCGCCGGCTCGGACTACTAGCCGCGGCAAGTCCGATTCTCGGCGTGAGCCGTATTATTAGCGCCATGACCGTTGACCTCTCAGCAATCACAGACGTAAGCACCGAGCCAGGCGAGCTGCCGAAGACGATGACCGCTTGGGTCATCCGTGAGGAGCGCGAAGGTGAGCCGATTGATGCCTTCCAACTGGAGGAAGTTGACACGCCCGAACCGGCCGCCTTCGAGGTGATCGTTCGCGTGATGGCCTCGGGCGTCAACTTCAACAATGTTTGGGCGGCGCTCGGCAAGCCAGTTTCGGTTTTCAAGTCCGGCGACCACCCGGAGTTCGGGCACCACATCGGCGGCTCGGACGCTTCCGGCGTCGTCTGGAAGGTCGGCCCCGGCGTTACGCGCTGGCAGCCCGGCGACGAGGTCGTCGTTCACTGCAACCAGGCCTCCTACGAGGACGTTGAGGTCCACGGCCTCGATCCAATGGCGGCGCCCTCACAGAAGATTTGGGGTTACGAGACAACATGGGGCTCGTTCGCTCAGTTCACGAAGGTTCAAGCCCAGCAACTACTGCCGAAGCCGCCAGCGCTTTCGTGGGAAGAGGCAGCCAGCTACGGCCTCACCTACTTCACCGCCTACCGAATGCTGCTCGACCGCGCCAAGCTGCAGTCCGGTCACCGCGTGCTGATCTGGGGCGCCGCCGGCGGCCTAGGCGTCTTCGCGACTCAGCTCGTCAAAGCGGCCGGCGCCCAAAGCGTCGGTGTCGTCTCATCTGACGACAAGGGTGAGCTGATCAAGAAGCTCGGAGCGACCGACTACATCGACCGGCGCGAATTCGCTGGGATGATGCGGACCGGCAACGAGACCCCCGAAGAGGAGAAGGAGCGCTTTGCTGTAAGCCGCGCATTTGCCAAGCGCGTCAAAGAGATCCTCGGCGGCGCCCCCGACATCGTCTTTGAGCACGTCGGGATGGCGACCTTCCCGACTTCGGTCTACACCGTCAAGCCGTTCGGCAAGGTAGTGATCTGCGGCGCGACCTCCGGCTACACGCTCGACTTCGATGTGCGTTACCTGTGGATGCGCCAGAAGGAGATCCTTGGATCACACTTCGCCAACGCCTGGGAATGCACTAAGGCCAACCAGCTAATCGACGACGGACTGATCAAACCGGTCCTCTGGAAGACCATGGGCTTTGAAGACGTAGCGCAGGCCCACCAGCTGATGCACGAGAACAAGCACGCTGGGAAAATTGCTGTTCTCGTCGGGGCCGCAGAGGAGAATCAAGGTCGTAGCGGTGAAACCCCCGCCGAGCCGCCGGCAATTCGAGCAGAGGTAGGTGCCTAATGGCAAGCGTTGTTGAGATTCCTTGGTACGCGAATGGCTTCCGCGGCGACCGCTTGGAAGATGCCCTAAGAGACGTCGCACCATCCGCGCTGCGCTACGGCGCTACCGCTTGGGCCGTCCATCGCAGCCGCGATGACCGCTACAAGTTCACTCAGATCGCCCACTTCGAGGACAAGCTCGACTTCGAGCGCTGGTGGTCCGGCCCTGAGATGACGGAGTTTCGTGTGATCACTTCAGGCTGGTACCAAGTGCCGGTCTTCTACGCTTGGAACGACCTCGTTGGCGAGGGGCGAATTAGTCCGCAGCCGCCGAGCAACGGTGGCGGCTCGAATGGAAGCGGCCCGAATGGAATTAGCCCGCTGCCTGAGCCTGATGACGACGCATCTGTAGAAGCTGCGATCGGGACTTAGGAAAGAACTCAGCCCTGTTCAAGCGGGGCCATCGTTAGGCCCGCGTCGCAGAGCTGCTCCCAGTAAAGCTCGGCCGCCTCTTGGTGGCCGCTCCAGACGATGGCCAGCCCGCGGTTGTGGACCTCATTCGCCAGCGCGTAGCCGCCGTCGATAGTCACTCCGGGAATTACCCTCGCCAAGGCGGCGGCGACCCCATCAAAGGTGTTGTGGTCGTCGTTGCGCACAATCACGCGCCATTCGCCGCCTAGCCCTGAGCCAGGCCCCTGCGTGCGTGGCAATTCAATCGTTTTCGACATTGCAAAAAGCCTAGCCGCTGACTATTGATCGCGCTGCATCAGCGCTCGCGCTAGCCCAGCGTAACAGTCCTCTGGCGGCATCACAGCGAAGTACGAATCGGCCGCCTGCTGTCCCCCACTCCCCACCAGCCACTCGCGCATCTGCTCGGCAAAGGCTGGCGCGTCCGGCGAGTCGCGCGCCCATTCCACTACCCGCTGGAGGTTCTCGCGAAGCTGCGCGACGTGATCATCTACGTCCTCATGAATTCCAAAGTGGGTGACTGCCAGGCGCTGCGGATCTTGCTCCTCCAGCAGGGCCAGCGAGCGCTCCCAAGCCTCTAGATCGATGTCCGGCGGCGGCGTCGGCGCCATCACAGGCGCGCCAAACCTCCTCACGCCGGCGACATCGCCGACAAATGCCGTGCCGCTCGGCCGGTGGATGTAGCTGACGTGATGGCTGGCGTGGCCGGGCGTGTAGATCACGCCAAAGTCGCCGATCTCTTCGCCGCCGCTGACTACCCGCACCCGCTCTTCAGGAACGGGCACAATCTCACCCCACAGCTCGTCCATCCGATCGCCGTAAAGCCGCGTCGCGCTGGCGATCAGTTTGGCCGGGTCGATCATGTGGCGAGCGCCACGCTCGTGCACCCACAGCTCTGTCTGCGGCCAGCGCTGCATCAGCGATCCGGTGGCGGCGGCGTGGTCCAAGTGGATGTGCGTGAGCAGAATCGCGCGCGGTGCTTCATCGCCAACAGCGTCGATCACTCTCTGACTACTTACCTGCGGCCCAGGGTCGATGATCACGTCGCCTTGACGGAAGCGGCAGATCGACTCTCGGCGGCCGAGATGTTGCACATCGATCGCTTCAAGCTCGGACACGGCTTCGCAGCATACAATCGCGCTATGGAACCACGCCTGCCAGAGCCAGATCGCCCATGGATGATTCGCACCTATGCGGGTCACTCCACCGCGGCCAAGTCGAATG
>CAMDLG010000089.1 GCA_945901565.1 Bifidobacterium breve | reverse complement strand
ACGACCTGGACGGCGCTGCTCATGATGATGTTCGGCTTCTCGGTTGATTTGCCTTCGGCGCGGCGCGCCTGCTGCCAACGTCGCTTCAGTGCCAGGCCTCCGAGCATGCAGGCCTCGGATGAGCCGATTGCGGACGTACCAATCGTCTTCTCAGGGTCGGGCGCGTTCCAGAGGTCGGCGACCATCTTCCAGCAGCGGTCCTCGATCTCAGCCGTTGCCGGGTACTCGTCCTTGTCGATCATGTTCTTGTCGACGGTTTCCATGTAAAGCCTGTTTGCCTCGTCGTCCATCGTTGTGCTGACGAAGGTTGCGAGGTTCAGGCGCGCGTTGCCGTCGAGCATCGCCTCGTCGTGGACGATCTGGTACGCGGCCGCTGGCAGCATCGGGTCGGGCGGCAACTTGTACTTCGAGAAGTCGTCGGAGTCCCCAGGCCTCGGGAAGACTGGATCTACGCTTAGCTCGGTCTGCTTCTTCTTGGTCACGGCGTGCAGCTCCTCTGCGTTTAGCTTCTGGAAGTGCTGAGAGTATCCCGCAGCGTCACCAACTGCGAGTTCCCGGGCCACCCTTGAGCGGACCTTCTATCTCATCGGTCACCCAGCCGCCATAAAAGTCGCCTTCCTGAGCGCGGACAACTTCGTCATCGAGCAGGCAGCGGTCCATCTTCTCGGGATAGACAGCGACGTAGCCCTCCAGCTCTGCATAGGACTCGACGGGGCGAGCGTAGGTCCAGGCGGCAGCTTCGGCGACCTTGCCACCGGCGCTTACGTCGAGGTAATCGGCAACGCCTTTGAACTCACAGAAGGTCGAACTGACGTCGGACGGCACTAAGGCACCGGCAACGAAATCTTCGGCCGGGATGTAGATCACCGGTGGGTGGCTAGTTTCCAGAATCCGCAGCGCGCGGCTGCTTTCAGCAATCAATTGGCCGCCAAATTCGACCCTCGCGCGCCGCTTACACGGCTCCAGCCGCGGTGGCCGCGGGTAGTCCCAAACGTTCTCAGTGGTCACTCTGCTGGAAGGTACGCAGTGAGCTGTATCCGCGATCAGCACAGCTTGATTTAGAACCTGCGAGAATGAAGTAATGAGCACTGGATATAGCGCCCCACAGCCAAACAAGCGACGCAACGTGATGATCGCCGGTTTGATCGTCGTCGTCGTCGTTGTCGCAGCAATCCTGATCCTCGTCAGCTCCGGCGATAGCAGCAACAGCTCTACGCCGGCCGCCAACGCGCCGCTGAATGGCCTCAAGGAGACCAAGGCGATGCTCGACGGCATTCCTCAGGACGGCAACGCGCTCGGCAAGAAGAACGCCCCGGTCACGATGATCGAGTACGCCGACTACCAGTGCCCGTTCTGCCGCGATTACGCACTCAACACGATGCCGATCCTGATCAACGATTACGTGCGCACCGGCAAGCTGCGGATGGAGTTCGAACCGTTGACCTTCATCGGTCCTGATTCAGAGACAGCAGCGCGCGCTGGCGTGGCTGCCGGCCAGCAGAACCTCGAATGGAACTACACCCATCTGTTCTTCTTCAATCAGGGAACTGAGCGCAGCGGTTATGTAACCGACGCCTTCATCAACAAGCTCTATGCGGGTGCCGGCGTAGACGCCGCGAAGGCCAACGCTTATCGCACTACACCGGCTGCCGCCGTGCCAATCGCCACTGCCTCGGCCGGCGCCGAGAAGTATGGCGTTGCCTCGACGCCATCATTTGTCGTCGGTCCGACCGGCGGTCCGTACACGAAGCTAGAGGTTGAGATCAGCAACGCTGACGCCTTCAAATCTGCGTTTGACGCGCTGCTGAAGTAAGCCGCGAGTGCTCGACCGGCGTCTTTATAGAACTGCCCTGGCGCTGTCGGTCATTGGCATCGCGGTTGCTGCCTATCTGGTCTACGTTCACTACGCGGGCATTGAGCCAGCCTGCAGCACCGGTGGCTGCGAGGTTGTTCAGACCAGCGAGTGGGCCGATGTTTACGGCGTGCCGGTCGCGCTGATCGGGCTGCTCGGTTACATCTCGATTCTCGGCTCGCTGCTGGCGCTGCGCGGTGACGCACAGCTCTTCGCCAGCGCTGGGTTGAGTCTGGTCGGCTTTCTTTACAGCGGCTATCTCACCTATCAGGAGCTCTTCACAATCAAAGCGATCTGCCAGTGGTGCGTCGCCAGCGCCGTGATTTTGACGCTGCTTGCGATCGTCACTCTTTGGCGACTCTTTGCAAGCGGCGGGGCGGAGGTTGGAGATGTCGACCGATAGCTTCGGCGCTCGCTCGACGCTCGAAGCAGCTGGCCGCGAGCTTGAGATCTTCCGCGTCGACGCTCTAAGCGATCACTTCGACGTAGCCCGCCTGCCTTTCTCGCTCAAGATTCTCCTTGAGAATCTGCTCCGCAACGAAGGTAAGGGCGACGTCGTGGCAGCCGACATTGAGGCACTTGCCGGCTGGGACGCCGCGGCTGAGCCCAGCGTTGAGATCGCCTTCAGCCCGGCGCGCGTGTTGATGCAGGACTTCACCGGCGTCCCTTCGGTAGTTGACCTTGCGGCGATGCGTGATGCCGTCGTGGAGCTTGGCGGCGACACCGAGGCGATTGAGCCGCTCGTTCCGGCCGAGCTCGTGATCGACCACTCGGTGCAGGTCGATTCATTCGGCGAGGCCGACTCGTTTGCGATTAACGCGCAGCGCGAGTTTGAGCGCAACGGCGAGCGCTACAAGTTCCTTCGCTGGGGGCAGCAAGCCTTCGAGCAGTTCCGCGTCGTGCCACCAGACACAGGCATCGTCCACCAGGTCAACCTCGAGTACCTCGCCCGCGTCGTCTGCGTCGATGAGGCGAGCGGCCAAGCCTTCCCCGACACGCTTGTCGGCACCGACAGTCACACGACGATGGTCAACGGCCTCGGTGTGCTCGGGTGGGGTGTCGGTGGAATTGAGGCTGAGGCCGCGATGTTGAACCAGCCGGTTTCGATGTTGATTCCGCGCGTGCTCGGCGTGCGGCTTGACGGCGCTCTGCCAGAAGGTGCGACGGCGACCGATCTCGTCTTGACGGTCACCGAACTGCTGCGCGAGCGCGGCGTTGTTGGTTCGTTCGTTGAGTTCTACGGCCCCGGTATCGCGCAGCTGCCACTCGCCGACCGCGCGACGCTCGGCAACATGAGCCCCGAGTTTGGTTCTACCTGCGCAATCTTCCCGATCGACGCTGAGACGATCCGTTACCTGCGCTTCACCGGTCGCCCCGACGAGCAGGTTGAGATCGTCGAGGCCTACGCCCGCGCGCAAGGCTTCTGGCATGACGCGGAGGCGGTCGAGCCCGTCTTCTCAGACACCGTTGCGATCGATCTGGGCAGCGTTGTCCCCTCTATCGCAGGCCCACGCAGGCCGCAGGACCGCGTTTCGCTAACCAACGCTCAGAGCGACTACCGCGCAGAGCTGCCGAGCTTTGAGAGTGACGTTGCTACGGCTGAGGACGCCGAGCTGAAGAATGGCGATGTTGTGATCGCTGCGATCACGAGCTGCACGAACACCTCGAACCCGTCGGTAATGGTCGCCGCTGGCCTGCTTGCAAAGAAGGCGCGAGAGCGCGGACTGATGGTAAAGCCGTGGGTCAAGACATCGCTGGCGCCGGGCTCGAAGGTCGTGACCGACTACCTCGTTCGCGCCGAGCTGCAGGACGAGCTCGACGCGCTCGGCTTCAACCTCGTCGGTTATGGCTGCACTACCTGCATCGGCAACTCGGGGCCGCTCCCCGACGAGGTTGCTGCGACGGTCCGCACTAACGGCCTCACGGTCTGCTCGGTCCTTTCCGGCAACCGCAACTTCGAAGGGCGGATTAACCCCGACGTGAAGATGAACTACCTGGCGTCGCCTCCGTTGGTGGTTGCCTACGCGCTGGCCGGAACAATGGACCTTGATCTGACGAGCGACGCGCTCGGCCAAGATGATGAAGGCAACGATGTCTTCCTGCGTGACCTTTGGCCCAGCGGAGCAGAGATCGCCGCGACGGTCGAGCAGGCAGTGCAGTCCGACATGTTCCGCAAGAGCTACGCGCAGGTCTATGACGGCGACGTCAACTGGGCGTCGCTCGAAGCGCCGTCAGGCGACCGCTTTGCTTGGAGCGACGATTCGACCTACATCCGTCGTCCACCTTACTTCGACGGCATGCCAACAGAACCGACAGCCGTTCGCGACATCGCAGGGGCGCGTGTGTTGGCAGTTCTCGGCGACAGCGTCACGACCGACCACATCTCTCCGGCCGGGGCAATCAAGCCCGACAGCCCTGCTGGGCTCTACCTGCAGTCGCTCGGCGTGAAACCGGTCGACTTCAATTCCTACGGTGCGCGCCGCGGCAACCACGAAGTGATGGTGCGCGGTACCTTCGCCAACATCCGCCTGCGCAACCTGCTGGCACCCGGGACTGAGGGAGGCGTTACGCGCCACCAACCGGACGGCGCCGAGATGTCGATTTACGACGCGGCGATGGCCTACGCAGACGAAGGAACGCCGCTGGTGGTTATCGGCGGCCGCGAATACGGCTCAGGGTCGTCGCGCGACTGGGCCGCAAAGGGCACCTCATTGCTCGGCGTGCGAGCCGTCATCGCTGAAAGTTTTGAGCGGATCCACCGCTCCAACCTGATCGGGATGGGCGTGCTGGCGCTGCAGTTCCCAGCCGGCGAGAACGCTGCCTCGCTAGGGCTGCAGGGCGACGAGCTCTTTGAGATCGGCGGCGTCGCCGAAGCGCTCAATGCTGGTGAGATGCCGCCGGTCGCCGCCGTCACTGCAGGTGACGTTGAGTTTGAATCGGTTGTCAGGATCGACACGCCGAAAGAGGCGGATTACTTCCGCCACGGCGGAATCCTGCCCTACGTGCTGCGTCAGCTCGCGTCGCGCTGAAGAAACTGCGCCAACGCTTCGTGGTACTCGGGCACGTCGAGCAGGAACGAGTCGTGGCCCCACGGCGATTCGATTGCGATGTGGCTGGCGTTCAGCTGCCGTGCCTTCAGCTCGCTGACGATTCGCTCGGAGTGCTGCGCGGCGAAGCGCCAATCGCTGCTGAATGAGATTGCGAGGAACTCGGTCGGATTTCCGCGCAGCGCCTCGTCAATCCCCTCGTCATCGAACGGCGTGAAGTAGTCCATCGTTCGCGTTAGGTAGAGGTAGGTCAGTGCGTCGAAGCGGCTGAGGAAGCTGGCGCCTTGGTGGTGCAGGTAGTGCTCCACTTCGAAATCGGGTCCGAGGCCAGGCTCGGTCCCCTCAATCCTGCGCGCGCGGCCGAACTTGTGCGCGAAGGACTCCTCAGAGAGATACGTGATGTGAGCCATCATCCGGGCCACGGCGAGGCCGATGTTTGGTCCACCGCCGCTCTCGTGGTAGCGGCCACCTTGGAAGTCGGGGTCACGCATGATCGCTTCGCGCGCGACGGTTGAGAAGGCGATGTTCATTGCGCTCAGCTCGGCGCTGGCGCAGATCGCCGCGCAGCGCTGCATCGCCAGCGGGAAGTCGATCGCCCACTGCAGCGCCTGCATGCCGCCGAGCGAACCGCCGAGCGCGGCGTGGAGCCGTTCAATCTCAAGCTTCTCCAGCAGTCGGCGGTGGACCGTGTTTAGGTCGCGGACGCTGAACATCGGGAACTCGAGCCCATAGCGCTCACCGGTGGCAGGGTTGATCGAGGATGGCCCGGTAGTTCCTTGACAGCCGCCAAGCAGGTTCGGTGAGATCACGAAGAACTTATCTGTGTCGATCGGCTTTCCCGGTCCGATCAGCCGGTCCCACCAGCCGCGCCGCTCGGAATCACCATGGTGGCCAGCCGCATGCGCGTCGCCGGTCAGCGCATGGCAGACGAAGACGGCGTTGCTGCGCTCTTCGTTGAGCTGGCCGTAAGTCTCATACGCCACTTCAATCGGCCCGATCGTCGCGCCGGACTCAAGGACCAGAGGTTCTTCTTCCGTGAAGCAGACGACCGATTCGGTCTTGACCTCGCCGAGGCCGCCTGCTTCCACGGGGTATGGCTCCTTAAGCGGTAGCGGCTACGCGCGACTTCGCGAGCGCCTGGTCGATGTCGCCGAGGATGTCGTCGATGTTCTCGA
>CAMDLG010000088.1 GCA_945901565.1 Bifidobacterium breve | reverse complement strand
CTTCATCATTCCCTCGCTCTTCGCGGCGATTGTCGGCTCGATCAGTTTCTGGGGTTCCAACATTGCCTTTGCCAAACTGCAGGAGATTCTCCCCGGTCACCCGATCGGCGCAGGTCGCCTCCAGCAGCCGCTGAACCTGCTGCTGTTGCTAATTGCAGTCGGCTCGGCGGCTGCGATTGCCAGCGGCGAGACGGCAACGATCTACATCCTCGTGCTGCTGGTCGCCTCCGCGCTGCTCGGGCTATTTATCGTGCTGCCGATCGGCGGCGCCGACATGCCGGTCGTGATCTCGCTGCTCAACGCCTTTACTGGCCTCTCCGCAGCGGCGACAGGGCTCGCGCTCGACAACACTGTGCTGATTGTTGCCGGGATGATCGTCGGTGCCTCGGGCACGATTCTGACGCGGCTGATGGCCGACGCGATGAACCGTTCGATCCCCAGCATCATTGCCGGCGGCTTCGGTGGTGGCGGCGGCGAAGAGGGCGCGAGCGGCGCCGGTGAGCACGGTGGGACGGTCCGCGCGACGAGCGCCGCCGACGCAGCAATTCAGATGGCATTCGCTCGTCAGGTCGTGATCGTCCCCGGTTACGGAATGGCAGTCGCACAGGCTCAGCACGCAGTGCGCGAGCTGGCAACCGAACTCGAGAAGCGCAATGTTGAGGTCAAATACGCCATCCACCCTGTCGCCGGCCGCATGCCTGGCCACATGAACGTGCTGCTGGCTGAGGCTGACGTTCCTTACGACCAGCTCAAAGAGATGGACGAGATCAACCCCGAGTTCAGCCGCACCGATGTAGCCCTCGTGATCGGCGCGAACGACGTAACCAACCCGGCAGCTAACACCAACTCCGACTCGCCGATCTACGGGATGCCGATCCTCAACGTCAACGAGTCGAAGTCGGTAATTGTGCTGAAGCGCTCGATGAACCCCGGCTTTGCTGGCATCGAGAATGAGCTCTACTTCGAGCCGATGACTTCGATGCTGTTCGGCGACGCGAAGAGCTCAGTCGCTGAGATCACCTCTGAGCTGGTCGCGCTCTAGCGCGCCAGGTAGCTGCTGAACGCCCGCCAGTGCTGCGAGACTGGCAACCGTGATCAAGCGTGATCAGGCCTTAGTAGCTCTTGCTAGTCAGAAGTTTGACGTGGCCGTGATCGGCGGCGGCATCACGGGCGCCGGCGTTGCACTCGACGCCGCGACGCGCGGCTACACGGTCGCCCTGATCGAGCGCGCCGACTTCGCATCGGGGACGTCGAGCCGCTCCTCAAAATTAGTCCACGGCGGCCTGCGTTATCTGCAGCAGTTCGACCTCGGGTTGGTGCGCGAAGCACTGCTTGAGCGCCAGTTGATGGTGCGGCTCGCCCCGCATCTCGTGAAGCCGCTGCCGATGATCGTGCCGGCCTTCGACGGCGAGCGACCTGATCGTCGCCTCGGCGTGGGTCTAAACCTCTACGACGTAATGGCCGTCGACAAGCTGCGCGGGCGCCGCAAGCGAGATGGTCAGCAGGACGCAGACGACTTTGGCGGCGACTGGTCTCCGGAGCGCCATCGGATCATCGAAGGTGACGAAGTGATCGAGCGAGCGCCCGCGCTGGCAGCGCGCGAGCCGACCGGTGGCTTCCTCTTCTACGACTGTCAGACAGACGATTCGAGGCTCGTGTTGACGGCGCTGGAGGAGGCCGAGCGCTTCGGCGCGGTAGTCGCAAACCGCGTTGATGCGGTTGAACTCGTTGAGAAGAACGGCAGGGCGGTCGGGATAACAGCCCGCGACGTTGAAAGTGGCGAGCAGTTTGTCTTGAATGCCGCAAACGTCGTCAACGCGACCGGCGTCTGGGCTGACCGATTGCGCCCCGCCGAGCTGCACGATGACGCCGGTCTTCCGAAGATCCGCCCGAGTCGCGGCACACACATCACGCTTCGCAATGAGGATCTGCCGCTGAACGATGGGGTGATTGTGCCGGCCGGTGAGGGTCGCTCGATCTTCGCTCTGCCATGGCTCGGCTCAACGCTGATCGGTACGACCGACAACAACTACGACGAGAGCGACCTTGACCACATCAAGCCTGCCGACTCTGACATTGACTATCTACTTGATGCCACGAATAGCTTCTTCGCGACAAGCCTCACTGCCGCCGACATCAGCGGCGCCTTTGCCGGGGTTAGGCCACTGATCGCAACAGGTGATCCGAAGAAGTCTGTTGATATTTCACGCCGCGCCGAGCTCTACGAAACCGGCAGTGGGATGATCACGATCACCGGCGGCAAGCTAACGACTTGGCGACGGATGGCGAAGATGGCTGTCGATCGAATCGTCGAGCGCGATGCACGCGATGCCCCCTGCCGGACCGAGGAGATTCCGCTGGGGCAAGCGATCGACGCAGCTCAGCTACCGCGCGTCGAAGGCTTGCCGGAAGAGGCCTACGAGCAGCTTGCGGGCCGCTATGGCTACCGCGCCCGAGATGTGCTCGCCGTCGCCGCTGAGAGCGGTGAGTTGGCGCAGCCGATCGTTGAGTCAGGGCCCTTAGACCTGCTCGCAGAAGTCGTCTTTTCTGCCCGTCACGAACAGGCCCGTAGCGTCGGTGACGCATTGCTGAGGCGCAGCCGCGTTGCGCTGTTGGCGGCGAGCGAGGTCGCGGGCGAGGATCGGCTAGTCGCAAGGCGCGTCGCGCAGGCAATGGCCGCCGAGCTTGGCTGGGACGCGGCGCGAGTAGACGCTGAAGTTGACGGCTTCCTTGATGAGGCCGAGGCAGAAGGCATCGTCGCGCACAGCAGCTCGGCTGCGTAGCACTCAGGCCGCGCCACGGCCGTCCGAGTTGGTCTTGTCTAGCTGACCCCGATTAGGCGGACTGCTGTCGTAGGATCGCTGCTGTGAGCGAAACATTCAAAGCGCTTGGTGCGCCGGGGAGCCAGCCGATCAACGCGTCGGAGCTGATTGAGCAGATGCAGATCGGCGACGATCGCGCCGCGTTGGATTTGGGACGCCCACGCGTGATCGCAGTGATGATCGAATCGCTGGACGGAAGGGCCGCCGTCGCGGGCCGCGCCGGAGGTTTGGGAGGGCCTGCAGATCGCTCGGTTCTGCGCGAGCTGCGCTGTGCATCGGACGCCGTCTTGGTTGGGCCAACAACCTTGATCGATGAGCGTTACTCAACTTTGCTTGACCCGGATCACCGGGAGCGCCGAAGCTCTGAAAGCCGACCGGCTGCGCCGATCGCAGTGACAGTTTCGCGCCGCTTAGATCCGCGGCTCGCCGAGCTTGAACTCTTCGCCAACCCCGAGCAGAAGATCATCATCTACACCGAATCGGAAGACGAACTAGAGGCGCGCGGCGCTGACCTGATCGTGCATCGAAGTGAGCCTGGAACACTCAGCCTGAAGCAATCTCTGGAGGACCTGCGGCGCTACTTCGGCGTTAACACCCTGGTCAGCGAAGGGGGGCCGACGCTACTCCACGCGCTTGCCGCCGAGGACCTAGTCGACGACTACGTCATCACGATCTCGCCGCTCTTGGTCGCCGGCGATGCGCCTTCTGTACTGAGCGGCGGTCTGTTCAGTCCAGCGCTTGAGATCGAGCTCGCTGGCATCTGGCAGAGCGGCAGCTTTCTTTTCCTCCATTACAGGCGCCCGCGCTGAGCGCTACGCTTCATTCTGCAAACGGATCGCTTGCCGCTGTCACAACGCGGCTGGAGTGCCAACCGATCTTCATCCAATAGAAGGAGTAAATATGTCTGTTTTTTCACGCGACGCCCTCGAGGGCAGTCCACTAGCCGATCTTCACGCGATTGCGTCGGAGCTCGGAATTGAAGGTTTTCGCAAGCTGCGCAAGGCCGATCTGATCAAGGCGATCATCATCGATCAGGGCGGCGACCCGGGTCCTGATCCAGAGCCAGTCGAGGCAGAAGACGATGCCGACACAGCTGACAAGCCGGCCCGCCCAGCACGGTCACGCCGCTCAAGCTCTCGCAGCTCAAGCCGCGAAGGCAGTTCAAGCCGCGAAGGCAGCGGTTCGCGTGGTGGCCGCGGTGGTTCGCGCTCAGAGCGCGGGTCGAGCGGTGAAGAGAAGAGCGTCGAAGGGACTATCGAGGTGCTCGGCAACGGCTCGGCTTTCGTCCGTGTCAAGCCTCCAGGCCAGAGCGATGACGACGTTTACGTTTCGGCGGCACAGGTGCGTCGCTGCGAACTCGTCAGCGGTGACAAGGTCACGGGACCGGCTCGCCCCGCGCGCCGCTCGGAGCGCTACCCATCGCTGGTGCGTGTACTGACGATCAACGGCAGCTCAGCAGACGAGGTCTCTGTTGGTACCCCGTATGACAAGTTGGAGGCTGCTTTCCCGTCAAAGATGATCTCGTTTGCTGGCAAGAACGCGACGCTCAAGGCGATCTCTTCAAGCTCCCCGTTCGGTCGCGGTTCGCGCGTCAGCGTCGTAGGCCCATTCGCGAGCGGTCGCAGCACGACGCTACGGATGCTGGCGGCTGAGCTGGCAGCAGCTGAAGATATTGAGCTATCGGTAGTGCTCGCTGGCAACAGGCCGGAAGAGCGCGCCGAGTGGGTTGCCGCGGGGATTGAGCCCAGCGTCGTTGAATCGCTCGCCTCATCGTCCGACGCGCAGGCCAAGGCGATTGAGCGCGTCATCGACGCAGCGCGCAAAGTGACCGCGAAGGGTGGCCACAGCGCCGTTGTGATCGATTCACTCGACGACGTCGTCGGGGCTGGCGCGCGCAAGGCGCTAGGCGCTGCGCGCAGCGTTCCGAATGCCGGTTCGTTGACGATTATCGCTGCATCTCGCGCGCCGGTCGGCGGCGAGACGACTCTGATCTACCTCTTGCCGCAGGACGGCGGCAAGGTTGGCGACCCTGTCGTTGACAAGGCTCACAGCAAGACGCTCCGCAGCGCCCTGCTTAAGGCTTAAGGCGCAGCAGAACGCGGGATGTAGGCAACCCGGCCCCATGAGGGTTCGGGTGCCAACTCGACCGGCTCATCGCCGCGGTCGGGCTGCACATAAGTGAAGGAGCGGAGCTTCTCGTCGTAGCGGACGTCGAGCTCGCCTTCCATCACTCGCTGATCGAGCCAAGCAGAGCGGAAGACTAGGCGCCGCAGCCAATGAACGAGTGAGCGATCCGCCGGGCCTACTAGCTCAGGCCAACAGTCGTTCACGTGTTCACCGAGGTCCGAGGCTGGTTGCTGGATCTCACCGTTCACAGCGAGGTTGACGAGATCTTCAAGTTCTGTTTCGCCCAGTCCTCCAGAGACGAAGCCAAGGCGGTGCGCGGCCTGCTGGCAGCGCTCAGAGAAGTCTCGCTCGTTGAAGGTGAAGCGCAGCTCACCGTACTCGAGGACGAAGTCTTCGCCGGAGTCGTAATTTCCGCGGATGGATGGGTTCATTGGGTCCACAAATAGAAGGGGTCCAAGCCGGAGGGCTAAGGACCCGTCGGGATCCTACGACCGTTCCCTCTGATTCGCCCCTGTTGAACGGGATATTTCAGATTTTCCCGCACAGAGCGGGAATTTGGAGCCTCATTTTGGGCCTGCTGGGACTTAGCGGAAGTCTTGGTCGTCCCAAAGTCCTGAGCGTGATGCGGCGCTGGCTGGCTCGCTGCGCGTTACGGAGGATGGCTCGGGCTCAGCGCCGTGCTGGGCGTAGTCGAAGCTGAGGTAGCCACCGACGACTATTCCGATTGCGCTCAGCGCTCCGAGCCACGAGATCGGCTCAACGCTGACGATCTCCGATGGCTGCGGGCCGCTGAGGATGTGGAGCAGCACGAGCAGCGTGCCGACGATGCCAAGTCCAAGCAGGCCGGCTGCCTGGGGAATCGCTTTAGCCCCGCCGACAATCAGCATCACGCTGAGCGCGATCGAGCCAACGATTACGGCGAACATCAAGAAGTCGCTGACGATGCCCCAAGGCTCCCAAGCATTGGCGCTAGTTGCGAAGTCGGCCTGCTTTGCGTACTGCGCTGCGAATTTGGCACCAACCGAAATCTTGCTTAGGTCAATCGTGTACCAAGTCATTAGCGAGATCACGAAGAAGGCGATCGAGCTGGCGATCGCGATCACCGGCCCGAATAGCGGGTTGTTGCGCACACCGGCATCCTAGGCACTGGCGCGGTTGAAACGAACTTGGAACACGGTGGGGGAAAGATTGAGCCGGTCGATCTATAGGAGACATGATCAATCGAGACCGAGCCACAATCCTGCTAATCGAAGA
>CAMDLG010000087.1 GCA_945901565.1 Bifidobacterium breve | reverse complement strand
GACGGGTAGACACCTCTAGTGAATGGGTACTGGCCGGGCAGCCCGATCTGTTCGCCAGCCCCCTCCGGGAGGTCGGCCTCTGTGTAGAGCGGCTTGACCGGGGTACCGGAAAGCGTCGTGAACGGGACGTCGCGCTGGGGCGTGGCCTCGAACGCTTCGTGCCACTCTTTCTCTTCGGGGGTCTGCGCCATTGCGGGGAGAATACGCGGCGGCAGCGCGATCCGGGCGTGGGTCAGTCTTCGCGGGCGATCTCGCCGAGCAAGCCGCGGGCGATCACGAGCCGCTGGATCTCGCTGGTTCCTTCATAGATCTCGGTAATTTTGGCGTCGCGGAAGTAACGCTCAGCCGGGAAATCCTTCGTGTAGCCGTAGCCCCCAAGGATCTGGATTGCCTCGCCGGTCCAGTGACGCGCAACGCGACTGGCGAACAGTTTGGCCTGCGCGCCCTCGATCGTGTGTGGCAAGCCGGCGTCCTTGAGCTGGGCGGCGCGCAGCGTCAGTGCGCGAGCAGCCTCGATCTCCGTCTGCATGTCGGCGAGCTTCTGCTGGATCGCACCAAAGCCGCCGATCGGCCTGCCGAAGGCAACGCGCTCGGTCGCGTAGCCAACCGCGAGGTCAAGTGCAGCTTGGGCGATCCCAGTGGCCTGGGCGGCAATTCCAATGCGACCACCGTCGAGCGTTGAGAGCGCGATCTTCATCCCAGCCCCCGGCTCCCCTAACCGTTCTACCGGAGTGGCGTCAAAACCGATGTCGGCCGTGGACGAAGAGTGTTGGCCGAGCTTTTCGGCCTCACCAAGCAGCGTCATGCCAGCAGCACCGCGGCGAGCGATGAAGGCGCTCGGCTTCATCTCGGCTGCCGGATCGAGAGCGAAGACAATGAAGTTGTGCGCCTGGGCGCCGTTGCTTACCCACTGCTTGGTGCCGCTCAGGAGGATCTGGCCATCCTTCTCTTCGGCGCGACTGAGCATCGCGCCGGCGTCACTGCCAGAGCCAGCTTCGGTCAACGCGAACGCGGCCAGCTCGTGGCCTTGGGCCAGCGGTGGCACTAACCGCTGGCGCTGATCTTCAGTGCCATGGAGAATGATCGGCATCGTGCCAGCGCCGGTATGCACGGCAAGGGCGGTGCCGAGACCTGCGTCGCCGCGCGAGATCTGCTCGATCACCAGAGCGTAAGAGACAAAGTCGGCGCCGCTGCCGCCAAGTTCGTTCGGCACGCAAACTCCCATCAGGCCAAGCTCGCCGAGCGCCGCCAGCGTCTCACGCGGGAATTCGTGATCGCGATCCCAGCGCGCGGCATTCGGCGCGACCTGCTCGTCGGCGAAGCGACGAGCTAGCTGATAGATCTCGCGCTGCTCGTCGCTGAGTGTGTGGAGGCTCATCAGCCCCTCCAAGGGTTGCGAAGCTTCGGGCTGGCCGGTGGCGGTGATGCGCGACGAGCAACGACAGTCCGGCCAGCGGTACCGACGAGGCCCATCAGCGCCAGCGCGCCGATCGCGAGTAGTTTGCGGCCAAGCTGATCAAAGCGAAGGATCTCCCACCCTTCATCTGCCGCGACCTGCTCCAGATCACTGTCTGGATTTACCGCCACGGGATGCCCGACTAGTCGCAGCATCGGTAGATCTGATTCCGAATCTGAATAACCGTACGAGGCTCGAAGATCGATTCCCTCAAGCTCGGCCAGCTCAACGATCCGCTGCGCCTTCCCCTCGCGGTAAGGGAATACATCGGAGTCGTGGCCCGTCATCTTGCCATCGATGATCTCCGGCACGGCGCCGATCCCGCCGTCGAAACCGAGCACATCGCTGAGCATCTCAGCGACGATCTGTGACGACGCTGTCGCGATGTAAACCCTTCGCCCGGCGTCCTGGTGGTCGTAGGCGATCTGCAGCATCTGCGGATATAGGCGAGGCAATACTCCGGCTAGCACCTCCGGCATCATCCGCCGCAGCTGCATCGCGTCGAGCCCGGCTACAAGCTCCGAAAGACGCTCGCGAATAGCCTCCGTCGACTCGTCAGTTGAGCCACGCAGACGGAACTTTAGGTTGGCGCCGACCATCCGCGCCATCTGACGGCGAGTGACGATCCCCGCGTCAACCGCGGCCCGAGCCCAGTAGATCCCGGACGAGCCCGCGACCAGAGTGCGGTCGAGATCAAAGAATGCTGCTGCCTGATTGGCTGGCTCCATGGAGCCTTACTCTAGGCGCCGTTGACGCGCACGATGATCGCGTCGCCCTGCCCGCCGCCGGAACAGATCGCGGCGCAGCCAAGACCGCCGCCGCGGCGACGCAGTTCATGGACCAGCGTGCCGACGATCCGTGCGCCAGAAGCACCGATCGGATGGCCCAGCGCAACGGCGCCGCCGTTGACGTTGACCTTCCCCTCATCGATGCCAAGAACGTTGATCGAATTCAGCGCAACAGAGGCGAAGGCCTCGTTGATCTCCCAGAGATCGATGTCACCGGGCTGCAATCCAGCCTTCTCGAGTGCTTTCAGCGAAGCGCTAGCCGGCGTTGTTGCAAGGTAAGCGAAGTCATTGGCCGACTGGGCGTGCGCGACAACCTCGGCCAGCGGCTCATGGCCGTTGGCGGCTGCCCACTCGTCGGAAGCGACAACGATTGCGCCGGCGCCGTCGTTGACGCCTGGTGAATTACCGGCGGTATGACTGCCTTCTTTGCTTGCGAGCCCTGGCAGCTTGGCCAGAGTTTCAAGCGAAGTTTCGCGGCGCGGAGCCTCGTCAACCTCAACCACGGTGTCGCCCTTGCGGCTCGTGATTGTCACGGCGACAATCTCCTCCGGGAGGCGACCATCATCGGTCGCGGCAATCGCAAGCTCGTGCGAGCGCACAGCCCAGCGGTCGAGATCGGGGCGGCTGAGCTCAAGTTCATCGCCGATCTCGGTTGCCTCATCGAACATCTGACGGCCAGAGAACGGGTTGGTCAACCCGTCGTTGACCATCGCGTCGAGCGCCTTCGTCTCGCCCATGCGGAAACCAAATCGTGCACCCGGCAAGAGGTAGGGAGCGTTCGACATCGATTCCATGCCGCCAGCGACGCCGACCTCGACGTCGCCTGCGCGGATCCCCTGATCGAGGATCACAAGTGCGCGGATGCCGGAGGCGCAGACCTTGTTGATCGTCTCTGACGAGACCTCCTTGGGAATGCCTGCAGCAATCTGCGCCTGCCGTGAAGGGATCTGACCCTGACCGGCCTGCAGTACCTGCCCCATGACGACGTGGTCAACCTGATCGGGGGCTACGCCGGCGCGATCGAGCGCAGCGGCGATCGCAATGCCACCAAGTTCTGTGGCTGGCATTGAGGCAAGCGCGCCTCCCATCTTTCCAACGGGGGTGCGGGCGGTTCCAAGAATTACTGTCGTCGGCATTGAGGCTCCTGAGGCGGGGAAGGTAGTAGGCGGGCAATAGTAGTCGCCAGAGCCGCCCAGCGACAAGCGGGGGGCGTTAGGCCTTAGGGTTGCGCAATGGATTTTGGACTTTCAGACGACCATCAGCTACTGCGCGAGACGGTGCGAAACTTCGCCGAGAAGGAGATCGCCCCAGTTGCCGAGGAACTAGATCGAACGAAGTCGTTCCCCTACGAGATCATCGAGCAGATCGGCGAGCTCGGTTGGATGGGCATCGCCTTCCCCGAGCAGTACGGCGGCGGCGGTTCCGACACGCTGGCCTATGCGATCTGCGTTGAGGAGCTGGCGCGGGTCGATTCATCGGTGGCGATAACGCTCTGCGCGCATTCGTCGCTTGGCATCCAACCGATCGAGCTCTTCGGCAGCGACGAGCAGAAAGAACGGCTGCTGCCGGATCTCTGCTCCGGCGCCAAGCTCGGCGCCTTCGGCCTGACGGAACCTGAGGCAGGCTCGGACGCCGGCGCACTGCGCACTCGCGCCGTGCTCGAGGACGGTGAATGGGTAATCAACGGCTCGAAGCAGTTCATCACCAACGCTGGCACGACGATCTCAGGGCATGTTGCGATTACGGCGATCACCGGCGAATCGAACGGGCGGCCAGAGATCTCAAACATCATCGTCGAGAACGGCACAGCCGGTTACGAGCAAGGCGAGCCATACCGCAAGATGGGCTGGAACGCCTCCGACACTCGGCCGCTGACATTCGATGATTGCCGGGTTCCTGAAGCGAACCTGCTCGGGCCGCGCGGCAACGGACTCAAACAGTTCTTGAAGGTGCTTGATTCGGGCCGGATCGGCGTAGCCGCAATGGGCGTTGGACTGGCGCAGGGAGCCCTCGATGAAGCGATCAAGTACGCCGGTGAGCGCCAAGCATTCGGACAGCCGATAGCTCAGTTCCAAACGATCGGCGCGAAGCTGGCCGACATGGTGACCGAGATTGAAGCGGCGCGGCTGCTGACCTACAAAGCGGCCTGGGAGAAGGACGAGGGAATCAACTTCACGCTGACCGCCGCCGAAGCGAAGCTGAAGACCGGCCGCCTGGCTGTGCGCTGCGCTGAGGAGGCGGTACAGATCCACGGCGGCTACGGCTACATCGAGGAGTACCCAGTCTGTCGCTTCTACCGCGATGCCAAAGTGCTGACGATCGGTGAGGGAACCGATGAGATTCAGCAGATGGTTATCGCCCGCGCACTGACGAGCTGACCGTGAGCGACGGACAGCAGTGACGCAGGCCGCTGCCCCGGACTTCGAGCCGCGTCGCATCGCTCGCGCCGCGTCGCGTGGCAGCGCTCGCGCGGGGCTCTTGGTCTTCTTCCTCTGCTTCGCGACGTATTGCGCCTCGATCGACCTGCCTGCGACGCCGAGCACTCAGTTCGCCCCGGCCGAGACGCGAATCCTGCTGACAACGACCTCGCTCCTAGACGACGGCGACTTTGAGCTAACTAACCAGTACCGCAGCCAGGCTTGGCGGGACTTCGGTGGCTCGCCGGTTCAGCCGGCCAGCGTGCTGGTCGACGGCAGACTGATCGAGCTGCACGGTTTCCTCTTCCCGGCGCTGCTCGCGCCGGCTTACGCGCTCGGGGGCACAACGCTGGTCCAACTTCTGCTGGCCTTAATCGCAGCGCTAGGGATGGTTGCGGCGGCGGCGCTAGCTCGCAAGCTGGTGCCCGACCCGTGGGCCAGCGGCGCCGCGATCGCCGTCGGCTGCAGCCCTCCAATGGTGATAGCGGCAACGGCTATCCGTCCTGCCGCAACATGCGCGGCGGTAGTCGCCGCTGCTGCGCTCTTGGCCCTGCAGGTCCGCGAGTCGCGCGGCACGCGTCCAGCGATTGGCTCAGGCCTGCTGCTAGCGCTGCTGCCTTGGATCGGCTTAGTCGGCATCCTCCCCGGCGCCGTCATCGCGGCAGCTCTGTACCGGTGGCTGCGGCGTCGCTCGCGCGGCTGGATCGGGTTGATTGCGATCGAGCTGGTGCTGATCTCGGTCGTCTTCTACGTATCGATCAACGCCCGACTCTTCGGCGGATTGACGCCGATGGCCGCTGCAGCGATCGCCAGTCCACCGACCGGCGCTGACAGCGTCAGCGATTACATCGGCCGACTCCCGCGGCTGGCCGAATTGTTCGCAGCGCCGAGACTTGGTCTTCTGCTTACTGCTCCGGTATTAGCTATGGCCTTCGTTTCCATTGGCCTGCTCTGGCGATCACGGCGCGCAAGGCTGGCGGCTGCTCTACCGCTAGCCGCCGACGTCGAGGTCGCAGGCCAGCTGCTCGGTGCGATCTGCACAGCGACGCTGTTCGGCGCCGTATTCCTAGAGGCGAGCTTCGCTGGCTTGTCCCCCGGCGAGCCACTGGTCGTTGCACTTCCGGCCGCGGCGGCGCTCAGTTCGTGGGGACTGCGACGCTACCCAAAGGTCGGAATCGCGCTCGCCGCGATCGGCGTTGCGCTAACGGTCTGGCTGCTGATCGCAGCGCGACTGGCGGCAGATGCCGGAGTGACTCCGCTGAGCGGACCACTTCCATGGAGCATCTTCGGCGGCTAAAGCTGCGGCGAGTTTCAGTCGCCGAGCTGTTCGAGGATCTGACTGGCGGCGCTGGCCGGGTCAATCTTGCGCTCAACGACGGCGTCGAAGAGTTCGCTGAACGCGTCACCCTCGTCAACTTGTTGCTCCAACTTTCGCCGCATCCGGTGAGTGCAGATCGCGATCACTTCGCTACGCAAGTTGCGCCGACGGCGTTCTGCCAGCGTGCCCTCTGCCTCGATAAACGCACGGTGCTGGTCAATCTCCTCGGCCAGCTCAGCGACCCCTTCGCCGCGCAGCGCCTCGGTCTTCAGAATCGGCGTCGGCCGTCCG